>NZ_JAPMIW010000048.1:0-1149 GCF_033088395.1 Sporosarcina sp. GW1-11 | reverse complement strand
ATAGGAAGAGCGCCTATCCGTCTTATTGCTCCGCCTACCGCTTGTAAGGCGCCTTCGTTTAGTGTGGAAAAGCAAGTAGCATAGTACGTTGAAGTCTAAAAGTGAATTTTACTATGTACCAAAGCTTACCAAAACTACACTGTACTCACCAGCGAAGGCACAACTGCGGGGTCAGCCGGAGCCATGAGACAGCTAGCGTTCTTTGCTAGTTGGCTCATGGCGGGAGGCAATCCCCCACGTGCCGAAGCGGTGATAGGAAACCAACCTTTACTAACTTTAGTACCGTAAAAAAGTCGCGCTACGACACATTACAAACTAGTAGTAAGTTCAAGCCACATCTATCCGTTTTTGTATGTAGTGAAGTAATTCGTCACTGTACTCACCAGCGAAGGCACAACTGCGGGGTCAGCCGGAGCCATGAGACAGCTAGCGTTCTTTGCTAGTTGGCTCATGGCGGGAGGCAATCCCCCACGTGCCGAAGCGATGATAGGAAACCAACCTTTACTAACTTTAGTACCGTAAAAAAGTCGCGCTACGACACATTACAAACTAGTAGTAAGTTCAAGCCACATCGATCCGTTTTTGTATGTAGAGAAGTAATTCGTCACTGAACCCACTGCGGCGCTGGCGGATGGCTCCCGCAATAAGCCAGATAGGAAGAGCGCCTATCCGTCTTATTGCTCCGCCTACCGCTTGTAAGGCGCCTTCGTTTCGTGAGGGAAAGTAAGTAGCATTGGACGTTGAAGTCTAAAAGTGAATTTTACTAAGTACCAAAGCTTACCAAAACTACACTGTACTCATTAGCGTAGGCACAACTGCGGGGTCAGCCGGAGCCATGAGACAGCTAGCGTTCTTTGCTAGTTGGCTCATGGCGGGAGGCAATCCCCCACGTGCCGAAGCGATGTTAGTAAGCCGACCTTTACTAACTTCAGTAACATAAAAAAGTCGAGCAACGACACAATACTAACTAGTAGTAAGTCCCAGACACTTCAATCCGCTTCTGTATGTAGTGAAGTGATTCGTCACTGAACCCACTGCGGCGCTGGCGAATGGCTCCCACAATAAGCCAGATAGGAAGAGCGCCTATCCGTCTTATTGCTCCGCCTACCGCTTGTAAGGCGCCTTCGTTTAGTGTGGAAAAGCAAGTAG
>NZ_JAPMIW010000047.1:0-1168 GCF_033088395.1 Sporosarcina sp. GW1-11 | reverse complement strand
TTAATTCGGTAAGTGCCAAAGCCCACTAAAACTACACTGTACATACTAGCGTAGGCACAACTGCGGGGTCGGCCGAAGCCATGAGACAACTAGCGCGATTTTCGCTTGTTGGCTCATGGCGGGAGGCAATCCCCCACGTGCCGAAGCGATGATAGGAAACCAACCTTTACTAACTTTAGTACCGTAAAAAAGTCGCGCTACGACACATTACAAACTAGTAGTAAGTTCAAGACACATCAATACGCTTCTGTATGTAGTGAAGTAATTCGTCACTGAACTCACTTCGGCGCTGGCGGATGGCTCCCGCAATGAGCCAGAAAGGAAGATCGCCTTTCTGTCTCATCGCTCCGCCTACCGCTTGTAAGGCGCCTTCGTTCAGTTAGGAAATAAATAGCATTGTACATTGAAGTTGAAAGGTTTAATTCGGTAAGTGCCAAAGACTACCAAAATTACACTGTACTTACTAGCGTAGGCACAACTGCGGGGTCAGCCGAAGCCAGGAGACAACTAGCGCGCCCTTCGCTTGTTGGCTCCTGGCGGGAGGCAATCCCCCACGTGCCGAAGCGTTGATAGGAAGCGGACCTTTACTCACTTCAGTACCATAAAAAAGTCGAGCAACGACACATTACAAACTAGTAGTAAGTTCAAGCCAAATCGATCCGTTTTTGTATGTAGTGAAGTAATTCGTCACTGAACCCACTGCGGCGCTGGCGGATGGCTCCCACAATAAGCCAGAAAGGAAGTGCGCCTCTCTGTCTTATTGCTCCGCCTACCGCTTGTAAGGCGCCTTCGTTCAGTTAGGAAAATTAATAGCATAGTACATTGAAAGTTGGTTAATAATTCAGTTTGTTCAAGACACATCAATACGCTTCTGTATGTGGAGAAGTGATCATCACTGAACCCACTGCGGCGCTGGCGGATGGCTCCCGCGATGAGCCAGAAAGAAAAATCGCCTTTCTGTCTCATCGCTCCGCCTACCGCTTGTAAGGCGCCTTCGTTCAGTTAGGAAATAAATAGCATTGTACATTGAAGTTGAAAGGTTTAATTCGGTAAGTGCCAAAGCCCACTAAAACTACACTGTACATACTAGCGTAGGCACAACTGCGGGGTCGGCCGAAGCCATGAGACAACTAGCGCGATTTTCGCTTGTTGGCTCATGGCGGGAGGC
>NZ_JAPMIW010000046.1:0-1204 GCF_033088395.1 Sporosarcina sp. GW1-11 | reverse complement strand
GAGCTTTATTTTGAAGGGCATGCCGCAAAAAGACTGGCGGAAGAACATGGAATTAAAAATCGTAGACGAATTTTGGAGTGGGTGGAAATCGTAAGAAGAACAGGCACGTTCGACTCTCTAAAAGATCGGCGGGGGCATGCCAATGCAGGTCAAAGTAGAACGCGCACATTGCCTCTAGAGAAGGAAAATGAGCGCCTACGGATGGAAATCCATTACCTAAAAAAGCTTATGGAACTGAAAGGCAGGTGAACGAAAAGGCGGAAGCATACTATTTTATCGAGACGTATCGGGCAACCTATCCAGTGTCTTTTTTAGCTAAGGCGGCCGGCGTTTCCCGAAGCGGCTATTATAAATGGCGAACGCAAGGCGCACGTCCAACACGGGAAGAGCGTGACAAACCATTACTTATCCAGATGATTTCTCTCTATCAAACACACGGAGGGAATTTGGGGAATGAGCGCTTTAAAGATGCCTTATATGAAAAATATCATGTGATTGTCAGTGTAAAACGAGTCAGACGGATGCGGGAAAGATATCATATGCCTTTGAAAACCAAGCGAAGAAGACCGAGGAAAAATGGGCAGCAACCACACGGTCACATCAAAAATTTATTGAATCGCAATTTCAACGCAATCAAACCGGGCATAAAATTCTGTATGGATATCACGTATTTAGAAATAAAAAAACCTGAAAAAGACTTTCTCTATCTCTGCAGTATTATGGATTTATATAATAATGAAATCGTGGCGTACAGCATCGGCGAGTATCAGGATAAGGAACTTGTCAATCAAGCGCTTGACCGCTTAGCTGAAAGAGGATACAAAAAAGGTGCCCTTCTACATAGTGATCAGGGCACCCAATTTACGAATTTTGGCTACTGTAGTCAACTGAAGAAGATGAAGCTTACACAATCCATGTCCCGCAGAGGCAACTGCTGGGACAACGCCTGTATTGAAAGTTTCTTCAGTAAGCTGAAAACGGAAATGCCTGGATTTACACAACCGGAAACAGCTGAAGAAATGAAGCAAGCTGTCGCCGACTATATTACTTATTATAACCATGTGCGACCTCAATTAAAACTAAAGAAAAGTCCGGTTAGTCATCGGCTCGAACAGGTCGCCTAAGCGTGATAACAGGGAGATCCACTGGCGACTTTACATGGAGTGGCAGGCATGATAACGTACGCTGGCACAGTCGGCTGGTA
>NZ_JAPMIW010000045.1:0-1300 GCF_033088395.1 Sporosarcina sp. GW1-11 | reverse complement strand
ATGGTGGAGCCTAGCGGGATCGAACCGCTGACCTCCTGCGTGCAAGGCAGGCGCTCTCCCAGCTGAGCTAAGGCCCCATATAGATGGTCGGGAAGACAGGATTCGAACCTGCGACCCCTTGGTCCCAAACCAAGTGCTCTACCAAGCTGAGCTACTTCCCGACTATAAAGAATATATAATATATAAGTAATATGGCGCGCCCGGCAGGAGTCGAACCCACAACCTTCTGATCCGTAGTCAGACGCTCTATCCAATTGAGCTACGGGCGCATATTATGAAAATGGTGCCGAGAACCGGAATCGAACCGGTACGGTAGTCACCTACCGCAGGATTTTAAGTCCTGTGCGTCTGCCAGTTCCGCCACCCCGGCAAGGATGAAAAAGCGGAAGACGGGATTCGAACCCGCGACCCCGACCTTGGCAAGGTCGTATTCTACCACTGAACTACTTCCGCATAAAAGTGCGGGTGAAGGGAGTCGAACCCCCACGCCCGAAGGCACTAGATCCTAAGTCTAGCGTGTCTGCCAGTTCCACCACACCCGCAATATATTACTAAAAAATGGTGAGCCGTACAGGATTCGAACCTGTGACCCTCTGATTAAAAGTCAGATGCTCTACCAACTGAGCTAACGGCTCGTACAAAGTGGTGCCGGCGAAAGGACTTGAACCCTCAACCTACTGATTACAAGTCAGTTGCTCTACCAGTTGAGCTACACCGGCAAGTGTAGAAAATATGGTGGAGGATGACGGGCTCGAACCGCCGACCCCCTGCTTGTAAGGCAGGTGCTCTCCCAGCTGAGCTAATCCTCCTGGGTATAATAACTATTCAATTCTTATTCTCTTATCAATCAAATTCGTAGGTTTTAAACATGCAATACGCTTGATCTTTGGAAAAGAATTGCCTGGCTTTGGAAAAGAATTGCCTGGCGACGTCCTACTCTCACAGGGGGAAACCCCCAACTACCATCGGCGCTGAAGAGCTTAACTTCCGTGTTCGGTATGGGAACGGGTGTGACCTCTTCGCTATCGTCACCAGACTTGTCCTTTTAGCGGACATTTACTATTATAACACTTTTAAAAATTAATGCAAGTGTTATTTAAAATTCTTTTTGAGTAAATTTTTGTTCACTCAAAACTGAATAAAAGACATTGGGTAGTTCAAGTAACTACTTTTTAGAATAGGTTAAGTCCTCGATCGATTAGTATCTGTCAGCTCCATACGTCGCCGTACTTCCACCCCAGACCTATCCACCTCATCTTCTTTGAGGGATCTTACTTACTTGCGTAATGGGAAATCTCAT
>NZ_JAPMIW010000043.1:0-1825 GCF_033088395.1 Sporosarcina sp. GW1-11 | reverse complement strand
CAGTCTAGTAACGATAGCGAAGAGGTCACACCCGTTCCCATACCGAACACGGAAGTTAAGCTCTTCAGCGCCGATGGTAGTTGGGGGTTTCCCCCTGTGAGAGTAGGACGTTGCTGGGCAAGCAAAGCCATTCCCTTTGGGGAGTGGCTTTTTTGTTTTCAAAAAAACTATTTTTAAGATAGAAACAGGGCTACACGCTCACGATTGGAAACGTATTTATTGAAAATGGCTGGTCTCCTGACATTTAAAAGACCTTTTTTTACAAAATACTGTTTAAGAAAGTTCTGTAGAATAGCAGAACATTTGATTTTAAGTCGTTTTAGTAATAATAGGTTCTTTGAATAATGTAGAAATATCTTTTAATCTTTTACGGCTCAACCATGCGTAATTGCAATGGTTCTCCCAATTTTAAATAATTCTGTTGAAAAGACGGAACATTCAGTGAGGTAGGTAATGTCACATCCATTGAACGGGCAGAAAAAGCTTATTTAAATGCTGTAGAACAAAATGAGCGTGTGGATACAATTCAACAGAATAAGGACTAGTTGAATATGATGAAGCAGCAATTACATGAAATCCGCAATGACTTAGATAAATAAACTAGGGAGCTGTCCAGAAATTCATTGGAAAATGATTTCTTTTAAAGTTTTTTCTAATTCACTTAGAAATTAAATACAAAAAGTCGTCCCATCTAAGATAAATAAAACTGAACTAACCACCATTTTAGAAGGGGCAGTTTTTATGTGCAATCCAAGATTATCGCTGAAGAGTATGCCGCGTAAATTATATTTCCTCTAAAGGCCAAAGAAAGCTATCCAACTACTAAACATCAGCTAACTCCTACATTCAAACCATATAATAACCAATAAAGTGATCTTGAGATTTCATTCTGGAAGATCATGTAGCACATGCAGTAGATGAGATAATTGAAGGATACCTGAAACACAATTGTTGCCTACTAGTCCGGCGGTGGTCGGAATATGTATCATTCCAAAATGAAGATAAAAATCATTCACTCTGCGTATTCACAAAAGTATACTTATATTGAGTGAATTGAGAAAATACTAAGTGAAACTCTAACTGTTATGTGGCTGGCTGCTCTAAAGCGACCTTTTAAACACAAAAGCGAGTGCTAGGTGAGGGATCCCATTCTATATAACGTTAAATAACATCGGGATGTATTGACTACTCATGTACTAGAAAAAATTGAATAAGCAGCTTTTAAAATATATATTATAGAAGCTATAGCCGTTTACATACTCGATTGAAATTAAAGAACTGTATAACAGTAGCAAAAAATTCTTATTAGTGCCCTATATTATAAGGTTCAAGTGCTAGGCCGACCAGCTACTATATTTCAGCCCAACGATAGATAGGTACAATAAAGAGTTCGATCTTATGCACCGGTATATCAAATTCATTCATTAAATTGTTAATTATAAACCTCTAACCTTTACAGGTATATCAATATAGACTCCATTTTCTAATGATATTTTGACTAGTTACATCTAGTTTTGATAAGTCACTTATAAGAGTTTTAAGTAAAGTGATAAAAACACTTGTAATCTAAATAGACAGGTGGTATATTTAATAACGTTGCCTTTGAAGTTAGCAACTTAGCCAAAAACGAATTAAAAAAGTTTTTGAAAAAATGTTGACAGTGAGACGGCGATTTGATATGATTAGAAAGTTGTCTCTTACGAAAGAACAACTACATGAACCTTGAAAACTGAACAGCAAAACGTTAACGAAATAAACGTTTGTGCATCGACTCTGTCGGTGACATAAACAAAATGAGTATCTTAATTGATGCCAGCAAATGAAA
>NZ_JAPMIW010000042.1:0-2989 GCF_033088395.1 Sporosarcina sp. GW1-11 | reverse complement strand
TTCATCTACTTTTTAACCTTCTGATTCCTATCGCTAGGATGACGTTGGACCTTTTATAGGTTAAGTTAGAAAGGGCGCATGGCGGATGCCTTGGCACTAGAAGCCGATGAAGGACGGCACTAACACCGATATGCTTCGGGGAGCTGTAAGTGAGCTTTGATCCGAAGATTTCCGAATGGGGAAACCCACTGTCCATAATGGGACAGTACATGTACGTGAATACATAGCGTACTTGTGGCATACCCGGAGAACTGAAACATCTAAGTACCCGGAGGAAGAGAAAGAAAAATCGATTCCCTTAGTAGCGGCGAGCGAAACGGGAAGAGCCCAAACCAAGAAGCTTGCTTCTTGGGGTTGTAGGACACTCTATACGGAGTTACAAAGGAATGTGTTAGGTGAAGCGACCTGGAAAGGTCCGCCATAGTGGGTAAAAGCCCCGTAGTCGAAAGCACATTCTCTCCAGAGTGGATCCTGAGTACGGCGGAACACGTGAAATTCCGTCGGAATCCGGGAGGACCATCTCCCAAGGCTAAATACTCTCTAGTGACCGATAGTGAACCAGTACCGTGAGGGAAAGGTGAAAAGCACCCCGGAAGGGGAGTGAAATAGATCCTGAAACCATGCGCTTACAAATTGTCAGAGCCCGTTAATGGGTGATGGCGTGCCTTTTGTAGAATGAACCGGCGAGTTACGATTCCATGCAAGGTTAAGCTGAGAAAGCGGAGCCGCAGCGAAAGCGAGTCTGAATAGGGCGAATGAGTATGGGGTCGTAGACCCGAAACCAGGTGATCTACCCATGTCCAGGGTGAAGGTCAGGTAACACTGACTGGAGGCCCGAACCCACGTATGTTGAAAAATGCGGGGATGAGGTGTGGGTAGCGGTGAAATTCCAATCGAACCTGGAGATAGCTGGTTCTCTCCGAAATAGCTTTAGGGCTAGCCTCAAACGAAAGAATCTCGGAGGTAGAGCACTGTTTGGACGAGGGGCCCATCCCGGGTTACCGAATTCAGACAAACTCCGAATGCCGATGATTTATGTTTGGGAGTCAGACAGTGGGTGATAAGATCCATTGTCGAGAGGGAAACAGCCCAGACCACCAGCTAAGGTCCCCAAGTATCTGTTAAGTGGAAAAGGATGTGGCGTTGCCCAGACAACCAGGATGTTGGCTCAGAAGCAGCCATCATTTAAAGAGTGCGTAATAGCTCACTGGTCGAGTGGCGCTGCGCCGAAAATGTACCGGGGCTAAACAGATCACCGAAGCTGTGGATTGACCTTAGGGTCAATGGTAGGAGAGCGTTCCAAGGGCGTTGAAGCTAGACCGGAAGGACTGGTGGAGCGCTTGGAAGTGAGAATGCCGGTATGAGTAGCGAAAGAAGGGTGAGAATCCCTTCCACCGAATGCCTAAGGTTTCCTGAGGAAGGCTCGTCCGCTCAGGGTTAGTCAGGACCTAAGTCGAGGCCGATAGGCGTAGACGATGGACAACAGGTTGATATTCCTGTACCACCTCCCCGCCGTTTGAGTAATGGGGGGACGCAGTAGGATAGGGTGAGCACACAGTTGGTTGTGTGTCTAAGCAGTGAGGTGGAGAACGAGGAAAATCCCGTTCTCATATAACACTAGGCTGTGATGGCGAGGAGAATTATCTCCAGAGTCCCTGATTTCACACTGCCAAGAAAAGCCTCTAGCGAGGCGGGAGGTGCCTGTACCGCAAACCGACACAGGTAGGCGAGGAGAGAATCCTAAGGTGATCGAGAGAACTCTCGTTAAGGAACTCGGCAAAATGACCCCGTAACTTCGGGAGAAGGGGTGCTCTGGTAGGGTGAATAGCCCGAGAGAGCCGCAGTGAATAGGCCCAGGCGACTGTTTAGCAAAAACACAGGTCTCTGCAAAACCGTAAGGTGACGTATAGGGGCTGACGCCTGCCCGGTGCTGGAAGGTTAAGAGGAGGGGTTAGCGCAAGCGAAGCTCTGAATTGAAGCCCCAGTAAACGGCGGCCGTAACTATAACGGTCCTAAGGTAGCGAAATTCCTTGTCGGGTAAGTTCCGACCCGCACGAAAGGCGTAACGATCTGGGCACTGTCTCAACGAGAGACTCGGTGAAATTATAATATGCGTGAAGATGCGCATTACCCGCGACAGGACGGAAAGACCCCGTGGAGCTTTACTGTAGCCTGATATTGAATTCCGGTGCAGCCTGTACAGGATAGGTAGGAGCCTTTGATTCCGGAGCGCCAGCTTCGGAGGAGGCGTTGGTGGGATACTACCCTGGCTGTATTGGACTTCTAACCCATGCCCGTGATCCGGGCAGGAGACAGTGTCAGGTGGACAGTTTGACTGGGGCGGTCGCCTCCTAAAGAGTAACGGAGGCGCCCAAAGGTTCCCTCAGAATGGTTGGACATCATTCGTAGAGTGCAAAGGCATAAGGGAGCTTGACTGCGAGACCTACAAGTCGAGCAGGGTCGAAAGACGGGCTTAGTGATCCGGTGGTTCCGCATGGAAGGGCCATCGCTCAACGGATAAAAGCTACCCCGGGGATAACAGGCTTATCTCCCCCAAGAGTCCACATCGACGGGGAGGTTTGGCACCTCGATGTCGGCTCGTCGCATCCTGGGGCTGTAGTCGGTCCCAAGGGTTGGGCTGTTCGCCCATTAAAGCGGCACGCGAGCTGGGTTCAGAACGTCGTGAGACAGTTCGGTCCCTATCCGTCGCGGGCGCAGGAAATTTGAGGAGAGCTGTCCTTAGTACGAGAGGACCGGGATGGACATACCGCTGGTGTACCAGTTGTCTTGCCAAAGGCATCGCTGGGTAGCTATGTATGGACGGGATAAATGCTGAAAGCATCTAAGCATGAAGCCCCCTTCAAGATGAGATTTCCCATTACGCAAGTAAGTAAGATCCCTCAAAGAAGATGAGGTGGATAGGTCTGGGGTGGAAGTACGGCGACGTATGGAGCTGACAGATACTAATCGATCGAGGACTTAACCTATT
>NZ_JAPMIW010000041.1:0-5479 GCF_033088395.1 Sporosarcina sp. GW1-11 | reverse complement strand
TTTTTGTGCGGTATTAGTTAGCCTAGTACATTGAAGTCAAAAAGTAGAATTCGCTAAGTTCCAAAGACTACAAAACTACACTGTACTTACTAGCGAAGGCACAACTGCGGGGTCGGCCGAAACAAAGAGACAGCTAGCGCCCTTTGCTTGTTGGCTCCTGGCGGGAGGCAATCCCCAACGTGCCGAAGCGATGATAGAAGGATGACCTTCACTAACTTTAGTACCGTAAAAAGTCGCGCTACGACACATTACAAACTAGTAGTAAGTTCAAGCCATATCGATCCGTTTTGTATGTAGTGAAGTAATTCATCACTGAACCCACTTCGGCGCTGGCGGATGGCTCCCGCGATGAGCCAGAAAGGAAGTGCACCTCTCTGTCTCATCGCTCCGCCTACCGCTTGTAAGGCGCCTGCGTTTGGTGAGGGGAAGTAAGTATTATAGTACTTTAAAGTCTGATAGCGAATTTTACTAAATACCAAAGCCAACTAAAACTACACTGTACTCACCAGCGAAGGCACAACTGCGGGGTCAGCCGAAGCCATGAGACAGCTAGCGTTCTTTGCTAGTTGGCTCATGGCGGGAGGCAATCCCCCACGTGCCGAAGCGATGATAGAAAGCTGACCTGTACTAACTTCAGTATCTAAAAAAAGTCGTGCTACGATCCAACACAAAATTGTTTTTCCCTGTAACAAAGCTTACTAAAACTACGCTGTACACACTAGCGAAGGCACAACTGCGGGGTCAGCCTACACAAAAAAGGAACCGTTCAAGAAGGCATAAACCACACCTTCTTGAAACAGCTCCTCTCTAATCACCTAGACTTCGGCAACTGCTGCATCCCCGCAAGCTTCTTCACAAGCTGCTCAAGCAACACAGGCATTTCCTTAAACGCACTATCAACATGAACACGCTCCGACTTCTGATGCGCATCCTTACCAAACGGGCCGACATTTAACACCGGCGCCGTCAACTTCCGCATATCCTCAAACGGAATATCATACGTCGCTCCATAAACAGGCGTATTCTTCGCAAAAGCTTTCCAATGATCACCTTCATCTTCATAATGAACATAACTTAAATCACAGATCCCATTAAAATAATGAACATGATCTAGCGTCAGATCAAACACTTGCGCTCTCTCTTGCAAGAATTCAATAGACTCCATTACAAGGGGATCGTCTGAAGAATTTACGGCCGGATAATAAGGGGGTGCATAGAACAACACAACTGCTGGTCCTAATTCCTGACATTCAATCATCAATGTATCCACAATTCGAATGGATTGTTCGCGATCATCCCAGTCTTCCTGCAGTAATACTTCTTGCTTCAAGCGTGCAACTTCCCCTGTGCCTAACTTCTTCGTCGCATAATCTAATAACTCTTCAAACCGCAACACACGAATATGGCCAATCGTGTCTGCTGATTCACGCGTACAAACCGCTTGATACGCTTCATTACAATGTGTCATCGCTTCATTTGCGACTTGTTCAAATAAATCCATCACTTCAGCTGCGGTCCGTTTAAATATAAAGACATTATACAAAGCAGCTGCACGTTGTGGTGTTTGCGTAGAGTATTGGATTTTCAAGTCTTTTTGCATCAACGTCACAGGGAGTGGCGTAGATTCTCCTCGATCCGTCTCTTGGAACAGAGGATTCCACTCCATTGCTTGCGTTAAAAAGGAAGCCATATAATCCGCTGTGATTCCTTTCAACGGCTCTCCAACATGCGTTTCCTTACCATAAAACAAAGCGGCTGGCATGATTTTACCGATTGTCCCCGAGTAGATATATTCTTTCGTATCTGTCGGACCTTGAGAAAACGAAGGCTCGCCATTTAAAAACAGTTTATAGTTAAGGCCTTCTACTTCTTGTAAACGTACGAGTTCTTTAACAGCCGCACGCATACCGGCCGAGTTTACTTCTTCATCTGGTACAGTACATAGTAGTAAATTGATTGGCCATTTTTCGATACTTGCTCGCTCGATTAACTGTATATGTAATGCTAATCCCATCTTCATATCCATCGTACCGCGTCCAAATAAGTAATTTCCGGATTCCAAATCCGCGCGCGCAACGTCAGTTAACGCAGCTTTATCTTCCAGCAACTTCTTCGTTAATTCTTCAGGATGAAAAGCTAGTGGCTCAAGCGCTCCGTATTCATCGGTATGTACCGTATCGAAGTGACTGATTAAAACAATTGTCTCTGTAGCTTCTGGATGCTTATAAAGTGCATGCACCACTTGTCTTCCCATACCTGCATCATGTAACGTCACTTGCTCAGGGTACTTCTCAAAATAAGCTAGTTCACTTAATTTATTTTGGAGCTTCCAAGAAAAGAAACGTTCTCCCTCCGTTAACGTACGGCTGTCCCAGCTAACTAGTTCACATAATAGGTTGCGTAATTTTTCGGGTGTGTCAAAACAGTATCTTTTCATAGAATATTCTCCTCCTCTAGTAGTATAAGGTATTGATGATTACTCGCTAAATAATGAAAGAACTTGCGCCAGTTTCTGACCAAGTTCTTCTATTATACTTAATATTTATATGATTGAGTAAGCGATAGCTTTGTAGTTTTCACTTGTTCCACTGCTCGCTTTAGTTGCCGTAAATGTCTTTTTTCATGAAATCCTACGAAGTGGAACCATTGGATCAGCGGAACATTACCAAACACAGGATGCTTTAAAGATTTTCCCCTTAACTCCACTTCTGTCGCTGAGTCATAAATATCAAGGAGAAAGTTTCTAGATTGATGCAGTCTTTCTTTGATATCCGAGATAGAAAGGTGTATATCCGTCGGGTCAGTATATTCCAATGAATAAGCTTTCCAGAGCGGACTGGAACACACACTAATCGGTTTCTTAAATACACGGAGACTGTCGGGATTTTTCAATTCTTTGGCGATGTTTGTAGCCACTTGACATTCCATTAATGCTAAATGTTCCACAATCTGCTTAGGTGACCAACCGCCGTTTGATGGCTTTCCGTTGAATTCCTCATCAGTCAATCCTTCGATCAACTGTAAGATACGCTTACGGACTTTGATGTTTTCTCCAAAAACCACCAACATCCTCCTCCATTTCTTTCTCAAACTCATTACTATGGGAATAGCATACTCCTTTTCTTCGAAGTTTTAAAGGGAGTTGTTTATATTTCATTTTTCCGAATTACAGAAGGTTTTAGCCATGAAAAATTGCAGTCAGGAACTACACATTTCATGGCGTTTAGGATGTTTTTCATACCAACTTATAGGATAAGCATACGTCCAACTACTTTAACTCGGTAGTCACTTCGCTAACTGAAAAATTGCACTTTATGTTAAAGTGTTTACAACTGATCAATACACAGTATAATGTATAAATATACAAGTTCAGACATTGACTACAAGGAGAGAAGCACCTTGAAAAAATATACTGCCAGTACGTGGTTCATCTTCCTAATCCCTTCTATACTGGGTATTATTCTGTTTATGATTCCACTGCCATTTGAAGCCGGCTGGAAAGTACCCATTGCCAAACTTGCGGATGTACTAGCAAGCTCATTAGAACCGATTATCCCTCAGATAATGATGTACTTGATTGCACTTTCGGCCATCGGATCTGTTATTTATCTTTTCGTACAGAGAGATCCACATCGCCCATCATTTTTCTTGAACTTATTTAAAGTGACTCCTTTCTGGACGATCACACGTATAATCGGTGCAATCTTCGCTATTATGGTCGTTTTTAAATTAGGACCTGAAGCGATTTGGAGCGAAAATACAGGTGGACTGTTATTAGCAAGTGATGGACTTGTTTCCTTTTTGTTCAGTATTTTCTTCTTTGCAGGATTTTTACTACCTTTATTATTGAACTTTGGACTCCTTGAATTTTTCGGCACGTTGATGGTCAAAATTATGCGACCGTTATTCAATCTTCCTGGTCGTTCATCTATTGATGCATTCGCTTCATGGATTGGTGACGGAACGATTGGTGTCTTATTGACAAGTAAGCAATATGAAGATGGTCACTATACGCAGCGAGAAGCTGCTATTATTGCTACAACATTTTCTGTCGTGTCCATTACATTTTCATTAGTTATTATTGATACAGTTGGAATGGCTAATTACTTCATTCCGTTTTATGCGACCGTTATTATTACCGGTTTGATCTTGGCACTGATCATGCCGCGAATCTATCCACTACGTTCGATTAAAAACACGTATATTGATGATCGGGAGTATTTAGAAGAAGATGAAAAACTTCCCGCGAATACGAATTTGTTTTCATTGGGGATCGAGAATGCATTGGCAACAGCTTCGAAACAGCGCTCAGTTGTGAAAACTGTTAGATCTGGGATGCAAAATGTTTTAGATATGTGGTTTGGTGTGACGCCAGTCGTTATGGCATTTGGTACAGTCGCATTAGTTTTGGCAGAATATACGAATATATTCCGGATATTGGGGAAACCGTTCGAATATATATTGAACTTCCTTCAAATCCCAGAAGCTGCAGATGCCGCACAGACTATGGTTGTCGGTTTCGCAGATATGTTCTTACCGGTCATTTTAGCTGAAGGTGTTATCACGTCACCTATTACATTGTTTACAATCGCTGCAATTTCCGTTGTCCAGCTTATTTATATGTCCGAAGTCGGTGGATTGATCTTAGGGACGAAAATCCCACTAAACATTTTCGACTTGCTGATCATTTTCTTACTTCGCACACTCATCGCACTGCCAATTATTGCGGGTATTGCACATTTATTGTTTTAACGAAGAAAACTGCTATAGCCTTTTCGCTATAGCAGTTTTTTGCGTAGATACGTCTGGATTAAAACTAGTTTGTGTTGAGGCGTTGCACGACTTATTTTCGATACTGAAGTTTGTGAAGGTCAGCTTTCTATCACCGCTACGGCACGTGGGGGATTGCCTCCCGCCATGAGCCAACTAGCAAAGAACGCTAGCTGTCTCATGGCTTCGGCTGACCCCGCAGTTGTGCCTTCGCTAGTGAGTACAGTGTAGTTTTGTAGTCTTTGGAACTTAGCGAATTCTACTTTTTGACTTCAATGTACTAGGCTAACTAATAACTACACAAAAAACGAAGGCGCCTTACAAGCGGTAGGCGGAGCGATGAGACAGAGAGGCGATCTTCCTTTCTGGCTCATTGCGGGAGCCATCCGCCAGCGCCGAAGTGGGTTCAGTGATGAATTCCTTCACTACATACAAAAACGGCTCGATGTGACTTGAACTTACTGAATCCCTTACTAACTTTTCCAATGCCGAAGTTAGTGAAGATCGGCTTTCTATCATCGCTTCGGCACGTGGGGGATTGCCTCCCACAAAGAGCCAACTAGCAAAGGGCGCTAGCTGTCTCTTTGTTTCGGCCGACCCCGCAGTTGTGCCTTCGCTAGTAAGTACAGTGTAGTTTTGTAGTCTTTGGAACTTAGCGAATTCTACTTTTTGACTTCAATGTACTAGGCTAACTAATACCGCACAAAAA
>NZ_JAPMIW010000040.1:0-9133 GCF_033088395.1 Sporosarcina sp. GW1-11 | reverse complement strand
TCAAGAACCGCAGGGACTGCGGGGATCGCTTGGCAAATAAGAGAAACCTCTGATTGCGGTGTATGCCACCCTAGTTACGTAGGCTCTGTTCCCAAGAATCTCCCACTTCAATTAGACCACAAGGTCGAATAAGTGGGGAGTAGTTCAATGTACTTTTATTTAAAACAGTGTGTCCCCAATACATAAATAATCGACTGGTTTAAGGAGGAAGGAATGTTTTCAAATTACTTCGTAAAAGTATTGTTCTTAGTTCTGACGTTGTTGTCGTATCCGCTTTCCCAGATGCTGAAGTAAGTTCATAAACGAAGCCATGTGCCGCTTCTTTGTATAGTGATCAAGGCAATGAAGCTGAACCTGTTCCCTAAATAATTCATTGGAAATCGGTACTGTCCAGTGCGCAAATGCAGTTTTTCGTGTAAACTGATCCATGTGAATGTCCTTTATTTTGGATTTGGATGGATTACTGCTTCCAACCCATTATAAAGGATTTTTTGTAGAAAAGAGTAAGTAAAGAGTATTCAGAATATAACACACTAACTCGTTATTTTAATGCGACACTAGTGATTATAGCTAACGAAATAAAAACGGCCACTTGAAGTTTAATTTATCGAATAAACGAGTGTTGAAAATAAATAAGCACCATTCCTGTTAAAAGCTTTTGGGGACTTGAACATAAAAAGCCCTCTAGGTATGATGCGGGGTGTCAAATCAGCACACGACAAATAGCATGAAATTTACGCAAAACGCCAAAATTAATCAAGTAAAATAAGGTAACAGTTTCCATCACAAATTAGAAACAATTCTGAGTAACTAGAGTTGTGTGTGTTCTAAAACATTCGGAATAAGGTTTAGAATCAACACAGTAACCAAGAGTGAAATGATCATCATTTCAAACGTAAGCTAAGAAGAAGTTTGTAAAGATAATGTTTTTGCTCGTTTAAAGTATGTTATGAGTAATAATAAGGTGGCTGTGTACGAAAAAAACATGAATGTGCAAACAATCATGAAAGTTTCATGCACAGGCATCTTTATTAAGATATTGCATAGAAGACCAACTTCCGGGCAGTATCTTTAGTAGGCATACTCCTACGAAAAATCTCGTAAAAGATTAATCCCGCAACTTTCAAACACCCCCATCGTCATACTATGCTGTACACAACCAATAAAACTCCGCAGCAATAAAGCAGGTGAAACCCATATGAAAAGATCCGAGTATAAGGAACAACAACATAAAAAAACACCAAAAAAGAAAAGCAGTCTGATGAAAAAGATCACCGGTTTCGTATTCATCAGTGTAATGTTTGCCGTTCTTTGCACACTCATCGTACTGAATGTCTTCATAACATTCAGCGATGTAAGTAAACTCGAAGAAGCCGCACCAAGATCGACGGTTATTTACGATCCGAACGGAGAAGTGATCAGTAAGGTTTCGAATTCGAATATTGAAGGTGTAACGATCGATCAAATTCCGAATACGCTGGTCGAAGCCGTCATCTCCGTGGAAGATCAACGATTCTACAAACATCACGGCATTAATTATTTGAGGATGGGGCGCGCCTTGCTCGAGAATGCATTCAAAGGCAAAATCGTGGCAGGGGGCAGTACGATTACGCAGCAACTCGCGAAAAATGTATTTTTGACGCAGGAGCGCACGTACTCGCGTAAATTCAAAGAACTGATCCTCGCAAAGAAGATTGAACGGGAGTATTCGAAAGAGGAGATCATGGAACGTTACCTCAATCAAATCTATTTCGGTAACGGGGCGTGGGGTGTTCAACGTGCAGCGCAGACCTATTTCGGTAAGGATGTCAGTGAATTGACGTTAAGCGAATCTGCCACAATAGCAGGCATCATCAAAGCTCCGTCGCATTTATCGCCTACGAAAAATATGGAAAAATCGGTGAAACGGCGTAATCTGGTGTTGTTGCTGATGCTGCGTGAACAGTATATTAGTCAGCGAGAATATGACGAGGCGATTGGACAGAAACTGGCACTGACCGATTCGACAGTGCCGGATTATAAAGCGGAATATCCGTATTATATCGATCGTGTAGTGGACGAGGCGGTCAATATGTACGGTTTGACGAGAGATGAAGTGCTGTCCGGTGGGTTGCATATTACGACAGAAATCAATCCGGTCGTCCAGAATGCGCTGGAAGAAGTGTATGCGGATGATAGATATTTTCCGAGAAGCACTCCAGATCAACTTTTGCAGAGCGCCTCTGTTTTCCTGAATCCTAAAACAGGCGGGATTCTGGCGTTAGTCGGTGGGAGAGGAGAGTATACGCAGAAACGCTTCAATAATGCGACTGACCTCATACGGCAACCTGGATCTGCGTTAAAGCCGCTTGCCGTCTATACTCCAGCACTTGAGGAAGGCTACCATATGTCGGATTTGCTTGTGGATGAACCTATTGATATGGGTGGATACTCTCCGAAAAACCTTGATCAGAAATATAGAGGAAGCGTGACTATGTACGATGCACTTACACAATCGTATAATATTCCTCCTGTCTGGCTGTTGGATCAAATCGGAATCAAAAACGGCATGCGTGCAGTGGAACGGTTTGGAATTCCATTAGAAAAAAATGACCGTACGCTTGGATTAGCCTTGGGAGGAATGAACAAAGGCACTTCTCCTTTGGGGATGGCCCAAGCGTTTTCTGCATTTGCGAATGATGGAGTGATGGAGGAAGCGCATGCGATCACAGAAATTAAAGATTCGGAAGGAAAAGTGCTCGGGAAGTGGCGGGGTGAGTCTGTACACGTGACAGATGCGGAAGTTGCCCAGCAAATGACCTATATGCTGCAAGGGGCTGTAAAGGAAGGTACTGCCAAAAAAGCACAAATTTCCGGTGTGGACGTGGCGGGGAAGACAGGCACCACGCAGCTCCCGTTTGAAGGAGTGGACGGTTCAAAAGATCATTGGTTCGTTGGCTATACACCGGATATTGCCGGTGCGGTCTGGCTCGGATATGATCAAACAGACGCCGACCATTATTTAACCTCTACCAGCAGCTTTACCGCGACGCCTATTTTCGCGCAGGTAGTTTCAAAATCAGCCAGCGAATTAACTACAAAGAAATTTGATTTGTCGTTAATTGATGAAGAAATAAAAGAGCTGAAGAAGCAGAAGAAAAAGACAAAGGAAGAAAGAGAAAAGAAAGAGAAGAAAAAAGAGAGCGACAAGAAGAGAAAAGAGTTTTGGGAGAGTATCGAAAAGTGGGGACGGGACTTGTTTAATGGTAAAGAGGACTAAAGGCAAAGGAAATAAGGTGCCTGTGTGAGAAACAAACGTCAATGTTTCACGCACAGGTCCTCTTCATTATTAGAATTGGCACTTCTTTAAGCTACCTTTTGGACGTTAAACTTCTATTCCGGCAATCCCAAATCCTCCAGGTCCAGAATGTGTCGAGATCATAGCACCCGCTTCAATCCAAATACTATTTTTAAATCCTTTTTCCCATGCAATTTCATTGATCCGTTCTTTGATCGTTTCACTAAGTCCGATGGAGTATATAAAATAAATTTGTTGTCGATCCATATCGTATTGCTGTAAATAATCAAGCAGTAAACTTTCAGCGACTTTGCTCATTTTCCCACGATATTTTTTAGTTGAAACGAGCTTTCCTTCTACTAATTCAATACATGGTTTGATTTTCAACAAAGCACCTCCGAGATATGCCATATTGCTGACTCGTCCGCCCGCTCTTAAAAAATCTAAGCTGCCGGGAAGGAAGGCGAGTCTGGTTTTTGGAATTATCGATTCGATTTTTTCCAGCAAGTCAATAGGATCCATCTCAGGTTCTTTCTCTAGCAGTGTAACCGCATACATAACAATCGCAGTTAATCCGCCTGTAACGTTTAATGCATCAAGTAAATAAATATCCTCTACATCTTCCGCTGCTAGTAACGCATTTTGAAAGGAAGCAGACGCTTTTGATGTATACCCTATATGAACGATGATACGATCAGGAAATTCCGTTCTAATTCTTTTGAAAAACTCTTGATACTCATGGACATTCGTGGCAGAGGTAGAAGGGATCTTTTTTGTACGATCATAAAAATCATAAATTTCATTTACGGGTAGATGACCATCTAAATAGTCCTGACCCTCCATGATGACGTGCATGGGTATTACTTGTACATTATGTTTCTTCGCTAAAGATTCTGGCAAATCGGCACCGCTCTCAGTCGATAAAATGATTCTACTCACTGTACATCGCCTCCAACTTACATTCTATTAGGTGTGTAGGGTATTGAATTCACTCTAACTATACATGAAAAACAGGAGATGTATGTTTTAATTTTAATATCAGGTATGAGGACTTGGTACGCAAAATTCACAACCTCTTTTACAAAGAAGAAAATCGGAATACATTCATGAGGAGAAGCGCTACCCACGCCTCTCTTTTTAGTATAGTCTTAGTATAGTAAAACATAATACAATGAAATAGCATGGGAGTAAAAAATGAGAGTATATAAGAACAGAACTATCAGTATGCAGGTGTGGTTGACCGCTTTGGTGTGTGCGGTTGTCCTTGTATCCCTTTCTGTAACAGGTTATTTGATAGGTAGCAAGGCAGCTGATAAAGCAAGGAGTTATCAGTCGGAAAAGGCGATGGATATTGCAATTGCTATAAGCCATACACAGCCGGTGATTGACGGCTTGACGGGAAAAGGACCAGTTGAAGATATTCAGACATTCACCAAATCTATACAGGACGATACGCATGTTGAATATATCGTAGTCATGAATAACGAGCGCATCCGTCAATCCCATCCGATAGCTGAGCGAATCGGCCAATATTTTGTGGGCGGTGACGAAGATCGGGCATTTCAGGGGGAGCAGTATACCTCTATGGCTACAGGGACGCTTGGAGAATCGATGAGGGCGTTTGCACCAATCTGGTTTGAAGATGAAATTGTCGGTGTAGTTGCAGTCGGCATTATGATGAACAACGTCCGTTCCACTGTTTTTCAAAGCATAAAGACAAGCTTTATCGGAATTGGGTTTGGTTTACTGGTCGGCTTATTCGGGGCAGTTTTATTGGCAAGAAAAGTGAAGCGTACTTTATTTGGACTGGAACCAAGGGAAATAGCTCTACAACTTCGTGAGCGCGAGGCGATGCTCGAGGCGGTTCGCGATGGCATTGTCGCAATCAATGACAAGGCGGAAATTGTTTTAGCTAATCAAGCGGCAGTCACGCTTTTCCGCAATGCGGGTGTAGGGGAAGATCCTATTGGAAAGCCTATTCAATCTTTTGTTCCCTCATTGGCGCTTCAGCAAGTGCTCGAGCATAAAAAGCCTCAGTATGATCAAGAACAAAAATTGAATGGACTGGATATCATTGTTACCCAAGTACCTGTCGTTTCCAACAATCGTTTAGTAGGTGCACTCGCTATATTTCGTGATAAATCAGAACTGACCTCCTTGGTGGAACAACTATCGGGAGCCCGGATGTATGCAGAAACGCTCAGACACCAAACGCATGAATTTATGAATAAACTGCACGTGATCATGGCGATGGTTCACACGAAATCCTATGATGAGCTAAAAGAATATACTGCCTATCTTTCAGATGCCTACCAAAAAGAAGCGGGCGCTGTTTCAAGACTTGTCAAAGATCCAGTCATTGCGGGCTATTTAATGAGTAAATTAAGCGAATCACGAGAATCCGGGGTGTTAATCGAATTATACGGAGAAAATCCGATTCCGCCGTTAAAAAAAGTGGAACATATGGATAAAATTATTACAGTGTTGGGGAATTTATTAGATAATGCCTACGAAGCGGTGAGTGATCAGGTGGCTGGCGAGATTCAATTAACGCTTGATTATGACGAGTCCCAATTGAAATTCAGCGTCAAAGATAATGGCCCTGGGATTGGTGGAGACAATATTGAGGAAGTATTTGAACGGGGCAAGTCTTCGAAAGGTGAAGATCGCGGGTACGGCCTGTACCTTACTAAAACCGCATTGGATGAGATAGGCGGCACTTGGTCTGTATCTTCTATGAAAGGAAAAGGGACACAGTTTGATGTAAGTATCCCCTATAAAGGTGAGGAATTATGATTCAAGTGTTAATTATTGAAGATGATCCGATGGTGGCGAAATTCAACGCTATTTATTTGGAAAGTATCTCAGGTTTTTCAGTTGCCGGCTTTGCGAAAAATATTGAGGAAGGCAGGGAATTTCTTCGGTTGTCACATGTGGATCTCATATTGCTAGATGTCTATATGAAAGGACCAACCGGGCTTGAGTTGTTAATGGAACTTCGAAAAGAGGGCGACTCGGTAGATGTTATTTTAATTACCGCCGCCAATGATAAAGCCACTGTGCAACAGGCACTTCGCTATGGAGCTGTTGACTACGTCATTAAGCCATTTACTTTTGAGCGATTTCAAAATGCATTGTTGCAATTTAAAAAACAATTTCATTTGATGAACCGTCAGGAGCAAATCAGCCAAGAGGAAATTGATAATTTGCTTCAAACTTCCAACAGGAAAGACCGCAAAACATTCGAGCCACCGAAAGGACTGACGAAAATAACACTCTCACGTATTGTCAAGCAAATCATCGCATGGGAGGGAAAGACATTTTCTGCTACAGAACTTGCAGAAAAAACCGGAATTTCAAGCGTATCGGCAAGAAAATACTTACATTATTTAGTTGAACAAAAACTAATTGACGCAGATGTAATCTATCAGGAAACAGGCCGTCCGTTGACGAACTACTTTCTGAAGCCGGAGAAGGTGGATATCCTTCAATCATTGATGACTAGTTAATATAAAACGGTATTTTAATAAGCTTCCAAGCAGTTTGGCGATAGTTTTCGCAGCTGCTTGTGTTGCTTTTTTTAGTTACAAAAGGTTTTTCTTGCTTATATAATATATATTTGCTGAATAATCTCACTTATAGTTATCCCAATAAGAAAGCGTTTACGGAGGGATGGCAATGAAGCAAATAGTATCAGGCGCTTGGCAAGGATTATGGCGCTCGCATAACCAGGCAAAGGATTTACTAAATTTCTTTTCTAATAAGAAAAGTATATTGGCAAAAAATGATCGTTTGGCGGTAGGGGATGAACATAAGTTACACCAACCGCCGGATCTGGACCCCGATAAAAGTCGGTCTTATTCTACCGCACAATTGGTAGGATTTATTCTTGGTCCACTTCTGTTTATGATCATGATGTTCTTTTTGTCACCTGAAGGGATGAGCGCGGAAGCAAAAGCAGTGCTTGCCGTCACGTTGTGGGTGGCGACGTGGTGGATTACAGAGGCGATTCCGATACCTGTGACATCGTTGCTTCCGATTTTTCTGTTGCCGGTGACCGGAGCTATGGATGCCGATACGGTGACATCCTCATACGGTAATGATATTATTTTCTTATTTTTAGGTGGATTTTTTATTGCGACGGCAATGGAAAAGTGGAACTTGCATAAACGGCTGGCGTTGGCGATCATCTCTTTCATCGGCACGGGAACTCAGAGAATCCTGCTTGGTTTCATGGCAGCCACGGCATTCCTATCCATGTGGGTTTCCAATACAGCTGCGGTAATGATGATGATTCCGATGGGGCTGGCGATTACTGCCCAAGTAGCTACTGCATTAAAAGGAAGACCGGAAGAAAAGGAGTTACCGAAATTTGAGAAGGCGCTTATTTTCGGAATTGGTTACGCAGGAACGATCGGTGGGCTCGGTACGCTTATAGGTACACCGCCCAACATTATTCTGGCTGCACAAGTCAAGGAATTATTCGATGTGGAGATTTCTTTTGCAGGCTGGATGCTTGTCGCTGTACCAATTGTCATTGTGCTTTTGTTTTCTACATGGATTTATCTTGGAAGATTTGCATTTAAGATGAACATTAAAGGCTTGCCCGGCGGAAAAGAAGTCATTCGTGAAGAACGGAACGCACTGGGCAAGACGACATTTGAAGAAAAAGCGGTAAGTGTAGTGTTTGTCTTTGCAGCATTTATGTGGATTACACGAGAATTTCTTTGGATTAATATTCTTCCAGGTTTAAAAGATGGGATGATTGCGGTATTGGCCGCAGGATTGCTGTTTGCCATTCCGACTTCCAAAAAATTTGGGAAGCGCATCCTGGCGTGGGAGGATTCAAAAGAAATTCCTTGGGGAGTATTGCTTTTATTTGGAGGAGGACTTGCAATTGCAGCCGGTTTCCGCCAAACGGGGCTTTCCGAATGGATCGGATCGCAGTTGACGTCTTTGGAGGGTCTCAATATAATCGTCATCATCGCTCTCTCCGCGTTGCTCGTTCTGGCATTGACTGAATTCACATCCAATACGGCGACAGCTACCATGATTCTCCCGGTATTGGCCGCTCTAGCGCTGACTCTGAATATACATCCTTTTGCATTGATGGTCCCGGCTGCAATGGCTGCAAACTGTGCCTTCATGTTGCCGGTCGGTACACCGCCGAATGCAATTATTTTCGCAACGAACCGGCTGCGTCTGACTGAAATGGTCCGGGTTGGATTTATCATCAATGTATTTGTACTCGTACTTATCGTACTGGCCGCATACTACTTGCTCCCTCTAGTATGGGGAATAGATTTGCAAGTGATCCCAAATGAGTTTTATGAGAATTTTAAGTAAGAGAAAATGAGAAACTGTCAAGAACTTTCGAATTCCACAACGGTTTAATGAAAGATACCTTTAATTGATGTATATGGATGAACCCACCGGCATGAAAGTGCTGGTGGGTTTTTGGTGTTATGGATTGTGATGTATAAGAAGTGGTCCGGATGAAGTGGGGGAAACACTTCGCGTGGGTACAGCGCGAACGAGGTTTGGTAGTATCGCGCCAAAAGTATGGCAGTCCGCGCGAAAACCAAATTACAGTGCGCCAATCCTGCTCAATCCCGCGCGATAGGTAGAGCGAATCGCGCCAAAAGCATGGCGTACAGCGCGAAAATCAAATTACAGCGCGCCAATCCTGCCCAATCCCGCGCGATAGGTTGCATAATTACCTTACAGTAGACAGTATAAGAAAGCGCTCCTAAAGGACAGACTACATCCTGAGGAGTGAGATCATGACTAGAAAAACGTATGAATATGAACTGAAAAAGAAAGTGGTGGAGCTTTATTTTGAAGGGCATGCCGCAA
>NZ_JAPMIW010000004.1:152365-157136 GCF_033088395.1 Sporosarcina sp. GW1-11 | reverse complement strand
GCGGATGGCTCCCACAATAAGCCAGATAGGAAGAGCGCCTATCCGTCTTATTGCTCCGCCTACCGCTTGTAAGGCGCCTTCGTTTCGTTAGGAAAATAAATAGCATAGTACATTGAAGTTGAAAGGTTTAATTCGGTAAGTACCAAAGACCACTAAAACTATACTGTACATACTAGCGTAGGCACAACTGCGGGGTCAGCCGAAGCCATGAGACAGCTAGCGTTCTTTGCTAGTTGGCTCATGGCGGGAGGCAATCCCCCACGTGCCGAAGCGGTGTTAGGGAACCGACCATCACTATTTTCAGCATCATAAATTAGTCGAGCGACGATCCAACAATAAGTGCTTTCACCATATACAAGAACCCACTCAAACTACTGTATACACAAAATCGAAGGCAAAACGGCACTTGTAGATAAATACCACAAGTGCCGTTTCAATAACATATAACTAACCTTACTTCTTCACGTCCTCTTGAAGCAGCTCAAGGAACGCGTCAAATGACATACTTTCGGATTTTTGCTCACCGTACTTACGAACATTCACTTCGCCAGACTCCAGCTCACGATCACCAAGCACAAGCATATACGGGACCTTTTGAACTTGTGCTTCACGAATCTTATAGCCGATTTTTTCTTCTCGACTATCCACGTCCACACGGAATCCAGCTAGCGTCAATTTCTCTCTCACGTCTTCCGCATAATCAAAATGCACTTCTGGTGAAACAGGAATGACTTCCACTTGAATAGGTGCCAACCACGTCGGGAATGCCCCTTTATACTCTTCAATCAAAAATGCAACAAAACGTTCCATTGTAGAAACGACACCACGGTGGATAACGACTGGACGATGCTGCTTTCCATCTTCTCCTATATATGTGAGGTCAAAACGTTCAGGCAACAAGAAATCGAGTTGCGCAGTAGATAGTGTTTCTTCCATACCGATTGCCGTTTTCACTTGCACGTCAAGCTTCGGTCCGTAGAATGCCGCTTCGCCTTCTTCTTCTGTATAAGGAAGTTCTAATTCGTCCATTGCTTCTTTTAACATAGACTGTGCGCGTTCCCACATTTCATCATCATCGAAATATTTCTTTGTATCTTCCGGATCACGATAAGAGAGGCGGAAGGAATAATCTTTGATGTTGAAATCTTTATACACTTCGATGATTAGCAAAATCACTCGCTTCAGTTCATCTTTAATTTGGTCTGGACGAACGAAAATATGCGCGTCATTTAATGTCATGCCACGTACGCGTTGCAATCCTGAAAGTGCTCCTGACATTTCATAACGGTGCATTGTACCAAGTTCTGCAATACGAAGCGGCAGATTACGATAAGAATGAATACCGTTTTTATAAATCATCATATGATGCGGGCAGTTCATCGGACGTAACACTAAGTCTTCGTTATCCATGCTCATTGCTGGGAACATTCCGTCTTGGTAGTGATCCCAATGTCCAGACGTTTTATATAACTCAACGCTGCCGAGAACCGGTGTATAGACGTGCTGGTAGCCAAGCCTTTCTTCTTTATCTACGATATAACGCTCAACTACACGACGGATTGTTGCACCTTTTGGTAACCATAGAGGTAAACCTTGTCCTACTTTTTGAGAGTTTGTGAATAGATTGAGTTCTTTACCGATTTTACGGTGATCACGCTCTTTCGCTTCTTCAAGTAGACGTAAATGTTCCTTCAGCTCATCTTTTTTGAAGAAAGCTGTTCCATAAATACGTTGAAGCATTTTATTATCTGAATTACCTCTCCAGTAAGCACCCGCAATACTTAGCAGTTTGAATTCTTTCAACTTACCTGTAGCAGGTACGTGGATTCCACGACATAGGTCGAAAAATTCACCTTGTTCATAGATTGAAACTTGTTCACCTTCAGGAATTGCTTCGAGAAGTTCCAGTTTATATTCATCGTCAATTTCTTCAAAACGTCTTTTTGCTTCTTCACGGGAAACATCATGACGAATAACTGGTAAGTTTTCTCCAATAATACGTTTCATTTCTTTTTCTATTTCAGGAAGATCTTCTGCTGTAATAGGTGTAGGTGAATCAATATCATAATAAAATCCATTTTCGATCGTCGGACCGATTCCAAGTTTTGCATCTGGGAACTTACGCTTAACAGCTTGTGCTAAAAGGTGAGCCGTACTATGACGAAGAATTTCTAAAGCTTCTTCTGAATTAGGCGTCACGATGCTAATCTCTCCATCTTCATGAATCGGTGTTTTCAAATCGATTAGTCGATCCCCAATTTTTCCTGCTAATGCACTTTTACGCAATCCAGGACTGATGGAGCCTGCAATTTCTTCCGTTGTTGTACCGTTTGCAAATTCCTTTACTGCTCCATCTGGAAATGTTAAATGAATATTTTCTACCATTTGTATAACTTCCTTTCTATTTTTGGACACAAAAAAGCCTCATCCCTAAAGGGACGAGGCTTGAGCTCGTGGTTCCACCCTTCTTCCTTCTGTCCTTTCGGATAGACGAAGCTTTCGATCGGCTAACGGGCCGTTACCGTCATCAGCTACTTGTGTTCGCTGATGCTGCTCGGAGGTGGTAAATTCATTTTCTGCCTACAAGGGTTTCAGCCGTGCCCCTGCTCTCTGAAAGGTTAGAAATAAATTGTTGTCCTCTTCGATGCATTTTGACAAATTATTTATGCTTAACTGAGTATTAGTATAGAAAATTTTTGGCGGAATTGCAAGTTTATATTATTATATTCTTTTAATTAACTATTTCCAATTGTAAGTATTAACTACATTCAAAACTGTCGGGTTAGATCCATGTACAAACCCAGAGATTAATCTCGCCAGTTTTGTCCGCCTAGTTTGAAAGGTTGGCTGACCATGCGAATTCTTTCCATGACTCGTGCAGCTTTGATTGGTTCTGTCTCACCACGCTGACTCGTCGTTAAATGGTGCTCTAGTTCGTTATAGTTGAAGTTAGAAGTGAAGAAGACAGGTAGTTTTTCAGCCATGCGATATTGAAGAATGGTACCTAGTACTTCGTCTCTTGTCCACGTAGACATCGTTTCTGCACCGATGTCGTCGAGCATGAGGACAGGTGCTTTTTTGACGAATTCGACCTTTTCATCTAGCGTTTGGTTTTGAATGGACTGTTTCATCTCACGTAAGAACTCGGGTACGTAGACGACGACTGTTCTCACTTGTCTCGTAGCAAGTTCGTTTGCCAATGCGCCTAAGATGAATGATTTACCGATGCCAAAATTCCCGTACAAATAAAAGCCACGTTCAGGTATTTTCCCTGTGGAATCTATTTGGTTGAGGAAATCTTTAGCCGCTCTCATGACGATTACACGGCTGTCTTCTGATAAAAAGTCTACATTTGACAACCTCGCTTCCATCACTTCTTTTGGCATATACATACTATTAACCATTTTAGATACATTTCGCCGCTCATCTTCTAGTTGCTTTGTTGGGCAGACGACATAATCTAAATCGATTAATCGCTGTGCAATGACTAGTTTAGGCTCAAAACCTTTCATTACATTGATGCAGCCTTCTATATTAGGACAGCGATCACAGGCATGAGAAGCCGTTTTAAATTCATACAGCTTCCCAAGGCTCCGGTTGACGACTTCAGTATTGACTTCATCCGAATGGTCACTAATAAATTGCTGAATCGCTGGATCTTCAACGACTTCTTTTCGAAGTTCTTCATACTTTTGGGCCAATGAAGGAGCATTGACCACTCGTCTCATAGCATCTCCAATTCGTTCCATCTTATTTCACCTCATCCTCTTGTATCCCTAATTCTTTTAGTAACTTTTGACGCTCCTCTTCAACATTGAAATCTGTTAGTGTATCCGATTTCTTTGTTTTTTCCTTACGATTAGCAAACCATTCCGGTACTTTTTCTTCTCGAGTCGGCTTGCGTTTTTTCGGTGTTGATTGCTTTCCTTCTTTGAGCCATTTCATATATTGATCATGTTCTTCTCGAGATAGCTTCAAAGCCGTCTTGGCATCATTTACTTTTTTATTAGCCCAATGTGAGGCGATTCGTTCAACAAAACTATTCGTGATTTTCCCATCATTCCGAAGCATCACATATTGAAGTAACACATTGACAACACCGACTGGAAATTGATGAAGTGTTATTAAACGTTCAGCAAGTTGAATGTCTACTGTAAACGGTTCTTTACCACTAATCTTTCGCAACATATCTTTTGGTGGTGTGTTTTCCAAATAAGAAATTAATTCCTCATCGCGACTCATGTTTTCCTTCGGCACTTCTGTTGCTGCTGGCATTTTGAAAGCCGACTGCAATTTAGGCGGTTGTGGAGATCGATTCACCTTATAAAATTCTGACGCGGCTTTTCTTAGACGCTCCTCACTCACTTGAAGATTTTCATCCATTGCAATCATCACGACTTTTTGCATATCGAGTGGAGAGAGCGAATATAAAAATGAAAGTTTAGCAATTATTTCCTGGGAAATCCCACGCACGGCAGATTTTGGTATCATTTGCTCGGACAGTCCGCTGTAAAATAAGTCAAAATTAAATTCATTCATTTCAAACGGCACACCCGGTGGCGCGGTTTTTCCTTGAAAATCCATACCAGAAGTTAGTTCCATCGCTTGGACTCCTCTGGAAGGTTGAAATACGTCTAAAAACGTTCGCGACACTTCATGATAATCTTCTTTTGAAATCTGTTCATCTAAGAAACGGCTACGCAATTGTCGATAGGGTTGTTCCCCGATTTTACTAAATAAAAATGTAGACAATAAAGGATCGCTAAAAAAA
>NZ_JAPMIW010000004.1:106096-152329 GCF_033088395.1 Sporosarcina sp. GW1-11 | reverse complement strand
ATCGCTTCTCCCCGACGTCTTTCAATTTATATGTACGCAACAGTCCAATCGCCTCTAATGTGATTCGTGCTTGGAAAATCGGCTGTAGGGAAAAAGATAAAATATTCATCAAATAGTAGTGTGAGTGCTCTTGAGGTTCTGTATTTTCAGCATCCGTCCATAAAGTCAAAAACAGACTTACGGCTTCTGAACCAATCAGAGGTTGGTAAAACAATGTGAGCATTTGCCGATCATATGATGAAAATGGATGCGTTAATTTCACTCGAAAGGAATCGACCGGCTGCAATTCTGTATATAGCATGATAAATGCCTTCCTTTCTGGCAAAACGCCTTACTCTTGTCGATCTTTTCTATTTTGTAACTGTTTTAATTCATCTATAAATACCGTAATATCTTTATACTGGCGATAAACTGATGCAAAACGAACGTAAGCGACTTCATCTACATCAACTAATCTCTCCATCACCATTTCACCGACTTGATCAGAGTCTATTTCGACAACCCCTGAACTTCTAAGTTCTTTTTCGATAGATATGACAATATCTTTCAATTTTTCAATAGGAACTGCCCGCTTTTCACAAGCGCGAATCAAGCCCCGAAGTAACTTTTCACTGCTGAACTCCTCGCGTGTCGTATCTTTCTTAACGACGATTAATGGAGAATGTTCAACTTTTTCAAACGTCGTAAAACGATAGCTACATTTTTCACATTCACGTCTTCTTCGAATTGAGCGATTTTCTTCCGCCGGACGTGAATCAATAACACGTGTTCCATTGTAGTGACAAGCTGGACATAACATAGTCTGTTCCTCCGCATTTTCATTGGTACCTTTCATTATAACAGAATCTAGCTATACAACAACTTCACGACAACGAAAAACACTTCACCTGTTAGAGTGAAGTGTTTTTTACATTACGAAGTTACTTTATTATTTAAAGCTACAGCAACTTTTTTAGTCAACTCAACAACACGTGCTGAATAGCCCCATTCATTGTCATACCAAGCAAGTACTTTGATTTTGCGATTACCCATTACAATAGTAGATAGACCGTCAACTGTTGCAGATTCAGTTGTCGTGTTGAAGTCGATAGAAACAAGTGGCTCCATAGTGAAACGAACGATTCCTTTTAAAGAGCCTTCTGCTGCTTTTTTGAATGCATTGTTTACTTCTTCTACAGTAACGTCTTTTTCTACGTCGACAACTAGATCGACAAGAGAAACGTTCGGTGTTGGAATACGTAATGCCAAACCGTGAATCTTTCCTTCTAGTTCTGGAAGTACTAATGCTAACGCTTTTGCAGCACCAGTTGAAGTTGGAATAATCGATTCGCCGCACGAACGCGCACGACGCAAATCTTTATGCGGATTATCCAAGTTTTTCTGGTCATTCGTGTAAGCATGTACTGTCGTCATTAGACCATTAACAATACCGAACTCATCGTTCAATATTTTTGCTACTGGTGCTAAGCAGTTCGTTGTGCAGCTAGCATTAGAAATAACACTATGTTTGTCGATGTCTAGTGTATCATCGTTTACACCTAGAACGACTGTAACATCTTCATTTTTACCTGGAGCAGTTAAGATAACTTTCTTAGCTCCTGACTCTAAGTGAAGTGCTGCTTTTTCTCGTGAATTGAATACTCCTGTTGATTCAATTACAATATCAACGCCAAGTTCTTTCCATGGTAGTTTAGATGGATCACGTTGTGTAATAAGTTGAACACGTTTACCGTCTACGATAATCGCATCTTCTTCTGTTTGAATATCACCATCAAAAACACCGTGGGTTGAGTCGTATTTTAATAGGTGTGCAATAGTTTCTGCTGGATATGTCGCGTTTACCGCAACTAAATTAACATCGTCTTCTTTAATAATCTGACGGAATACCATCCGTCCAATACGGCCGAGTCCGTTAATCGCAATTGTAGTAGTCATGTAAGGGATCCTCCTGCATGTAGGTTATACTTTTTATGTTTAATCGTTGATTAGTATAACACATTTTTCGGTTAAGCCAACACTATTACTAATTTTTTTTGTGTTTTCATCCTTTGAAAGACATAACTTAGCTATAATTGTCGAAATCGGTCACCAGAAAAATGATTAGCGAGGAGATGCTTGCCATTTCTCAAGGATTTCTACTAATTGTTTTTCCGTTTCTTCTATCGTTCCATTATTATAGATAACCGCGTCTGCACCTTGTTCTTTACTACTCATGTCTAGCTGCGAAGCGATCCGCGCATCCGCTTCTTGTTCAGTTAATTTATTTCTAGCGATCAATCGTTGCTTTTGCACTTCTTTCGTGACGGAAACAACGAGTATTTTTTCAACATAAGAGTGTAACTGACTTTCAAATAGCAGAGGGATGTCCAAAATAACAGTTTCAAATTCTTGCTCCAAATACTGATCTTTTTGGCTTACCATCTGACTTCTTATAGCAGGATGCATTAGTTCATTTAATTGGCGACGTTTTGTTTCGTCGTTGAAGATGATTGCGCCCAAGTTTTCACGATGAAGTGATCCATCTTCTTGTATGACAGATGCTCCAAACACTTTTTCAATCTCCAAAAGCAAAGGGCTACCGGGCTCCACTACTTGGCGCGCGATGACATCCGCATCAACAATTGGGTACCCCATTTCACGCAACATAGTAGCTACTGTACTTTTGCCACTTGCAATACTGCCGGTCAATCCAATGATCATGTTTTCCCTCCTCATTTTTGGCAAGTAGAGCAATAGACAGATGTTCTACCTGCAATTTGCTTACTTTTTGTTAGTTTTCCGCAAGATGTACAAACTTTTTTACCGTACATATGTAAACGGTCTTGCATCGTTCCCGCGTTCCCGTTAACCGAACGATAATCTGAAATGGTACTACCACCTGCGTCAATACTTTCCTGCAATACACGGACGATTTCTTGAAATAATAAAACTTTTCGTTTCCTGCTAATTCGTTCAGCGGTACGCGCTGGATGGATTTTCATATGAAACAAAGCTTCAGTTGCATAAATATTACCGCAACCAGAAATGACTTTGCCATCCATAATTACCTCTTTAATCGCTTTGCCTTTATACTTCGGAGATTGCGCCATTTCAAGAAAATGATTCAGCGCTTGATCTGAAAATGGTTCCGGCGCCATCTCAAGTAACGGTGGAAAATCTTCTTCGGACTGTAATAAACGCATCTCCCCGAATCTGCGAATATCCGAATAAACGAGTAATCCGCCATCTTCCATCTCCAAAAACACATGCGCGTGCTTACGAAACTTCTCTTCTGTGATATCATCGGGAGAATCTACGACAAACCACGCGCCTGTCATGCCTAAATGGCTGACAAGCAAATGTGGTTGATCTCCTTTTTGCAAATGAAAATAAATATATTTACTGCGACGAACAATCTTCGAAATTTGCATTTTCTCCAAACCTCGAAGAAAGTCATCCACCGTTTTTCCTTTTATAATCGTTTCTTTTCCTGCTAACTTTGAAGTCACAACGGTATCTGAGACAGATAGTTGTTTAATCGTACGTCCTTCTACAAGTGGTGCAAGATCTCGCACCACCCCTTCTACTTCAGGTAGTTCTGGCATGTATCATCACTCACTTCGTTTCGTACCATGATTTGCCGTAATTCCAATCGACTTTTAACGGCACGTCTAATTGAATCGTTTGTTCCATGACTTCCGGTACGATTTCTTTTAATTTTTCTAATTCTTCTATAGGTGCTTCGAAAATCAATTCATCATGCACTTGCAATAGCATACGCGCGCGCAAGTTTTCTTTCGCAAGCCGTGCATCCATATCAATCATCGCTTGTTTAATGATATCTGCAGCCGTCCCTTGAATAGGCGTATTCATCGCTGTTCGTTCCGCGAAGCTACGCAAATTAAAGTTTGAACTCGTAATATCAGGTAAGTACCGGCGACGATTAAGCAATGTCGTGACATAGCCCTTTTGCTTAGCAACCATAATGCTGTCATCCATATATTGTTTAACACCCGGGAAACTAGCCAAATACGTATCGATGAATTCACCCGCTTCTTTTCGGGTAATATTCAAGCTTTGTGATAAACCATAATCACTAATACCGTAGACAATTCCAAAGTTTACAGCTTTAGCTGCACGACGCATATCGCTATCCACTTCATCTTCTGTGACACCAAAGACATCCATTGCCGTCTTCGTGTGGATATCTGCCCCTTGACGGAATGCCTCTATTAGTTTTTCATCTTGAGAAATATGTGCCAGCACACGTAATTCAATCTGAGAGTAGTCCGCAGCAAACATAATCCATTCCGGCTCGGACGGGACGAAGGCTGCACGTATTTTACGTCCTTCTTCTAAGCGAATCGGGATGTTTTGCAAGTTCGGATTAATCGAGCTTAAGCGACCTGTTTGCGTCAACGCTTGCTGGAATCGAGTATGAATTTTACCATCTTCATGAATTTCTTTTGATAACCCTTCGATATACGTAGAATTCAGCTTACCAAGTTGACGATACAATAAAATATATCGAATGATTTCATGTTCGCTTTCAAGCTTTTCTAAAACATCCGCAGCCGTCGAATAGCCCGTTTTTGTTTTTTTAATTGGAGTTAAGCCGATTTTCTCAAACAAAATGACTCCTAGTTGTTTAGGTGAATTTATATTAAATTTCTCACCGGCCATTTCGTAAATATCTTTTTCAATTAATTCCAGTCGTTCCGTCAATTGCTTACCAATCGTTTGAAGCACATCTAAGTCTGTTTTGACCCCGGCCACTTCCATCTTGCCCAAGATTTTCGCTAACGGTAATTCTAGTTCATGAAATAACTCTCGCTGCTCATTCTCTTCTAGCCGTTTGGAAACGATCGGATGTAACTCCCATATGGCATGTGCTTTACGCGCCACATGATCTGCCAATAGGTCTGACGCAGGAAGTGCACGTTTCGCTCCTTTGCCGTAAATCTCTTCATCACTTTTCACGCCATGATAGCCAAATGAACGTGCAATTTCCGATACTTCGCCTGTAGAGAACGACGGGTTGACAATATACGCTGCCAGCATCAAGTCGAAATCCGCCCCATTAAGTTCCATACCAAGTCTCGCAATCGCTGCGTAAGCGGATTTCGAATCAGATGCATACTTCAATGTCGCATGATTGGCTAGCCACTCTTTCAGCACAGTAGAAGACTTTGCCGTTTCTGTAGAAATAAAATACGTGTGGCGTTCATTTGATAAGCCAAGCCCTAAAATATCTGCGGATAAATAATTATCGCCATCTATTTCTATATGAAGTGACATCGTGTCTGTTAATAAATCTTCCGTCACTTCTTCAACCACTTGAATTTCAATTTCTTCAAGTGGTTGTACTTCCACTTTTACATCTAATTTTTCTAAAAGCGAGTTAAACTGTAAGTCTTTGTACAGTTGAATAACTTCTTCTTCATTTTTCCCTGCATACTCAATGTCTTGGACAGCAACTTCTACTGGCGCATTCACTTCAATCGTTGCTAACTTCTTACTCATAAATGCCTGTTCCTTATTCGTCACTAAGTTTTCTTTCATTTTCTTAGCTGTAATCTGATCAATCGATTCATACACATTTTCTACTGACCCATATTCCTTCAATAGCTTAAGCGCGGTCTTCTCGCCAATCCCGGGAACGCCTGGAATGTTGTCGGACGCATCCCCCATTAACCCTTTCATGTCAATAATTTGTAATGGCGTGATACCGTATTTTTCCTCTATATGTTCCGGTGTGTATAGTTCAAGATCCGTAATTCCTTTTCTTGTAATGCACACTGTCGTTTGTTCGTTCGCAAGTTGAGTCAAGTCCTTATCTCCAGAAATTACAACAACTTGCGCGTTTTCTTCACTAGATTCCCTGCTCAATGTGCCAATGATATCATCCGCTTCATACTGATCAAGTTCGTATTGTGTAATGCCGAAAGCTTCAACCAGTTTACGAATATATGGGAATTGTTCCGATAGTTCAGGTGGCGTTTTTTGGCGTCCACCTTTGTATTCAGTAAACGTACTATGACGAAATGTCGTCTTCCCCGCATCCCACGCAACTAATACATGCGTCGGTTTTTCATTTATCAAAATATTTTCAAGCATCATCGTAAATCCATAGACTGCATTCGTGTGAATCCCTTTATCATTTGTCAATAAGGGCAAAGCAAAGAATGCTCGATACGCTAAGCTATTACCGTCAAGTAAAACAATTTTCTTCTTCGTCACAATCCATTCCACTCCTTTATACTACTAACAAACTCTTGTATTTCTAAGCTACAAGCGCACTTGCAGATCATTTCAGACGTCCAGTACAAGCATAGAACCCCTTTATTGTACATCTTCAGTCTGAACGGCGCTTTCCACTTTTATATAAATAAAAAAACCATTTTCACTAATAGTTTACCATGTAGGCAACTATAAGTGAAAATGGCGCACTTTTGATTATTGTATCGAGCCAGTTAATAGCTTGGCATATGGTGAATCTGCTGGAAGTATGATCATCGTTTCATCATCCACTACTTTAGAATATGACTGTAGCGTTCTGTACAACTTATAGAACTCTGGGTCTTTAGCAAATGCATTGTTATAAATTTTAGCGGCTTCAGCCTCACCTTGTGCTGTGACGAGAGCGGCTTCCTTTTTTGCTTTAGCTAGCATCTCTTGTACTTCACGATCTGTTTCCGCTTCGATCTTACGCTTTTCGGCATCCCCTTCTGACAAATAGGATTGCGCCGTCGATTGACGTTCGGAAATCATTCGTGTGTAAATAGATTGCTCGTTTTCTTCTGGTAAATCGATACGTTTCATACGAACATCTACTACTTCAATTCCATAATTTCCATCATCTAAGAACTTATTGACTTTTTCCGTTACACGATCATTCAAGCTACCGCGAGAAGAATCTTCATCATTTACAACATCGACGTAGTTCAACTTACCCATTTCATTACGTACTACTGAATAGATGAATTCTTCCATACGTGCTTCTGCATTGACAATATTTCGAGCATTGGAAATCATTTTCGATGGATCTGCAATCCGCCACACTGCATAATTATCAATAGTAATTCGTTTTTTGTCTTTCGTAGTAATTTCCGCTTCTGATACGTTATACGTCATTTGATTTTTAGGTAGCGTTGAAATACTTTGGATGAATGGAATTTTTATATTAATTCCTGGTTCCTGAACAATCCGCTTAATTTCTCCAAATTGACGAACGACACGGTATTCGTTCTCTTTAACGATGTATAAGTTAGACAACAGAATTACAATGATTGCGAATGCTACCGTCAACATAATGATTAACTTTGTATAGCGTTTCACATCAATTGTTCTCTTAGGTTTGATAGGATACACTTTCGATTCCGGTCCAGGTTCTTTCTCCGAAGATCTCTTTTGTTTCTCTTGTTCCGTTTCACCCATCTTCTTCAATGCTTCTTCTATCTTTTTGAAAGGATTCTGTTCATTACTCATGACGCTTTCTCTCCTTTCTCAGTAGACTTTTCCGATCCTGTTGAATCTTGATTTTGTGTTTTCTGTAGTTGTTGGATTGGTAAATATTTCATCGTTTCTCCACTATCATTCATGATGTAGAGATTAGCTTTAGGAAGAACTTGTTCTAGCGTCTCCAAGATTAAACGCTCTCTTGTAATTTCTTTATTTTTCGCGTATTCCGTATATAAATCACTGAATAACGCTACATCACCTCGCGCTTGTTCAATACGAGCAGTTTTTCTACCTTGTGCTTGTGATTTGATCGCATCACGTTCACCGATCGCCTCATTTTTCTTTTGATTTTCATACTTTTTTGCTTCGTTAATTTTCGTGTTTTTTGTTTCACGCGCATCCGTTACTGCTGTAAATGCCGCACGTACTTCAGAATTTGGCAATTCTACGTCTTGTAGTTTAACGCCTTGGACAGCGATCCCTACATCATACTTCTCTACTAAGCTAGTTAATAAATCTCGTGTTTTCGCTTCAATTTCGGCTTTTCCATCTGTCAAAGCAGCATCAATCGTTGAGCTTCCGATAACAGAGCGGATAGAAGCAGAAGCCGCGTCACGTAAAATTTCAATTGGCTCTTCCGCGTTAAATAAATATTTTTTCGGATCTACAATTCGCCATTGGACGGTTAGATCGGTGAGCACGATGTATTCGTCCCCTGTGATCATTTTTGTTTCCTTATCGACAACCTCTCCGGTTTTATCTTGTTTATAACCGAAATGAATACTGTACGTTTCCTTCGATAAGATTTCCGCCTTTTGAATAGGCCAAGGCAATTTAAAATGTAGACCCGAATCAGTAACTGGTGCCCCCGCTTGCCCGAATGAAATCACAACCGCTTGTTCGGATTCATCCACAGTGTACCAAGTCGTGAAAGCAATCAATAAAAGTAATAATCCCGCAATCGCTAGTCCTAGCGTCACCAGGATCCGTTTTGTTCCCATAGTTGTTCCTCCCTTTTCTTATGTATAGTTACTATACGGAGCAGGAGGGGAATAAGTTTCAATCATTTATTCCTCATCTCTTGGTAGGTGAACATGAAAGACTGTTCCAACCCCTAACTCACTTTCAACTGAAACTGTACCATGATGCGCTTCTACAATATGTTTAACAATAGCTAAACCAAGACCTGTCCCACCAGACTCTCTACTTCTGGCACGATCAATGCGATAAAAACGTTCAAATAACCTTGGTAACTCATCTGACGTCATACCAATCCCTTGATCGCTGACAGTAATATGAACAAAATCTTTCACTTTCTCAACAGCGACAGTTATGACGGTTTCTTCTTGGGAATACGCAATAGCATTGTGTAATAAGTTCACCATCACTTGCACCAATCGGTCATGGTCTGCAGAAATCATCAAGCATTCTGGCATATTTTGTACTACTTCCATGTTTTTCTCTTGAAGCTTTGTTCTGACAATTTGTAGTGATTGCTGCACGATATCTATTAAATCTACTCGCGTCCTAATGATTTCAAAACTTCCTCGTTCCATACTGGATAAACGTAGTAAGTCTTCAATCAATAACTGTAAACGATTACTCTCTTTATACATAATTTCATAGAATTCACGCTGTATCACAGGATCTTCCACCGCGCCATCCAATAACATTTCAGAAAATCCTTTGATAGATGTGATAGGTGTTTTTAGTTCATGTGAAACATTCGCCACGAAATCTTTACGTACTTGTTCCAGCCGGATCATTTTTGTTATATCATGCATGATAATTACAATCCCTAGCCAATTGCCATTTTCTCCGATAACTGGCGCTCCGTATACTTCAAGATGGCAAATATCATTCTCTAAATAGACCTTGGATTGAAACGAGCGCACTTCTTCTGTTAAGAAAATCTGCTCAATTTCTATTTCAATATCTTCTGGAAGCCCAATATCTTTATATGTTCTCCCCATCAAGTCTTCACCTTTTCGATGAAAAGTTTCCTCAAACACTTTATTTACAAGATTGACAGCACCTGAACGTCCAAACATTAGAAGACTACTACCGATACTACTGACCAACGTCTTCAGACGCTCTGCTTCCATTTCACGTAAAATCGAATTCTCTTGAAGGTTCCGTGCGATTTGATTGATTGCTATCGTTAATTGCTGATTCATACGTCCGTCATCAATTTGCGCTCGCGCTAAGTAGTTACCTTGAGCCAATTGGTAGGTAACTCCCATAAAATGATCAATCGGTTGAACGTACTGCTGAAGTAGTTTCGACATAACAAACATCATGACAATAAATACTAAAACTAGTGTAAATAAAAGAAACACCCAATATGTCTGTTGAATAATTGGGTCCACATCCTCAGCAAATAAGTGGAAAAATTGCCCTAAAATGATTCCTAATACAATTAATAATATAGATAGGATTATTCCTGAAGTAGTTAGTAAACTTGAATAGTAATTTTTCATTTAGATTTGTCCCTCAAACTTATAGCCGACCCCTCTCATTGTTTTGATATACCGAGGTTTTCTCGTATTTTCTTCAATCTTGTCCCGCAAATGACTAACATGAACATCAACGATTCTTGTATCCCCTGCAAAATCATAATTCCAGACCGCTTGAAGTAGTTGATCGCGTGTAAGCACCCGATTAAGATGTCTCATAAAATACACGAGCAAATCAAACTCTTTGCGGGTAAATTCTAATTGCCTTTCGTTTAAATAAACTTCAAATCGCTCAGGATATACGACCAGTTGTCCAGTCTTTAATACACTTTCTGTTTGAGAAGTTTTTTCACCAGAACGTCTTAGGACTGCTTTCACACGAGCCGTAACTTCACGTGGACTAAAAGGCTTTGTCATGTAATCATCTGCACCCATCTCCAGGCCGATGATTTTATCCATTTCTTCGCCTTTAGCGGTCAGCATAATAATCGGTGTTTCGATATCTTGTTTACGCAGCATTTTGCATACTTCAATGCCATCGATTTTCGGCAACATTAAGTCCAAAATGATCAAATCCGGTGTCTCGTCTAAAACGAGTTGAATTGCCTGTTCACCATCACTTGCAAGCACAGTAAGATAATTTGCTTGCTCTAGCGTAAATTTCAATAGTTTTTGAATAGATTGTTCATCTTCAACAATTAAAATTTTTTGCTTATTCTCCATTAGTATCTTCCTTTTGATTCGATTTTTCAGTGACTGGCTTTTGAGGCGCATTGACAACCAGTTCCCCACTCATTACGCGCTCGCCTTCTTCATCTATCGCATTCACTTGGATTGTCACTTGATTAGTAGAGTAATCTAACTTCGTAATTTCCAATGTGAAATCAACAATTGCATAATGATACACTGGCTTTGGAAAGTGTAGTTGTTGGTTAATAATGTGCGCACCCGGTCCAGGTAAATGCTTGGAAATCGCTGCAGTCACGATACCCGTGAGCATAATAGGTGGCACAATTGGTTGTCCGTAAATCGTTTCAGCTGCATAGTCATGCTGGAGATACAGCGGATTCGCATCGTTTGTAAGTCCGAGGTAAAGCATCAAGTCCTTGTCTTCTATTTTCTCCGTAAGGTTAATTTTCTCTCCTACTACTAGCTTCGAAATATCTTTACCCATCTGCTTTCGTTTACTCTTCAACAAAAAAATCCCTCCCTATATCTGTTTGACAATCTAATACATGCAAAATGTTTATTTATTACATGAATTATAGCAATCAATTCACGAAAAATCGAGCAACGATAAAAAACGAGCAGCACAAGGCTACTCGTCTTAGTTTTCATTCTTTATGCAAGAACATTCATTACTGCACGCACGGAATCCGCAGACTTCTCTAAATCTATTTTTTCATCATCAGTTAACTCAAGTTCTATGATTTTCTCAATACCGCCCGCGCCTAAAACTGTAGGCACACCTAAATAAATACCTTCCATGCCATATTCGCCTTCAAGGTAAGCGATAGATGGCAATACACGTTTTTGATCTTTTAGGATTGCTTCAGTCATTTCTACCAATGCAGCAGCAGGAGCATAGTAAGCAGAACCATTTCCTAGTAGATTGACGATTTCAGCTCCACCTTTACGTGTACGGTCGACGATTTCTTCTATACGACCTGCAGAAATCAAGTTCTCTAATGGAACTCCACCTGCTGTTGAATAGCGCACTAAAGGCACCATATCATCACCGTGACCGCCTAGAACGAACCCTGTTACGTCTTTCACTGATAGGTTCAACTCTTGCGCTACAAACGTACGGAAACGCGCTGTATCAAGTACGCCCGACTGACCAATGACGCGCTCTTTCGGAAAACCTGACTCTTTATATACTGTGTACGTCATCGCATCTACTGGATTTGTTAATACGATGATTTTTGTGTCTGGAGAATACTTGACGATTTCAGCTGTTACCGATTTCATTACTTTTTGATTCGTTTGAACTAAGTCATCACGGCTCATTCCTGGTTTACGTGCAATGCCCGCTGTAATAACGACTACATCTGAATCTTTTGTATCCTCATAGTTAGAAGTACCTATAATGTTCGCATCGAACCCCTGAACTGGCCCAGCTTCCAACATGTCCAAAGCTTTGCCTTTTGTCGGATTTTCCATTGGTGGAATATCAACAATAACGACATCACAAAGTTCTTTTTGAGCTAAAAGAAATGCAGTTGTTGCTCCAGTAAAACCAGATCCGATAACCGATACTTTTTTGCGCTTCAATGACATGTAAAACTCTCCTTTTCCAAAACAGTATAATAGAAAGAGGAGGAATATTCCCCCTCCAACTTAAATCTTATAGATTTTCGATTAACGCATCAGCGAATCCAGATGCTTTAACTTCTGTTGCATTGTCCATTAAACGTGCAAAGTCATACGTTACAACTTTAGACGCAATAGTTTTCTCAATAGAAGCAGTGATTAGATTAGCAGCTTCTTTCCACCCTAGATGCTCAAGCATCATAACGCCTGAAAGAAGTACAGATGAAGGGTTAACTTTATCCAATCCAGCGTATTTTGGTGCAGTACCGTGTGTTGCTTCAAAAATTGCATGTCCAGTTTCGTAGTTAATGTTCGCTCCTGGTGCGATTCCAATTCCACCAACTTGTGCAGCTAGTGCATCTGAAATATAGTCACCATTTAAGTTCATTGTAACTACTACATCGAACTCTTTTGGACGTGTCAAAATTTGTTGCAAGAAGATGTCTGCAATTGCATCTTTAACGATGACTTTGCCAGCAGCTTCTGCATCAGACTGCGCTTTATTTGCAGCATCTGAACCTTCAGCATCTTTAATACGGTCGTATTCTTTCCATGTGAATACTTTGTCGCCGAACTCTTCTTCAGCCAACTCATATCCCCAGTTTGCGAATGCGCCTTCTGTGAACTTCATGATGTTACCTTTGTGTACGATCGTTAAAGATTTACGACCTTCATCGATTGCATACTTCAAAGCAGCACGTACAATACGCTTTGTACCTTCTTCTGAAATAGGTTTGATACCAAGACCTGAAGTTTCAGGGAAACGAATATTTTTAACTCCAAGCTCTGTTTGAAGGAAGTTAACTAATTTTTTCGCTTCGTCAGTACCTTTTTGGTACTCGATTCCAGCATAGATATCTTCTGTATTTTCACGGAAAATAACCATGTCACAATCCTCAGGACGTTTCACAGGTGAAGGTACTCCTTCGAAATAGCGAACCGGACGTAAGCAAGTGTATAGATCAAGTTCTTGACGTAATGCTACGTTCAATGAACGGAATCCTCCACCGATAGGTGTTGTAAGAGGTCCTTTAATCGCAATTAGATACTCATCAATTTTTTCAAGAGTTTCTTTCGGAAGCCAATCACCTGTTTCGTTGAATGCCTTTTCTCCCGCAAGAACTTCAAGCCAATTAATTTTCTTTTCTCCGTTATAAGCCTTTTCTACAGCTGCTTCAATTACTCGTGAAGCTGCGTTCCAAATATCTGGGCCTGTTCCATCGCCTATAATGAAAGGAATCGTTGCGTGATCTGGGACGTTTAAAACACCGTTAGTTACTGTAATCTTTCCATCATTAGCCATTATTGATATCCTCCTGATTTCAAAATCAGTGGGCCGGTATACGAGATACCGCCCCACGAATTTACTAGTTTTTATCGTTCATTGATTGGGACATACTTCTGCATGCCTGGCCCTACGTACTCAGCACGTGGACGGATCAAGCGGTTGTTTTCGTATTGCTCAAGAATATGTGCAATCCATCCTGAGAAACGAGAAACTGCAAAAATAGGTGTGAAAATATCATGATCGATGTCTAATGAATGATATACCGAAGCGGAGTAGAAATCAACATTTGGCGGCAATTTCTTTTCGCCTGTTACAATTGCTTCGATTTTTTCAGACATATTGTAGTACTTTTCTTCACCACGAAGAGCAGTTAACTTTTTAGACATTTCGCGTAAATGCTTTGCACGTGGATCGCCAGAGCGGTATACACGATGACCAAAGCCCATGATTTTTTCTTTGTTATCGAGTTTTTCGCGAATATACGGCTCAACATTATCTTCGTCGCCGATTTCGATGAGCATATTCATAACTGCTTCGTTCGCACCACCGTGAAGTGGCCCTTTAAGAGCTCCAATTGCAGCAGTTACACCTGAATACATGTCAGAAAGCGTAGCTACACAAACACGTGCAGTGAACGTAGATGCATTTAACTCGTGGTCTGCGTGTAAAACAAGTGCTTTGTTGAATGCTTCTTCAGCGATATCAGCAGGCTCTTCCCCAGAAAGCATGTAAAGGAAATTCGCCGCATAGCTTAGACCTTTTTTAGGTGCTACTGGCTCTTGACCTTTTCTGATACGCGCGAAAGCAGTTACAACTGTAGCAACTTTAGCTTGAAGCTTAATCGCTTTATTATAGTTCTCTTCTGGTGACATATCCTCAGCTTTATCATCATATAATCCTAGAAGTGATACCGCTGAACGAAGTGCTGCCATTGGATGCACTTTGTCGATTGGATATGTTTTGAAGTGATCAATTACCCCTTGTGGAATTTCTGCATTATCTTCTAGCTGCTGCTTAAGTTCAGCAAGTTCGCTTTTGTTTGGTAGACGCTTATGCCACAGAAGATAAACAACCTCTTCAAAACTAGCATTATCAGTCAAATCGTCGATGCCATAACCTACATATGCAAGTGTGTCATCGATAATAGAGCTGATTTGAGTTTGTGCTGCAACGATACCTTCCAATCCTTTTGTTGCTGTCATGATATTCTCTCCTTCTTCCCAGTCTGGCCATCCCACAGAAGCTAGGTGAGAATGACGGCCATCTGCTTATTATATTTTTATCTAAAAACGCTTACAAAATTCATTATAAGCAACTTTTACGGTTTTGTGAATGGTAAAGGTGTTTTTTATTTATATTTATTCGAAAGGAATGGACAAACATATATGTTCCCCATCGACTCAAAACGTTTACAAACCTACTCACGTCAATGGTTACCCGCGTTATTCATTATACTTTTCATATTCATAATTCCACCTGTCGGATTCGCAATAATTTTAGCTTTTTTTGCGGCTCCTCTAGTAAATTCTTTAATTTCACTTACTAGACTACCTGCATTTTTAGCGACTTTAGTCGTCATGGCCATGCTGTTATTTTTGTTATATGCGTTTATATTCTTACTGATCAACGGATTTATTTCCGTTATTTGGACGATAGAAGATCAGCTCGTTTTAATTTTAGAGATAGTAGATGTGAAGGGCTGGAATGTAAATGATGTAGCCGAAAGTTTCATCCAATCAAGTCATGATGCAGTAGAAGGTTTCATCAGTTTCTTCCAAAAAATCTTCCAACAATTATTTAGTACCTTCATGTTTATCATCGCGTTTTTTTTCGCCTTACGCGAAAGCGCAATGAATCGTTTTTGGTTTTTAGTATATTTCCCTAAAAGCTTCAGACCAGCCGCTAAGCGTATATTTTCAAAGGCAAGTCGCTTGATGGGGCATTTCTTCTCGGTCCAAATTCGGTTATTTTTTATTACCTTTATTCTTATGAGCTTTGGATTCTGGTTATTGAATTTTGAGTCTTACCTCACAAAAGCATTTTTAATTTCTTTAATCGATAGTATACCTTTTTTAGGCATCGGACTTGTTTTTTTACCGATGATTGCGTTTACATTTTACATCGAGCACTTACAGTTAGCTATCGGACTGTTAATTTTATACATTATTTTACTTATTATACGACAATTGGTCGAATCATATTTATGGGCGCACACTTTTAAATTACGTACGGTCCATTCGTTTCTAATCACTGCCTGCGCTGTTTACTTGTTCGGTCTATATGGCGTGTTGTTCTTACCATTCTTTCTATTTCTTGCATTGAAAGTAAAAGAACATCCAACTTTTACATGACGCGTATTTGACCACCTCTCATCTTATTATACAGCCATTTCACAATAAATGGATAGAGTAGTTTGCGCGGGCCACTAAACAACAATAAAAAGCCGACTAGATCTGTCAAAAACCCTGGCATTAATAGAAGTAACCCACCAAATAAGATGCATACACTATCGACAAGCGCTTTTCCTGGTGTCTCTTTATTTGCCATACGATATTGAAGATCACGCCACGCTCGAAGCCCTTGCTTTTTTGCTAAATAAGCTCCACCTATCCCCGTCGCGATAATGATTAAGATTGTCGGAAGGATCCCGAGTGTTTTACCCGACACCATTAGAAGTGCTAATTCAGCAGTCGGAACCATAATGAAAAGAGCTGCTAACCATTTCATATAAAAACCCCCAAAAAGACCGCCCTCTCTTTATGAGAATAGCGGTCCGTGTGTTTTACAATACTTTTGCATGACCGTTATAAATAACGCCAGTTGCTGCATCCATCGTAATATCACTGCCATTTTTAATAACGGAAGTAATATTTTCAACACCTACAATCACAGGAATACCTAAACTTAGTCCAACGATTGCCGCATGACTAGTTAATCCGTCAGTTTCTGTAATAATACCTCCACACTTTTCAAGAGCTGCGTACATATCACGATCCGTCGCATGAGTTACGATAATATCACCTTCGTTTACTAGAGATAGTGCTTCTCTAGCCGAATTAATGATTTTGGCTTTGCCGAACGCAATGTTTTTACCAATCCCTTGTCCACGTCCAATTAAGTCACCTATTACGTGCAGCTTCATCAAGTTAGTCGTCCCTGCTTTTCCTACTGGAACACCTGCTGTAATAATTACAACATCACCATGTGTAACATATTGATGTTTAACACTTTCTTCAACAGATTCTTGAAGAATCCCATCAATGTCCAGTGCCTTTTTACCAACTATTGGATAAACGCCCCAAATCAATGTTAACTTACTACAAATCTCTTCAGAACGTGTAACTGCAATGATTGGAACACCAGGTCTATATTTTGCGATCATACCAGCAGTTTGACCACTTTCTGTTGGTGCTAAAATTGCTTTCACATTAAGATTTAATGCTGTATAAGCAGCCGCTTGTCCTATGGCCTCTGTTAAGTTACCTTCTTTTTCTCTAGAACGAGTAGATACTACAGATTTGAAATCCATTGACTCTTCTGTAGATAATGCAATTTTACACATAACTTCCACGGATTCTACCGGATATAACCCTGCAGCTGTTTCTCCCGAAAGCATGATTGCATCTGAACCATCTAAAATAGCGTTTGCCACATCACTCGATTCCGCACGTGTCGGTCGTGGGTTTCTTTGCATAGAATCCAGCATTTGTGTTGCGGTAATAACTGGCTTACCAAATTGATTACATTTTCTTATCATCATTTTTTGTACTAGAGGTACTTCTTCAGCCGGAATTTCTACGCCTAAATCACCACGTGCAACCATTAATCCATCTGATAATTGAAGAATTTCATCCAAGTTATCAACACCTTCTTGGTTTTCGATCTTCGGTACGATATGGATTTTGCTGCCATTGTTTTTCTCCAATAATTCACGGATCTCCATAACATCTGATGCACGACGGACGAAGGAGGCTGCGATGAAATCTACGCCTTGTTCAATTCCAAATAAAATATCTTCCTTATCTTTATCAGTAATTCCAGGTAATTGAACCGAAACATTCGGTACGTTGACTCCTTTATTGTCTTTTAACGGTCCTGCATTAATAACTTTTGTATGGATCAAACCATTTTCTTGATCTTTTCCGGTAACTTCAAGTTCAATCAATCCGTCATCCAATAATACGAATGAACCGCGATCCACATCCTTAATCAATTCTTCATAAGTGACTGAAAAGACTTTTTCTGTTCCTAGAACTTCCTCCATCGAAATATCAATAGATTGTCCTCTAACTAACTCAATTTGGCCGTCTGTCATTTTATGCGTACGAATTTCAGGACCTTTCGTATCAAGTAAAATCCCAATGACTTTGCCTTTTTCTTTTGCTACTTCACGAATTCTTTCAATCCGTACTTTATGTTCATCTTGGTTGCCATGGGAGAAGTTTAGTCGAGCCACATTCATCCCTGCGTCAATCAATTTCCCTAGCGTTTCATATGATTCACTCGCTGGTCCGATTGTACACACTATTTTCGTCTTTCTCACTACGTATCGCTCCTCTGCGTCATGTAGACTGTGACAAATTAAATGGATAAAGTTTGAGCCAAATCCAGTAATGACAAGTCCAACTTTTCTCTTTTCATAAAGACTTCTTCTAAGTTATAGTCTACCACTTTATGATTTCTCATACCAATGGCAACACTTCGTTTTCCTTCAATTAATGAATCCACAGCACGCGCACCATATTGGCTTGCAATTACACGATCACGAGCAGAAGGAGATCCCCCTCTTTGCATATGGCCTAAGATGGACACGCGCGTATCCACACCAGCTTCTTTTTTAAGGATATCAGCTAGTTCATGCGCGGACATCATACCTTCTGCCAACACGATAATACTATGTTTTTTTCCACGTCCGGTACTTTGTTTTATACGATCTATAACAGATGTCACATCGAACGCTTTCTCCGGTAGTAAAATCGACTCTGCACCGCCACCCAGGCCTGACCACAATGCCAAGTCGCCTGCATCGCGTCCCATTACTTCAATAATAAATGAACGTTCGTGTGAAGTGGCCGTGTCACGGATTTTATCTATCGCTTCTACTACTGTATTAAGAGCCGTATCAAAACCGATAGTAAACTCTGTGCCATTTATATCATTATCAATCGTCGCAGGCACACATGCACACGGCACACCAAGTTTGACTAACTCATAAGCCCCACGGAATGAACCGTCCCCACCTATGACGACAACGCCATCTATTCCATGGAGTTTAATTTGTTTCAGCGCTTTGTCACGACCTTCTTCTGTAGTAAACTCAGGACATCTAGCCGAACGCAAAATTGTTCCACCACGCTGAATAATATCACCAACTGATCCTAACTGGAATTGTTCAATCTTTCCATCAATCAACCCTTGATAACCATTAAACACACCCGAAATTTCTAATCCTTCAAAAATTGCTTTTCTGACAACTGAACGGATTGCTGCATTCATGCCGGGTGCATCACCACCACTAGTTAATACTGCAATTTTCTTCATGATACCCACTCCTTTCAGTTAAACGTCATATGTATGGATGAAAAGATGCGGTTTCCCGCATCTTTTATTCTGAAAACACACCGATTGTTCGGAACTTTTCGTAGCGATTGTCCAGTAATTCCTCTGTTGTCAATTCGCCTAATACTTTTAATGATCTTCGTAATGTATCACGGATTTCCATTGCCTGCTGGCCAGGATCACGATGTGCACCACCCATTACTTCTGGTATGATTTCATCTATGATGTTCATTCCCTTCAAATCAGGTGCCGTGATTTTCATCGCTTCCGCAGCCTCCTTAGCAAGCTTCGGGTCTTTCCATAAAATAGACGCGGCACCTTCTGGAGAAATAACGGAGTACGTAGAGTTTTCAAGCATATGAATATGGTTTGCCACTCCTAATGCAAGCGCACCACCACTTCCGCCTTCACCAATCACGATAGAAATTACAGGAACCTTTAATCCCGCCATCTCCACTAAGTTTCGTGCAATTGCTTCACTTTGTCCTCGCTCTTCTGCAGCTTTACCAGGGTAAGCACCTTTTGTATCAATAAAACAAATAATTGGACGGCGGAACTTTTCCGCTTGTTTCATTAAACGAAGTGCTTTGCGATACCCTTCTGGATGGGGCATACCAAAATTCCGTCTGACGTTTTCTTTAGTATCTCTACCACGCTGATGACCAATAATTGTAATCGGTGTTTCTTCGAAAGAGGCAATTCCTCCAATGATTGCTTCATCATCACCAAAGTTGCGGTCACCATGGAACTCGATGAAGTCTTCAAACAGACGTTGAATATAATCTGTCGTAGTCGGTCTTGCAGGGTGCCGAGCGACTTGCACGCGGTCCCACGGCTCCATGCTTTCATAAATATCTTTTTCTAACTTGGCCAAACGATTTTTCAAATTAATAATTTCAGAAGATAAATCTACGTCATTCATTGCCGTATATTCTTCTAATTCATTAATCTTTTCACGTAACTTCACGATAGGTTCCTCAAATGCTAGTGTTTTACTCATACTGGATTGATCTCCTTTCCTGCGTGAAGCTTAACGACTGTACTCAGCATATTAGGCAAATCATTACGGTGTACGACTGCATCTACTTGTCCGTGGCTAAGCAAAAACTCCGCTGTTTGGAAATCTTCAGGCAGCTTTTCTCGTACAGTCTGTTCAATTACACGACGACCAGCGAAACCGATAAGCGCTTTTGGTTCTGCTAAATTAATATCACCAACAGAAGCAAAACTAGCCGAGACGCCACCAGTCGTTGGATAGGTCATTATAGAAATATATAACAGACCTTTTTCAGCATGACGTTCTAAAGCGACGCTTACTTTCGCCATTTGCATCAAACTGAGAACGCCTTCTTGCATCCGCGCTCCACCGCTTGCGGAGAAAATTATCATAGGTATTCCTAATTGGGTTGCTTTTTCTACAGCTCTAGTAATTTTCTCACCAACTACAGATCCCATTGACCCCATGCGGAAATGCGCATCCATAATAGCGACGGCTACTTGTCTTCCTTGAATGCGACCGACACCTGTCAGTACCGCTTCATTTAAACCAGTTGCTTTGGCATCTGCTTGAACTTTTTCTGTATACCCTGGAAAATCGAGTGGGTTTTCCGTTTTCAAATGGTCGTCCATCGATTCAAAACTATCCTCATCAAATAAATGTTCTACACGTTCTTGTGCTGTCATTTTATAATGGTGTTGGCAAGAAGGACAGACTTTTCCATTTTTCTGAAGTTCCTTTGTTAAAATAACATGTTTACACTCCGGACATTTAGTCATAATTCCTTCAGGTACATCATTTTTACTTTTTTTAGATGTCATTGTATGAATTTCTTCTTTAGATTTCTTTTTAAATAATTGTCGGATACTCATTCAATTTCCCTTCTTTCTCCCTCAACTCGGTTCATCCATTGTTCATAGCAAGCTAAAGCCTGCTTTGTATTACCTTTCATCATTTCATCCAGCAACTCGCTTACAATTGCTATTTCTTCTTTTTCTGTAATAGCGACATCGAAAGAAACCCCACTGTATTGTTTCAGTAAAAACCAAATTTTTAAAGATAGCCGATTTTCCGTAGCGATGATTGTTTCGCGTACCATATCTTCACGTAAAAAAACTGCATCCTCTTCAGTTAATTTGCTTTTCATACCCTTCCACACTGGCAACAGTAGCAGTTCCGGTTGTTCCGTCACTGCTGTAATGGCTGCTCTTTCGTGGATCATTCTAGTTTCTACAACGTCCTGAACAGATCGTGCTTGTTGCATGATGAACGTAGAGAGAACTTCAACTAATTGATGCTTTTTGAAATCGGACAGAAACGTACCTTCTCCGCGCTTTGTTTCAATCAAGCCGAGTAGTTCCATACTACGCAATGCTTCACGGACTGCTGTTCTGCTTACCTGCAGTTTCTCCGCTAAATGGCGTTCGGAAGGCAGTTTATCGCCGTATTGAATCCTTTGTTCTTTAATAAGCGATTGCAGTTCTACGATAATATCCAAAAATCTCTTGGACGACGATTGTGAATTTTGCATTGGAGAACTCCTTTTCCATTCGTTCAACAAAGTGGTCAGACCACCTTGTTACTAGCATACAAAAAAGAATCCACTCCGTAAAGCATAATCATACAAATTCAAGTTATTTATTTCTTAACGTTATTCAACTGACTGAACGCTCGCTTTTTCATCAAGTGACACAAAGTCAGTCATTACGCGATTTGCGCCGTGACTGACTATAATATATTTTGGGATATATGTTTATGTTAGCAAGCTATGGTCACAATCTTATCAACAATTAGTTGCAGTGATTGATTGCGAACCTCAATACTACCTGTCACTTGAATGAATTCATTTTCATTCAAATTGCTAAATTGTGCATATTGTTTAGGAAACACCGTACACGAAACCTCTTCCGTCTCATCCTGAAGTGTAAAGAACGCCATCGCTTCGCCTTTTTTCGTTCGTATTCGTTTAACCGATAAAATTAATCCAATACATTTTACTTTAGTACCTTGGCGTAAATCAACTAATGATGCAATCGGTTGAATATGTTCCGTTACATTACGTTTTAGTTGTTCCACAGGATGTTCGGATAGATAAAAACCTAGTACATCTCGCTCGAAACTAAGTAGAGTCATCTGATCCATCTCGCCACCAGGTGTATATTTCGGTCGGGAATTAAATTGAAATTGATCACTGAACGCATCATCGCCAATATATAGCGCATGGGAATGAGCAGCATCTACTGAAGCTAAAAGAACAGAACGTTTTTCCCCGAACTCGTCTAATGCTCCTGCTTTAATCAACGGAATTATCGATTTTTCATTGAAATGATTGGCGCCTAGCGAAATGGCCATATCAAACATCGAGGACCAGTTACCTCTTACTGCAGCTAATTGTTGATAGAAAGTGAATGTTACACCTTTAATCGCAGCTAATCCTAAGCGGATTGCATTTCCTTCTACAGTGTGTGAATAACGACTACTCTTCACAGAAGGAGGATAAACGTCTATACCTCTTGCTTTAATTTCCCGAATCAACTCCATCGTTTTCTCTTTGTTACCTGTAAGTGAGGATAAATAGGCCGCATAAAAAACATTTGGTTCATTCGCTTTAAAAAAGGCGAGACGATAAGAAATCAATGTATAAGCTACTGCGTGACTCTTCGGAAAACCATAATCTGCAAATTTGACTATTAAGTTATAGACATTATTCGCTTTGATATGGTCAAATCCTTTTTTCATTGCACCCGCAATAAAATGTTGACGTTCTTGTTCCAACACCTGCTGATTCTTCTTACTAATCGCACGACGTAGCAAATCTGCCTCCGCCATCGTAAAACCGGCAATTTCGACGGCGATTTTCATAATTTGTTCTTGATAAATGATGATTCCATATGTTTCTTCCAATATCGGCTGCAACTCCGGAATATCGTAATCTGTCTGTTCTTGTCCATTTTTACGACGGCTATACAATGGAATAAACTCCATTGGTCCAGGTCTATATAAAGCGTTTACTGAGTATAAGTCCTTGAAGTTATCTGGTTGAATAGTTTGTAATGCGCGTCGCATACCCGGTGATTCAAATTGGAAGATTCCCGACATGTCACCCGCTTTAAATAATCGATAGGTCGGCTGGTCATTCAGTGGGATTGCTTCAAAATCAATAGGTTGCTTGGTGTTGTATTCAATCATGGAGCGAATTCTATCGAGCAATGTCAAATTGCGCAATCCTAAAAAGTCCATTTTCAGCAAGCCTACTTCTTCGACATCTTTCATTGCCCATTGCGTTAAAAACACTTCATCGGTACCAATTTGCAATGGCACATAGTTGACTAGTGGATTCGCTGAGAGAACAACCCCCGCTGCGTGAGTAGATACGTTTCTCGGCAAATCTTCCAAACGTTCTGCCGCCTCTTTCCAATGCGTTCTACGTGGATCCACCGCTATCCAATCCTGAAGTTTTTTTGATTGGCGGACAGTTTCACTAAATGATAGGCCGCTATTTAATTCAGAAGACATAAAACGTACTTCTTCTGGAGTAAAATCAAGTACCCTTGCTACGTTTCTAGCCACTGCCTTCGTGGATAATGTCCCGAACGTAATAATTTGTGCTACATATTGTTTACCGTATGTATCAGCTACGTAGTTTACTACTTCCGTCCGTCGATTATCAGCAAAATCGATATCTATATCCGGCATGGTCACACGTTCTGGGTTTAAAAAACGCTCAAATAATAGGCCATATTGGATCGGATCTACTTCCGTAATACCAAGCGCAAACGCTACTAACGAACCTGCTGAAGACCCACGCCCAGGACCAACTAAAATCTGCTGACTTTTTGCATAGCGTACATAATCTTCAACAATCAAAAAATAATCAGTAAATCCCATCTGCTCAATAATTGTTAATTCATAGCGTAAACGTTCAGCATATTCGATTGGCAATGATTGAAAACGCTTCGCAAGACCATTTTGACATTTCTCAGTCAATAAACGAATCGGCGTCTGTCCTTCTTGCACAGGGAACTTCGGTAGTTGAAACGGTTCTTTCCCGAATTTCACTTCACAAGAATCCAATACATTATCCATCGTCTGTAACCATTCAGGATGATCTGCAAACCATTCGCTAAAGGTCTTTTGTGTCGGTAAATAGGCCTGCCGGTGACGATTTTTCGGTTTTTTTGAATCGTTTAGTTTATACCCTTTGCGGATAGCCGTCGCTACTTCATACGCTGGAAAATCTTCTGCGTGTAGAAAGCGCGTTTCATGGCAAGCAACAATGGAAAGTTCGCATTCTTCACTTAGATGGATCATACGCTCTTCTTCAGTATGTCGTGCTCCACCAGGACGACTAATGCCAATGAACGTCGATATTTTCGCGTCTTCTGCCAGCTGCTGAAGAATTTCTACGTTTCGGTGATTGGTCCAAGTGGTATGCGTAAGCGCACAAACGACAAAACAATCTTGCCGATATACTTGTAGCCACGGGAGTGGTAAATTCCCCTCTTCACGCGTAGAGATCGCACTGCTCATTTTCATTAAATTAGAGAAACCTGCTTGATTTTGCGCATAGACATAGATAAGTAAGTCTTCGTCAGCAATCGACACCATGACGGATAGTCCAATTACTGGACGAATACCATATTTCGATAGCATCGTGCTAAATGAACGCACGCCAAATAACTTACTATTGACGATAGCAGCGGAACTAGCTCCTCTTTTTTGTAAAAGAGGAGCTAGTTCATCTAGTTTCACTATACCGCGCAACAAATCTGCACCAGTTATAATTTGCGGATACATCAGGTTCATTTCAATCCCTCAGCTCTGCTTAATAATTTCTGCAAAGTTCCTGCAGCTTTCCAATGATTTCGTCTACTTCGGTCCAAGAATAAGCGGAAGCACCTGAAGCAAGCGGATGACCGCCGCCATTGTATTGCATCGCTAATGTATTGATGATAGGACCTTTCGAGCGTAAACGAACACGAATTTGATGATCTTCTTCAATAAAGATAATCCAAGCACAAATTCCTTTGACGTTACCTAATGAACTTACTAGCTGGGATGTTTCGGAAACTGTGACGTCAAATTGCTCAAGTATTTCTTTAGTCAGTTTAATATAAGCTGCACCATTTTCGTCAATGATGAAGTTTTGATATATATAGCCTTGTAGATGTAAGATTTTACGATCCACTTCATACATTCCAGCAAATAGCTCTGTTCGATCAAAAGGTTGTTTGATTAATGTACTTGCAATTTCAAATGTTTTATCCGTTGTGCTTTGGAACATGAAACGTCCTGTATCTCCTACGATTCCAGCAAATAGAAAACGCGCGGCTTCAGGTGACATTTCCCAACCATATGAAGCTTTTCCTTCTTCGTAAATAGTATAAATCATCTCAGAGCAAGAACTTGCATCGGTATTGATCCAACGCGCATCGCCATATGGGTCTTCATTTGGATGGTGATCTATTTTTAATACGAATGCCCCTTTAGTATAAAATGATCCATCAATGCGAGCTGTATTTGCAGTATCCGTCACAATGACGAGTGCCCCTTCATAATCCGCTTCCGAAACATTAGTAGGTTGCCCTAAATAAGATAGGAGTTCATCATGTTCCCCTGCAGTCAGAACTTCTTTAGTTGGATAGTTTTTTTCGATTAATGCTTTCAATCCCATCTGTGATCCATACGCATCTGGATCCGGACGGACGTGACGGTGGATAATGATTTTGTCGTATTTTTCAATTGTGTCAATGATTTGTCGCTTCATGTGGATTCCCCCAAATTCTTGTTCTAGTATTCGCATTTCTAGTTAAAAGCCGCTACAATATAGAGTAACCCAAGGAGCACTAAAGTGCATTAGGTTATTTTTATGTAATGGAGGCTTTTTAATGGAGACGATTAATTTTCTTTTTATTTTTGGTATCATCGCTTCCGGCGTTCTTTATTTTGTTTTTAAAACGCGTCAATTCCGTACAAGCCATATGTTTCCCATCCGTAAAAAGATGTATGCAAGCATGGCCGGAGCTGCTCTCGGTACGCTATTGATTTTCTTCGGAATTAACCAGTTAATGTTATTTGATGGTATTTTAACATATGTTATAACCGCAATTTTCATATTGTTCGGCGGTTATGTCGCGATTTTCAATTTCAATGCGACAAAGCATTATAAGCAGTTCATAGCTGAAGAGCGTAAACTGAACGAAAACTGATGTCCTACTGGCATCAGTTTTTTTATATCATTTCTCAAAAAGTTGGAATGTCCCCATTGCTTTAGCTACAATTCCATCATTTGATAACAATTCAAATTCTAACTTGATAAATCGGCGGCTTAAATGAATGATTTTAGGCTCTACTGTAACAGAAGCTCCTAATTGCACATGTTTAATGAAATAAATCGTAATATTTTCGGGAACACTTTCTCCACGTTTTTGAATTTTGATTGCACGACTTCCTGCTTCAGTCAATATCGTCAGCATAGCCCCGTAGGACAACGATCCAAATTGATTGGTCATTTGTGGTACAACAGAGAATTCAATTTTTTCGGGCGCATTTGGAATCACAATATCGTCGATCGTTTCACCTTGTTGCGGTTGACGCTGTGTCATTTGTAAGGCTTTCAGTACGTCTTGACGGCTAATTATGCCTTCAAGAATACCCGCCTCTGTTACAACCGGCATTAAATCAATACCTTCCCAAATCATACTATGACCAGCGGAAGCTACACTCATTTTACCATTAACCGTAATCGGATCAGGTGTCATGACTTTTCTGACAATATTTATGTCAGGTTTACTGACCACGTCGCGAGAAGTAATAATCCCCACCAATTTACCATTCGACTCAACTACTGGATAAGCGGAGTGTGATGTCTGATGATTCACCTCAAAAAACTGATCTACTGAATCTTCCGGAGATAATGTGACTGTACGCGCAATAGGCGTTAGAATATCTTCTACTAATAATATTTCTTTTTCGATTAACTGATCATAGATCGCTCGATTTAGCATCGTTGCAACAGTAAACGTGTCATAACTTGTGGAAATGACAGGTAAGTTCATATCATCGGCTAATTTCTTGACTTCATCGGTTGCATCAAAACCACCCGTGACGAGTACCGCCGCCCCTGCCTTTATAGCAATTTCATGTGCTTTTAAGCGATTGCCCACAATCAGCAAACTACCTGCATCGATATATCGAATCATATCCTCAAGTTGCATAGCTCCTACGACAAACTTCGTCAGTGTTTTATGTAACCCATCCCGTCCACCTAACACAACACCATCGACAATATTTATCACTTCCGCAAATGTAAGACGTTCAATATTTTCCTTTTTCTTTTTTTCAATTCGAATCGTGCCGACACGTTCAATCGTGTTGACAAGTTTCTGATTTTCCGCTTCTTTAATTGCGCGATAAGCAGTACCATCACTAACCTCTAATGCTTTCGCTACTTGGCGGACAGATATCTTTTCTCCCACTGCCAAACTTTCAATATAACGCAAAATCTGTTCGTGTTTAGTTGACATGATTTCACCTTTTTCTTCGACCTGTTATAAACGGGTTATGCTTTTTGCTAATCATACCATAAATCATGCAAAAAGACGGTCTAGACGCTAACAAAGCGTCTAGACCGTATGTACTTTTCATTTTTTACAACTCTATCTTATCTCCTGCTCGCATGATTTTTACTTCATGAGACTTTACTAAGGACTTGAAGTCTTCAGGATCCTGCTTAATCGGCGGAAACGTATTATAGTGAATCGGTACTGTCAGTTTAGGTTGCAAGATTTCTACAGCCTTCGCAGCATCACGCGGGCCCATTGTAAAGTTATCACCAATCGGCAAGAAAGCTACATCAATTCCATCCTCGGCATATAACTTCATATCACTAAATAGGGAAGTGTCTCCTGCATGGTAAATAATCTTCCCTTCAATCGTCAACAATAACCCTGCCGGCATTCCTGTATAGATGATTTCATTATCTTCCGTCGTATAAGATGAACTGTGGAACGCTTGCGTATATTTCACGGTTCCAAAATCAAACTCTTTGGAGCCACCGATATTCATGCCGTGCGTCTGCAAACCTTGAAAGCCTAAATATACAGCTAACTCATTAGGTGCAACGACAAGAATATTTTCTCTTTTTGCAATTTCCATCGTATCTCCTACATGGTCGTTATGACCATGCGTCAATAAAATTACATCAGGTTTTTCATCCGCTGCATTTAAATCCGTCAAGTCGTTTCCTGTAATAAAAGGATCGATTAAAATTATTTTTCCTTGCGTTTCTATTTTTACTATTGAATGGCCGTGGTATGAAATTTTCATAAAATGACACTCTCCTCTATTTTTTTCATTCTACATCTATAACTTTCTACAGAACAGCGTAAATCCCTCTTTTTTTGCTATACTAACTAAAACAGAGGAGGTTTCATCATGTCTACCATTAAAAAAGTGCAAGATTTCTTACGTGCTCATGAAATTGATGCAGCGCTTGTTACAAATCCCGACAATATATTTTATTTAACCAAATTCAGAAGTGATCCCCACGAACGGCTATTAGGCGTAGTCATCTTTAAAGACCATCCCCCTTTCATCATCTGCCCATCTATGGAAGTGGCGGATGTTAAAGCCATCGGTTGGACAGACGATATTATCGGCTATAAAGATACAGATAATGCGTTTGAATTTCTAGATCAAGCGATTACAGGGCGAGTTCCAACATTCTCCTTGCTGGCGATTGAAAAAGAACATTTGACCGTTGATCGTTTTGAAATTCTACAAGAACGTTTCCCCGCTTTATTATTTGCTAAACTAGATGATGAACTAGCTACTCATCGTTTACTAAAAGACGAGACGGAACTTGACTGTTTACGTAAAGCGGCTAAATTAGATCGAGATCGGGTGTAGTGAAATCGCAGAAGGCAAAACCGAGCTCGAAATCGTACAAGCTGTAGAACAAGCTGTAAAACAAAAAGGTGCCGAAAAAATGTCATTTGACACGATTATCATTTCAGGTAAAAAGACAGCTTCACCACACGGCATTCCTAGTAATCGAGCAATTGAAAAAGGTGATTTTATTCTATTCGACCTTGGCGTAGTGTATAAAGGCTATTGTTCAGATATCACGCGTACCATTGCATTCGGAGAACCAACAGAAGAAAAACGAAAAATTTATGAAACGGTGCAACGCGCACAACAAGCTGCAATCGATGTCGTACGCCCAGGCGTATTGGCGAAAGAAGTAGATCTTGCCGCTCGGACCGTAATTGAAGAAGCAGGGTACGGAGAATTATTCCCTCACCGAATCGGCCATGGTTTAGGTATTTCAGTACATGAATACCCTTCCCTAACAGCAACAAACACACTGCCTTTAAAAGAAGGTATGGTCTTTACAATAGAACCAGGAATATACGATCCAAACATTACAGGTGTGCGAATTGAAGATGATGTAGTCGTTACAAAAGACGGCGTCGAAGTGCTGACAAAGTTTCCTAAAGATCTAAAAATCGTCTGATAAAGCATAAAAAGGCAGCCCATGTTTTCCACGGACTGCCTTTTTATTTTATAAATTACCTAGTAATTGTGCAGCGTCAGTAGATTCAAGTTCTTGTGCTTCTGCGACTGCTTTATATGTTACATGTCCCGCTAACGTATTAATTCCTTTAAGCAACGCTTCGTTTTCTAAGCATGCTTTCTTAACACCTTTATTCGCAATTTGAAGCGCGTAAGGAATTGTTACATTCGTCAATGCCATCGTAGAAGTCTGTGGAACCGCCCCTGGCATATTTGCTACTGCATAATGAATAATACCATGTTTTACATATGTCGGATCATCATGGGTCGTTACACGATCGGACGTTTCAAAAATACCGCCTTGGTCAATCGCGATATCAATCAAGACCGAGCCTGGGCTCATAGATTTAATCATTTCTTCAGTAACTAACTTCGGTGCTTTAGCGCCTGGAATTAGCACACAGCCAATTACTAAGTCTGCGTCCTTCACCGCATGCGCGATATTATAAGGATTTGATACAAGCGTTTGAATGTCTTTACCGAACATTTCATCTAACTGACGCACTCTTTCTACAGATAAATCAAGAATCGTAACATGCGCACCGATACCAATTGCAACACGTGCCGCGTTCGTGCCTGCTTGTCCCCCACCTATGATTACGATCTTACCGCGTGAAACACCTGGAACTCCTGCTAACAAGATTCCCTTTCCGCCTCTAGTCTTTTCTAAATACTGTGCACCGATTTGAGTTGCCATACGACCAGCTACTTCACTCATAGGCGCTAGTAATGGTAAAGAGCCATTTGGTAACTGAACTGTTTCATATGCAAGCGCCGTCACTTTATTTTCAAGCAAGGCCTTAGTCAACTTCTCTTCCGGAGCTAAGTGTAAATAAGTGAATAAAATTAGTCCTTCACGGAAAAATTTAAATTCTGAAGCTGCAGGTTCTTTAACCTTCAGCACCATATCTGCATTCCAAGCTTCAGCAGCCGTAGCTACAATCGTAGCTCCTGCTTCTATATACTCTTCATCTTGAAAACTTGAACCGATCCCAGCACCTGTTTCAATAAGCACTTCATGTCCAGCTGTTTTTAGAGTTAGTACACTAGCGGGGGCAATTGCCACTCGGTTTTCATTGTTTTTAATTTCTTTCGGAACACCAATACGCATGCAAAATCCTCCTAAAATGAAAGTTACGTTAATCGCTCATAACACTTGCCGATTAATTATAATTTAATCTTATCAGAAAATAAATGATTTTTCCTCTTTTTCTTGTCTTTCAATAGACTTTTTAAATTTATACAGTTTTATAAATTTATTTTGAAAATAAAGAAGGATTCCGTAAGTCTATGTAGAATATAGTATTGTGTAGAAACAATTTAACCTTAAAGGATGGAGTGGTACTATTATGGCACTTAAGTACAAAGATATTATTGTAGCTGTAGATGGTTCGGATGAGGCAAAATGGGCTTTCAAAAAAGCAATCGCGATTGCAGATCGTAATGAAGCAACTCTTCACTTAATAAATATCATTGACACGCGTTCTTACGCAGCTGTTGAAGCATACGATCGTTCAATTGCAGAGCGTGCACAAAAATACGCGGAAGAGTTATTAACTGATTACCGTACAGAAGCTGCACAAGCTGGTTTGAGCAACGTGCAAATTCACGTAGAATACGGTTCTCCCAAGACGTTGATTCCACGTGATCTCGCAAAAAAACTAAACGCTGATTTAATCATCTGTGGTGCTACTGGATTGAACAGAGTAGAACGTTTCCTAATCGGTAGTGTTTCCGAGAATATCGTTCGCTCCGCAAAATGCGATGTACTAGTTGTACGTACACCAGAAGAATAATTCCAATAGTCAAGTGATGAAAACCAATTGGTTTTCATCACTTTTTTGGTTGACTAACCAAAAAACTGCCCCGAACGTTTGTAGACATTCGGGGCAGTTTACGATCTTATTCTACTGTTTGTAGTGGCTCTATTGAAATATCTGCAATTCGAACAGTATCTCGCGCAAGCATGATTTCTTCGTTCGTTGGTATAATTAAAACTTTTACCGGTGAGTGTGGGAAACTAATATACGCTTCTTGTCCTCTAACATTGTTTAGACTTGGATCAAAATAGACACCCATGAATTCAAGACCATTCATTACCTTTTCACGCACAATCGTACTATTTTCTCCGATTCCTGCCGTGAAAATGATAGCATCAACTCCACCCATGCCCGCTGCATATTGCCCGATATGTTGGTGAATACGATCTGTGAAGACATCAAGAGCTAGTTGAGCACGTTCATTCCCCTGCTCCGCAGCTTCTGTGATATCTCGTAAGTCGCTTGAAAATCCACTAAGACCTAGTAATCCAGATTTTTTATTCAGTACATCAACTACTTCATCTGCCGATTGGTTTGTTCGTTCCATTATATAAGGAATTAACGCTGGGTCGATATTCCCTGAACGTGTACCCATAATAACTCCAGCTAACGGCGTAAAGCCCATAGATGTATCTACTGACTTACCGCCCTTAACAGCTGCGATACTAGCCCCATTACCTAAGTGGCATGAAATCAAGCGCGTGTCTTCAAGTGGTTTGTTCAAAATCTTGGCAGCCCGCTCTGTAACATATTTATGACTAGTGCCATGGAAACCATATTTGCGGATACCGTACTTTTCATAATATTCAAATGGTAACGCATACAAGAATGCTTTTTCAGGCATCGTTTGATGGAATGCCGTATCGAAAATAGCAACTGCAGGTGTGTTTGGCAGCGCTTTTTTGAAGGCTCTAATTCCAGTTATATTAGCTGGATTATGCAATGGTGCAAAGGTAGAAATCTCTTCGAGTTTTCCAACTATTTCATCATTAATAAGTACGGAATCACTAAATAATTCTCCCCCATGAACTACACGGTGACCAATTCCATCGATCTCATCATAAGATGTTACGACTCCTTCGCTTAACAAATGCTCAAGAAGCATATTTACAGCTACTAAATGGTCCGCAATATCCAATACTTTTTCAATTTTCTTTTCATTTGTAGACATAGTAAAAACAGAATTCTCCAAACCTATTCTTTCGAATAACCCCTTTGTTATCTCTTCTTCAGTTGTCATTTCAATTAACTGAAACTTCAATGACGAACTTCCAGCATTAATTGCTAAAATTTTCGGCACGTACTCCACCCCTTAAATGATTATGTTTTATGAACGTTTCAAATTATTATAATAGCTATTCTTATGAAAGGCAATTGAATTATTGAAGTTTCGCTATTTTTCTGTAATTATCTCCTTTTTTTGCAAGATGAATGAGAAGGGATGATGTACCAATACCTAGTTACATTAAATGGTTTGCATCTCAATAAAAAACCGCAAACAAACTCTACATCACAAGAGTTTGTTTGCGGTGCGAGAAAACAGCTTACACGTTATGCCTCTTTATTCGTTACCCAATCACTAACTTTGTCAAAGAAGCTTTGCATCGCTACTGCGTTTCCTAGTTCCGGAATTTTCGCTAGTAAGACGTCCGGTAGTACGAATTGTTCGGTTGGCGGCTGTTGTAATAGCAGGATACTCTTTGCAAAGCGTTGGTCAGTAAATAAAGTATTAGGAAGTTCAAATAACCCCCTTAGTAACCGATGCTCTTTGACGTATGTCAAAATCGGCTCTGCTCCGTCTGCAGTTAATAATCTGGACGGAACGACGAAAAGTCCATAGCCACCTGGTTTAACGTATCTCATAGATTGTTCAATATAGAGATAATGAGAGAATGCGTGACCTTCTTTAGACATGAGTTCATAATCCATTGCTACTTCGTCGTCAGGATAGTATCCAACCGGCAAATCACTTACGACCGCGTCCACTAAATCGATAGGCAGCGGACGAAGAGCATCTTGTAAGTAGAATGACACAGGTAGTTCTAACAGATTGGCTGTAGCTGCAGCAATTTGAATGAGCATATCATCAATCTCTACTGCACTCGCAGTCGCTTCTCCTTTAAATTGATTGAGAACAGTAAAGAGTAAATTCCCTGTCCCCACTGCCGGATCTAAAAAAGTAGCTGTTTCTTTTGACTCTACTAATTTATTGATCAAATAACCGATTAAGTAGCCGATTGAATCAGGTGTCATTTGGTGATGGGCTTGTGCGGATTGTTTCAACCCTTTTAATAACGCCAGCTGGATCCCTTTACGAATTTCTTCCGGTTGCACCGGCTCTTCTAATTCGACTAAGGATGGTTGATCAAGCCATTTCTCACTTGCTTCAAGTATCGAATCTACATATAAACCATCCACTGATTCAGCGTAATCATCATAATATGTAAATACTTTCTCTATATTGTTCATTTCGCTAATCCTCCAAGAAGAAACCCACCTCTTGTCGGGTGGGTTGTCGTTTAATTTAATTCTTTAACTGCTTTTATCGCTGCATCGTAGTCAGGATGGTCCGTTGCTTCACTAACATATTCCACATACGTCACTTGGTCATTACGATCGACTACGAAAATTGAACGTGTCAACAAGCGTAATTCTTCAATAGCTGTTCCGAATGCTGTTCCGAATGAAAGGTCGCGGTGATCAGAGTATAAATGTAAGTTTTCTACCCCTTCTTCCGCCTTCCAACGCGCTTGTGCAAAAGGTAGATCCGCAGAAATCGTCAACACTTCTACATCGTCACCGAGAGAAGAAGCTTCATCGTTAAAACGTTTTGTTTGGATAGAACACACACCCGTATCAACAGAAGGTACGACACTGATTAAGCGAACCTTGCCTTTTGAATCGTCCAATGTGACCGGCTTCAATTCATTTGATAGAACTGTGAAATCTGGAGCTGTATCCCCCACTTTTACTTCCGTACCTAGTAAATGAATCGGATTGTTCTTGAATGTTACTTGTACCATAACTAATCACTCCTTTTAATATAGTGTACTAAATCGTAGGGTCTTCATGCAACTGATGACCTTCAGTAGATGTGATCATCTGCACATCCTTCCGCTCGAATAACCGTTCGTGGACTACTACTGTATCCGCAAACACATCGTGAAGCGCCATTTTTTGAGGCATGAATAGTACGAGTACGTATGGAATCCATAGCGTTTGCGATATGAATCTGCCAAAACCTTCCCTAAATACAACGGAACTCCACGTTAATTTCTGTCCATTCATTTTCACTACGCGAATTCCCATAATCATTTTCCCTATTGTTTGACCTACCAATTTTGTCATCAGTAAAAAATAAAGTATTAACAGCACAAGCGCCGCCACTTTATATGGACTGTACAACAAAAAAGAAGGTTTAGTAATCGCAACATCCATCAAACGGAAAATCGGTTTGATAAAAATGCCGCTGATCGCAGAAACAACAAATAAGTCTATTATAAACGCCCAAAATCTAATCCAGAATCCTGCATATTTCGGTTCGAAATGCGACGTCTGCATATTTATCGATTCATTCGTCATGATCGAGTCCCTCCTTTTCACTCACCATATAAATACATCATGCGAGGTGCCTGATTTTCCGTTAACAACTTTTTCATAATTTGTGATTCGATATCTCCACCAAATGCGTTGTGTACCTTCAATGATAGAAGAGATGCGAAACTTTCTGGTGCTCCGTATTCAAAGACTTCTGCTTTTTCTAGATGATAATCTTCTTTCATCGCAGCAATAACTGAAGGTGTTTTACCATAGTCATCCGCAAGTCCTGCTTCAATTGCTTGTCGGCCATTCATCACACGACCGTCTGCAACTTTACGCACGTCTGCTTCCGACATATGTCTCCCATCTACGATAATGTCTACGAAGCGCTTATACGAATCATCAATCATTTCCTGAAGCATCGCTCGTTCTTCTGGCTTCATCTCACGCGTACTGCTCATTATATCTTTATAAGGTCCTGATTTAATCGTTGGAAAATCTACACCATATTTTTCCGCTAGTTTACCAAAGTTAATTGATTGCATAATTACACCAATCGAACCTGTTAGCGTTTCAGGATGCACGAAAATCTTCTCTGCTGGAGCAGAAATATAATAACCACCTGAAGCAGCCATTCCGCCCATCGCAACATACATCGGAATTTCTTTCGTTTCTTGAATCTCAATGATAGCATCATAAATATCAGCCGACTCTAACACACCGCCACCCGGTGAGTTAACAGAAAGTACGATTCCTTTCACCGTCTCATCATTTTTCAGTTCTTCCAATTGTGCCATGAAACGCTGGTGGTTATATTGCGCACCACTGAAAACCGAAGCTACGCCTGTGTCTTGAATGACACCGTCCACTTTTAATACAGCTATGCGTTCGTTCGTACTCCCTTCCTCTACTACTGTTTCTTGCAACTCTTGATTCATAGCCGTGATTTCATTGAGCATCAAATTCCAGTCCCTTGTAAAAAACCACGACATCGAATTGACTCCAATCGACACGAAAATCAATATGGCCGCCACAGCGACCGCAATCCATCTTTTTGCTGTCATAAATATAATTCCTCCTTTGCCCACATAGTACTATACGTTTGCAATCGTCCAAACGTTTCATTCATGCTACAATTAATCTATTAACTTATAAAGGGGATGATTTTTATGAATACGCAACACTCGATTTTTTTATTCAGTAGACTCGATGAAGACACGATGCATAAAAAAAAATATGTTGAAAAAATACTAAAAAAAGAAGGTTTCTTGCTGACTAATGATCATACGAAGGCGAATCTTGTCATCAGTATTGGAAGTGATGGTACATTTCTTCAAGCGGTACGCAAAACGGATTTTCGTCCAGATTGTCTCTATTTAGGCCTTTCACTTAAAGGAGCGCACGGTGTATACTGCGACTTTAAATATGATGAAATTAGTACATTGATCCTCGCATTGAGACAAAACAATCTCGAAGAACGCCATTATCCATTACTTGAAGTAACGATCAATCAGCACAAGCCCTTCTTTTGCTTAAATGAATTTAGTATTCGTTCTGCTATTATCCGTACATTCGTAATGGACATATACATTGATGACTTACTATTCGAAACATTTTTAGGTGATGGACTAATTATTTCCACACCAACCGGTAGTACTGCCTACAATAAATCGGTGCGTGGAGCTGTAATCGATCCGCTACTTCCTTGTTTCCAAGTAACAGAACTAGCATCCGTTAATAATAATCGCTACCGCACACTTGGTACATCCTTTATTTTGAGTGGCAATCGAAAGCTGACGCTAAACATCAAGCCAGACGGTAATGAATTCCCTTCAACAGCTGCCGACAATGAAGCAATCGGTGTCAACCAAGTAAGAAAGGTAGAAGCCGTCCTAAGCAAAAGAGTCATTCGTACAGCTAAACTAACGGATAACTCATTCTTTGAAAAAGTTCAACGTACATTCTTCTGATAATGAAGTGAAAAGGACTGTCCTATTGTCGAATCAAACGACTTTCGGTCAGTCCTTTTTTATTAGCCCCGTAAATTTTGTTCTGTTTTACGTAATTCCACGCGCATGATTTTTCCAGATGTAGTTTTTGGTAACTCTTCTAAAAACTCGATTTTCCGCGGATACTTGTAAGGCGCTGTCAACTCTTTTACGTGATTTTGGAGCTCTTTAATGAGGTGTTCTTGTTGTTCCGGCACTGGATTACGCAATACAACAAATGCTTTTACTATATTTCCCCGTTCCGGATCTGGACTTGCAACTACCGCACACTCCCGAACAGCTGGATGCTTAATAAGTGCATCTTCTACTTCAAATGGACCGATTGTATAGCCAGAGCTGACAATAATATCATCTCCTCGACCTTCAAACCAGAAATATCCCTCTGCATCTTTTTTCGCACGGTCGCCTGTAATATAGTAATCGCCTCTAAATTGCATTTTCGTACGTTCGGGATCATTTAAATACTCTTGAAATAACGCGGGTGTGGATTTATGAACCGCAATATCGCCCACTTCATCGACCTTAGCTATTTTTCCATCTGCAGTAATAACGTCTACGATATTACCTGGCGTTGGTTTACCCATAGAACCCGGTCTTGCTTTCATCCCAATCATCGTTCCTACAAGCAATGTATTTTCGGTTTGACCGTAACCATCCCGAACATTAAGTGAAAACTGCTCATTAAAAGTATCAATGACTTCACGGTTTAAAGGTTCTCCCGCTGATACAGCACTTTTTAGGGAGGAAAGTGAATAATCCGAAAGATTTTCTGCTTTTGCCATAAAGCGATATTCAGTCGGGGTACAACACAACACATTTACCTTATATTGATCTAAGAACTTCAAATATTTATCCACTTTAAATTTACCATTATAGACAAACCCAGTAGCACCACTTCCTAGAACAGATAAAAATGGTGTCCATATCCACTTTTGCCATCCAGGTGCAGCGGTAGCCCAAACAATATCTCTTTCTTCGATGCCAAGCCAATTAGGCGCAGTCGTACGTAAGTGAGCGTAACCCCAACCGTGTGTATGAACAACACCTTTTGGTTTACCCGTCGTTCCGGATGTGTACGATAAAAAGGCAATATCGGTACTCAGCGTATCGCAAACAGCAAATACAGAAGAAGCTGCTTTTTCCTCTTCAGATAGAGAGACTTCTCCATCTTTCGCTTCACCAATAATATAGACTTTCACTTTATCTAAGTTACTCACTTGTTCCAACTGATCAGTAAATGCGTCAAACGCAATAATTGCTTTTGCATCGCTATGTTCAATTCGGTACTCAATATCGGAGGAACGCAACATTTCTGAACTAGGTATGACGACAAGTCCTGCTTTAAGCGCAGCGATATATGTAACATACGCTTCAATCATACGCGGCACCATGACTAAAACTACATCACCTTTTTTCAAACCATTGGTAGTTAATACATTTGCTGTGCGGTTCGCCGCTTGGATGAGTTCGTCGTAAGTTACTTCTTTCTGTTGATTTTCTGAATCTACATAGATCAGCGCTTTTCTGTTGTCACCTGTAGCAAACTTTTCAAATTCTGAGACGATGTTGTATTGCTCTGGAGCTAATAATTCTTCACGGTTCATTTTCATTCCCCCTTTTATATACTAGTATAAGTATACAAATATATAGAGAAAATTTCAAAATTTTATGTACTCTTCTTTAAATATACTGTTGAGTGATGTATAACATTCATCATTCTAAACATACTAAAAAGACCGCCCTGCATATGCAAGGCGGCCATTTACGCTATTACTTACTTTGTGTAACCGTTCATTTGTTGTTGAGCCTGACGCACTAATCGCTTTGTAATTTCTCCGCCGACGGATCCGTTGGCACGCGATGTGGAGTCTGGTCCAAGCTGTACACCGAATTCAGAAGCAATTTCTTCTTTCATCTGGTTGAGCGCTTGTTGTACTCCCGGAACTAGAAGCTGGTTTGAGTTGCTGTTGTTGTTTGGCATGTCTCTCACCTCCTTGTGACTATAGAATGGTCACTTTTCGAAAAATCATGCAAGAGATGTGATAGGAAATATTTTCTTTAGAGCAAATCATCAAAAACATCTTCTATACGCTGACTCGGAATGACTGTCGTACGGTTCTTCACTGCCTCTTCCACCATCTCGTCAAAGCTTTGGAAACTTTCGTAATAGAGAACTTTCTCTAGTTGCGGCTTCGTTTTAGAGCTTGGAGGTGTGAAAACGGTACAGCAATCCTCAAAAGGACGAATGGAAATCTCGTACGTTTCAATTTTTTCTGCAATTTGAATAATATCCAATTTATCCATCGCAATCAGCGGACGCAGCACCGGTGTCGACGTTACTTCATTAATAGTTGTCAAACTTTCTAACGTTTGGCTAGCTACTTGTCCCATGCTTTCACCAGTGATGAGTCCGAGAGCGCCCGTTTCTTCCCGTACACGATCTGCGATTTTCATCATCATGCGTCTCGTCGTAGTCATCGTTAAATTACTTGGTACTTGTTTGATGATTGCCTGCTGCAGTTCTGTGAATGGAATGATATGCAAACGAATTGTTGAGCCAAATTTCGTTAATTGTCTAACGATATCCTCTACTTTTTGTAATGCCAAATCACTCGTAAATGGTGGACTGGCAAAATGAATCGCATCGAAGGCCACGCCACGCTTCATCATTTGATAGCCTGCAACTGGGCTGTCAATCCCTCCAGATAGCAATAGAAGAGAATGTCCATTGGATCCTACTGGCATGCCTCCAGCACCTCTATACGTATGAGATGAAATATAAGCGGCTTCACGCTGAATCTCTACATACAATAAAATTTCAGGTTTTTTCATTTTAACAATTAAATTTGGAAACGTCCGTAAAACATGACCGCCCAATTCTTGTTGGAGTTCACCAGTATCAAGTGGGAAGGATTTATTTGTTCGTTTGACATCTACTTTAAACGTTTTACCCTCTGTTTCTGTTTTACTTAGTACTTTGAGTGACGTTTCTTTAATCGCTTCAAGCGTCGGTTCACAAATCGCGATCGGACTGAAAGATTGAATGCCGAAAACTGTCGGCAATATTTCAACCGCACGATCCAATTCTTCTAATCGCTCTGTATAGATAAACATCCGATCTCTTTCCGCGCGCATCTTTAGCGTAGTAAGTTCAGATAAAGCAACCTTTATATTTTCTTTCAATTTCCGTACAAATTTACTTTTATTCTTCCCTTTTAAAGACATTTCACCATATCTAATTAAAATGGTATTCCAGTTCATTTTCGAATTCCCCTTTTCAATAGCTGCATGAATTGATTAACAGCTTCCTTCAATCGATGAATCTCATCCGTTGTTTGGTCTTTACCAAAACTAATACGGATGACGCCTTTCTCAAAATCTTTTGGTAATCGAATCGCTTCAATAACATGACTGACATCATTTTTTTTCGAAGAACACGCACTGGACGTAGAAACATAAATGCCTCGCTCCTGTAAATAATTGACGACTACTTCACCTGTCACATGACGAAACGCAACGGACACTATATAGGGTGCGCTCGTATGAGATGCCAATACTAAACAATCCTCTATATCTGAGAAAAAACGCACTAACTCACCCCGCCATTGTTGAAATTGCTGTATGTCCGTCTCTTCCACTTGCAGTCGCGCCGCTTTGGCCAATGCCGCTGCATGAGGTACAGATACTGTCCCATTGCGTAAATTTCGTTCTTGTCCGCCACCATAAGAAATAGCTTGTAAGCGCATTTTTTTTCGATAGGCTAAAAATCCACTACCTTTTATTCCATAAATTTTATGTCCTGATAATGTAACTAAATCTGGAGAATTTTGCGCATCACCTATATGAATTTTACCAAAACTTTGCACACAATCCGAATGAAAAACCGCACGCGATTGACTATGAATAATATTAGCGCATTCCGCAATCGGCTGAATGGTACCAATTTCGTTGTTTACATGCATGATGCTCACTAGTAGCGTATCGCGACGTAACAAAGTTTTCAGTTCATCTAATGAAATTCTTCCTTCACAATCTACTGTTAAATAATCGACCGTAAAGTTTTGTGTTTCCAAAAACTGAAACACGCGGAGAACAGACGGGTGCTCAATCACAGTCGTTATCAAATGGCGACCTTTCTGTTGATTGGCATAGACATAGCCTAAAATAGCAAGATTATTCGCTTCCGTTCCACCTGACGTAAAAACACCTTCTGTCAATTCAAGACCAAGCGTAGAGAGCACTTGCAATCGGGCCTTCTCCAATAGTTTTTCAGCCAGTTTACCAGCCGCATGCAAAGATGCAGGATTGGCAAAGTATGTAGTAGAGACTTCCATAAAGGTACGAAGGACGCGTTCATCTGTTTTGGTTGTGGCACTGTGATCAAAATACATGTGTAATCCTTCCTTTTCTATGAGAATGAGCGAAATAAAGCCACCGGTCGACCCGGTGGCTTTGTAGGAATATTGTTATACTTTCTGATGAAGCGTACTTTGAATTTTCTTCATAGCACCCGGCTCTACTTCTTCTACCGCAGTAGCCGCTTCTTCCAATGCTCTTAAGTAGCGATATTGCATGAATGATTCTTCCGCTTGTAGTAATTTTTCATGTACATGCGGGTGAGACGCGCGGTAACGGTTACCATACTGGATAATCCGTTCTACTAACAACGCATTTTCAACCATATCGTCTGCTTTATCACAAACATCTTCAACAACCGCAGATGCTTTTTGAACATATGATTCAACTAATGCCATATTAAGCGGAACTTCTTCCAAGCTTTGTTTGACAATAAAGATCTGTTCATCCGCTTCTTCCAATTGGATTTCCATTTCGTCAGGAACTCCTGGAATATTGGCACGGTGTAAATTACGATCCGCAATATGAAGTTGCTGAGAAAGAGCAATCAATCGAGAACGCACCATATTTTCATCAATTCGAAGATTTTTTATACGATTGCTAAACTTCGTTTGCTCATCTGCAATAGCGTCTAACTCTTCCGCAATTCCCTGAAGCTCAATCTGTCGTTCCGAGTATGCAGATTCATGACGTTCTTGACGTTCGATGTATTCTTCTACACGTTTCGCCAAGGTATTTAACTTTTGCATACCATAATGAGGAATTTGAGATTCTTCTTCATCTAAACGATAACTTTGTTGAACAAACTTTAACTCTTCAATCGTATCTGAAATCGAATACTGAAGCTCTTCAAAAAGATCTAGCGTAGGCTCCCAATGCTCTTCCACATAATGACGAGAACTTACTTCTTCTTCAAGCACATCATAGAATGACTCGATTTCGTCATGAATTTCTTCTACATCATGCGCAACTTCTTCTACATCAAGACGCGCAAGAAGCTGACGAAGGTTCACAAGTTGCTGCTCAATTTTATCGAAACGAGCAGGTAACTTCAGATGGCCTAAATAATAGGCTTGCCCTTCCATTTCGATAATACCTTTACGTAATTCACGTAAAGCAGCTGGGATTTTCGTTTGTAATTCTGTTAGTAAAGTAGGTATTTCTTCGAGTAGATAAGTAAAATGCTCTTCTTTTTCTGCTAATGCAATCACGATTTCACGCGCTTGCAAATAATTTCCACTTTCAATCAATGCATCATATTGCTCGAATCTCGGATTGAATGCTTCCCATACTTTCTCTAACGGTTCTACAGCAGGTCCAAATGAGTACTGGTGAGCTAAAATTCTTTTACGTGCTGCGCGGTGCGTTTCTTTAATCTTCTCCATTTCAACACGGTTTTTCTCTTCGCTTCCAATTAATTCATTTAGTTCTTGTAGAAGGTCACGCATTTCTCTTTCGCATTGCTCCAAGGTCTCTACAATTTGCTTCTCCGTCTCTGTAGCTTTTTTAAAACGAAAACGATCGACTTGGCTTTCTGCATCCAGTAAAAGTAAATCTACTTTTGGCAAGCGTTCGTCAATTACTTCTGTCCAAGTGTTGCGCCATCTCTCGAACATATCCTCCGTTTCGCCTGTCATGTTCAACTGCTTTACCTTCATCATTTCTTCAAATATTGGTTTATTTTGAATTTGTAATTTCTCTTGTTCCATCTTACTGATCTCTTCTAAATGCTTTTTCCTAGAAAGAAATGCCACTACTGTTAAGACAATAACAATAATTAATGGAATGATGAAATATATCATGTTACTATGATCCCCCTATCCCACACTTCGCGCATAAAGTGACTACTATAGATATTATAGTATATCGTAACATGTTTAAAGTATTTTCGTCTTGTTAAAACAATTTTTTTAATAAATAGTGAATAACTTAGCGATGTTTACATATTTTATAGTTTTTTCGATACTATTCACCGATTATAACTGACTAATTAAACACTAATATACCCTTTTCATTTATCCGGGCTATTACATCTTGTGTAATTGTGAAAAACTCATGACGAAGTTCACCAATTTGAATAATTGTACCGGGATAAGCCTTTCCAATACGTATCACGCCATCAGTTGTTTGAATTTTTGTTTTCACTCCTGCAGCAGAACCTGTTTCATCCATTTCGATATGTCTACCCGCAATTACTTCACCTCCACGACAAACACCTTTAATGATAATGTCGTTTAGTGCCGTAATCGAACAATTATAAACACCTTTAGAGCGGATTTGAATATTACCGTTACTGTAGAGGATACTGTTAAGCGCGAATGCGGCTTGCAGTAACGATTCAGGACGCACTTCTTCGCTGTACACCTCCAATAGTAAATCAGTTTTGTTAATCAACTTTCGCAAACTGACTACTGTTGCCTGCTCTTCCCGAAGTGGATCCACAAATAAAAGATAGAAACTGTCGGAAAGTTCCAGCCATTCCTTTTCCACTCTTCTCGAATGGTTTTTCACCACTTGAATGAACTGTTTGATCAAGTCCAAGAAGTCACCGTATTTCTGATCTAATAATAAATGGATCGCCTGTTTCAATATAAACGGAGGAACTTCCTCTGCTTTTTCTTCCCGCAATGTAAAAATCTGTCCTAAGGCCGATTCGATATTTTTCAGATACGTAAGAATTTCTTTTAGATCTTCAACCAACAATGCAATAATTTTTTCCTGGATTCCTACAGTTACAGTAGAAGAAAAAATACTCCCTTTCACTATAACCGATTTCGTTCCTCGTATAGAAGCTTTCGTGCAATTCTTCATAATTTCTATATTTCCCGCTGCAGCAACGAACATCGACGAATGGACGCTCCCGCCAATCCAGACATCCCCTTCAAAATGGATATTCCCACATTCCAAGTCAACATCGGTCATGTGGCGAAATTCTGGATTCACATCTACTTTCACTAACTTCCCACGCCGTTCAATCATCGGTCTTCCATCTATTTTGGCATAAATTTTATTTTGGAAACAATTCACTTTGCTACCCGGTCGTAAAATAAATTCTTTCGGAGGTTTAACAGGTAGGCTGTCACCAAAAAGATTAATGCCCATTTCGCCTCTCACTGGCGGGATATACGTAGCAATCAGTTGTCCTGCTTTAACTGTAGGAACCGGACTATGCTCACGAAAGTCTACACGTTCATGATCGTCTACTAACTCTTTTTTATTGCTCTCTGGAATTTTTAGTGTAGCATCTTGGCTGTCAATCATCGGCGTACCTCTAGCAATAATAAATTCTTTTCTTACCAATGTTTCTGTAGCCTGCTGTATACCGTCCATAGATAGTCCATGCTCTATTCCCATCTCTAATAATTCTTCTACAAAGTCTTGTGTGGATAAATCATTAGTCATTTGTATCTTTTCTGTCACTTGAATGTTTAAAATTTCTTGCCAAGACGTATCAACTAATGCGCGTGTAATATGCATACCAGGAGTAACCGTCGCAATTGCAATCATATGCTCTTTGTCTAGTTGGATAACGAACAATGCAGGGATATTTTCCGTTATCGCCTGACAAACAATTGTATCTGTCGGGAGTAGAATGGTGCGTTGTTGAATCACTTCACCATTAATACGCAGTTCAACTCCTGATGCCGGAAGAATAATCGGATATGATTGTTCTTCAAATCGCACATCTAATTGTCCATTGTAAATACGCGCTACTGATGACAGTGACTTCTGCACTTCTACATCTTCTAGAACTTCTAGGACTTGCGTCACAGTTACTTCCGCTAATACTTTTTTTAATCCAAACATCGACGTACTGGCTGGACGGTCTATTCGCACATGCACTTCATCTATTGTGAGTTTTAGCACTGAAAGCGCTTGTTCAAGCGCTTTCTCAACTGATTCTGCCTGGACAGTTATGGATCTAGTCATAATAACACCTCCAACTATCTAGCACTTTATCTTCACTCACATTATAACACATATCCAATTCTTTTCTACTAATACTATTAGACTCTTCAGATAATTGTAAGTAGAGATAACTATACTTCTTTTCCAATCTGTTTCTGATAGACTATTTAGTAGAAAGAGGTGTGGTGAGTGAAGACGAATGATCCTTTACAAGAAGAACTAGATGATGAAGCATTACAGGAGTTAGTACTCGAAGCGCAGCGTGAAGCACTTGAGAAAGCCGCTGCAGAAAAAAACATACGCCGTACATACCGACCTTACCCTAAATGGATTTTTTGGATAATGGCAATGACATTGACAATCAGTACTTTCTCCGTCATATTTCAAATTTATTCAATACCGGCCATTGAATTTTTAAAAACTTCATCCTCACTTTCCCAAAATCCACAAATCGCAGAGTATAAGAAAGCCGTTGTGATCGTCGCTACAGAAGAAAGTAAAGGTACAGGCTATTCCATTAGCGATGATGGAACGATATTGACGAATTATCATGTAATAGAAGGTAACGAATCCGTTCTCGTCTCTTTTCCTAAAGGCGAGCGATTCACTGCCACCGTCACAAAAGTATTTCCATCTATAGATATGGCAGTAATAAAAGTGAATGGAGAAAACCTTCCGCATTTAACGCTAGCAGATAAAACTCAGTTCTATGATCACGAACCTATCACACTTATCGGTAATCCACTCAGTTTTTCAGGAATTGCCAATCAAGGCAACACAATCGACTATATTCAATTACCCGATTGGGAAAGTCCTGTCGTTATGATCAAAGCCCCTGTCTATCGTGGCAACAGCGGAAGTCCGGTGATTAATGAGAAAGGCGAAGTAATCGGCACCATTTTCGCAACGTTGGATGAACAAGAATACGGAAAAGTAGGGCTATTCATTCCAATTGATCGATATTATGAAG
>NZ_JAPMIW010000004.1:0-106079 GCF_033088395.1 Sporosarcina sp. GW1-11 | reverse complement strand
AGCCCCTTTATCGATCATTCATCATATTATCGTTTTGCAACGAGTACCAATCGCCCTTTATCTAACTCGCTTTCCCCTTCTTCAGCTTCTGCCTCAGTAAGCCCAACCGCTTGCATCTCCGCTCTCAATGTATCGCCTCGAGATGTAAACATATTCTTCATCTTATCTAGGAAGCCCATTTCACTCATACCGACTTTTTCAGAATCTAGAGCATCCGCAATCCTATCCTCACGATCCTCACTATGTGCGAAAACATAAATCTCTTCATGCGTATAGCCTTGTGCTACCAATTCTTCAATCTTCTTTTTAGCTTGTACTGCATTTTCCAAGAAAAACTTCTCCATTTGTATTACCTCCAAAGTTGTTGTTTTCTTGCTCTATTCAACTATACCTAGCTACACTACTTCTTAAACGTTTTTATCTAAAGTAGAACCCTTTATACTATTGTCATTGCCCAATCCCCGTAAAAGCATTTTTTGTCACTAGACGTGTAGATAGACAAGTTATGTTATACTCAATCTACAGAATAATAAAAATATTAAGGAGGCACTACATATGTCCACAGAACGAATCGAAGCAGGTTTAACGAAAATCAAAGAGTATGTCAGCGAAGAGGAAGCAAATCGTATGATGACAGCAGACGCACTGAAAGAATTAGCGCCTGACCTACGTAAGTACATAGTAGAATTTGCATATGGCGAGATCTATTCAAGACCTGGACTAGACAGTAAGCAACGTCAATTGGTAACACTCGCTTCACTTGTAACACAGGGCGCAACGACTCAAATTCAAACACATGTAAAACGCGCACTCACAGTCGGTCTGACAAAAACAGAAGTTGTAGAATGTATTATGCAACTAATTCCATACGTTGGTTTCCCGCGTGTACAAAATGCATTAACAGCTGCGAAAGATCTTTTGTTAGAAGAAAATTAACAGATAAGATGTAGGCATACAAGAAAAAATCTTGTGTATGTGCCAAAAAAATATTAAAGTCGCATGAAACGATGGTTATAACCTGACTTCATACGACTTTTAATTTTTATTATGTTTTGTCCTAGCCTTTTTATCATCCGAAAAATAACTATAACACTAGTTTCGACTGGCATATACTCTTCTTATAAGACATCATAAATAAATATATATTGACAAACGAAAAGTTATAATGTATAGTATGTGATTGGGATTGATAACTAGTCTGACACAAAGAAATGGCGTTCTGCAGATGTTTTTCGGAACACTTATTCATCACTGGCGCGACTATAGGGTCGCAAGGACGCAAAAGTAGGTAGGGTTTGCGTTGCTTAAGTAAAACAACCAGTAGAACACGACCGCGGCAAATACGGTACATTCAGATTCTACACGATATATAAAACCAACATTATTATAGTAAGTTATCAAAAGTAAGGACTGCCCAATGCGGCAGTCCTTCCACAATTCTATAGAATAAAACGAGCGATCCTTGACAAAGGATCGCTCGTTTTTTCAGATAAATTGAAACGCTTGCTCTAAGTCAGCGATGATATCATCCATGTGTTCTAGCCCTACAGACAGTCGCAACAAGGAATCCATCACGCCCATTTTTTCACGTTCTTCTTTAGGTACTGCAGAATGCGTCATTGTCGCTGGATGTTGAATTAATGTTTCCGCATCTCCAAGACTAACTGCTAATTTTACAAGCGATAAGTGGTTCATCAGCTTCTGAGCCTCTTCTTTTCCCCCTTTAATTGTAAATGAAATTAAGCCGCCACCCGTTTTCATTTGCTTCTTTGCAATTTCGTATTGCGGGTGCTGATCATCAAATGGATAAAATACTTCTTCTATTCGAGAGTGATTTTTCAAATAATCAAAAAGGATTTTCGCGTTCGCTGCATGTCGATCCATTCGCACAGGCAACGTTTTGATACCACGTAGCAATAACCATGCGTCAAAAGGTGAAATCACTCCACCGAAATCTTTTTGGACAGTTCCACGCAACTTCGCCATTTCTTCCTTATCGTTCCCTACTAGTAATCCTGCGATAACGTCACCGTGGCCATTCAAGTATTTCGTCGCACTATGCAAAACGAAATCAACACCAAATGTCAATGGTGTTTGAATATACGGTGAACAGAATGTATTATCCACAATGACTTTTAAATTGTGTCGCTTGGCTACATTCACAACCGCTTGCAAATCGACCAATTCCATCGTCGGATTGATTGGTGTTTCTACATATATACATGTCGTTTCAGGTTTTACCGCTTTTTCAATTTCTTCTTCTGTTCCCATAGAGATTAAATCATGTGTAATCGCATATTTTTCTTCTAATATTTTCAAAAACCCAAATGTACAACCGTAAATTCCCCGTGAACATACTATATGGTCATTCGCTTTTGTAACATGAACTAATACGGCACTAACCGCAGCCATTCCTGACGCAAATGCCAGACCCGCTTGCCCTTCTTCCATTCGTGCAATACGTTCTTCTAATACGCTAACAGTTGGATTTCCTAAACGAGAATAAATATTCCCCGCTTCTTCTCCAGCGAATCGTTTTTCTCCTTGTTCAGCTGAATCAAATACATATGTTGCGGTTTGATACAGTGGCACAGCAAGACTCCCTTGATGTTCTTTGCTGTCGTATCCTTCATGAATCATTGCTGTTTCTTTATGCCAGTTGTTATTCTTGTGCATTTTAATTCCTCCTTCTATCATATTATTCAAAACAGTATATGAAAGCGCTTTATTATCCTTAGTTTTAGTGTACCGTGATTTTATCCAAAACAAAAGTGTTGTAGCTTTATTCTTTCAGCCGAATGAATATGCTTGACCAGAAGATGATAAATTGGTATGCTATTCTTTGTGTAAAATAGTTGCAGCAGTTATGTGTTCTGTTTTGTCCAGTCTATTCCTTTTTTTTAAAAGGTGCACCACGTAACCTCGAGGCTGCAGGGGCGAAGTTGCAAGATTATAGAATGGCAGATGGATTGAACATATCTGGTCTTATTTTACAACAAAATAAAACCAACAGAGGAGGAGTCTCTCATGGCTCGATATACAGGTCCATCTTGGAAATTGTCACGCCGTTTAGGTATCTCACTAACAGGCACTGGTAAAGAAATTGAAAAGCGTCCATACGCACCAGGACAACACGGTCCAAACCAACGTAAAAAACTTTCCGAATACGGAATGCAATTGCAAGAAAAACAAAAACTACGCTTTATGTACGGCGTAAACGAACGTCAATTCCGCACGCTTTTCAACAAAGCAGGTAAAATGCAAGGTATTCACGGTGAAAACTTCATGATCTTACTTGAAGCTCGCCTTGATAACGTTGTTTACCGTATGGGTCTTGCACGTACTCGTCGTGCAGCTCGCCAGTTAGTCAACCACGGTCACGTACTAGTTGACGGCAAGCGCGTTGATATCCCTTCATTCGCAGTGAAGCCAGGTTCTGAAATCTCTCTTCGTGAGAAATCTCAAAACTTGACTGCTATCGAAGAAGCGTTAGAAGTGAACAGCTTTGTTCCTGACTACGTAACATTCGATAAAGAATCTAAAAAAGGTACTTTCGTTCGCCTTCCAGAGCGTAGCGAATTAGCTGCTGAGATCAACGAAGCATTGATCGTAGAATTCTACTCACGTTAATGACAGTAAAACCCCGATGGATGAGATTATCTCAGCTAGCGGGGTTTTTTGATATCTAATTTGAATTAAATAACCCTCCTCGTACGAAGGTATGTTCTGTACATATAATTAAAAAGATGATACAATTAGATTCACATATACAGCAAATAAGCATTTTCAATACATCCAACGCAAAATATACAAAAAGAATAGACAAGGAGGCATATTATGACGGATCGAGAACTTCTCCAACTCATCGCTGACAAAGTAATAAATATGGAAGGTGATATTCTTACTCTTAAAACCGATGTTTCTTCACTTAAAACCGATGTTTCTTCACTTAAAACTGATGTTTCTTCACTTAAAACCGATGTTTCTTCACTTAAAACCGATGTTTCTACACTTAAAACTGATGTTTCTACACTTAAAACCGATGTTTCTTCACTTAAAGAAGAACAAAAATTTATAAAACAAGCTATGTTTGAAATCGGTGATCGTACTATTACTACTGAAGGAAAAATCGACTTACTAACGGAAACAGTCTCACACAACACAGACCAACTAGCCAGTATGCGCACGATCCACCATCAAGTAAACGATCACGACATCGACATCCGCATGATTAAAAAAATGCTAATCCAATAAACAAAAAGCCCCTGAAATTCGCCAAGAATTCCAGGGGTTCTCTTCATACAATTACACAAACTTCACCATGCTATACTTCTTCTTGCCACGTCTAACAATTGTAAACGCATCCTCCAAACGCTGATCCGCCCCTACTGTAAACGCAGTATCCGTAATACGTTCACCATTAAACGAAATTGCACCATTCGTCACATCTTCACGTGCTTGACGTTTCGATGGAGACACACCTGCCTGAACGATGAAGTCTACGATGTTCTGATCCGCTTTTTCCATCTCTACAGTTGGTACGTCTTTGAATGCATCTTTCATTTCAGAAGCTGTTAATGTCTTCAAGTCTCCGCTAAATAAGGCTGCTGAGATGCGGATTGCTTGCTCAAGAGCAGCTTCCCCGTGGATTAGGCGTGTCATTTCTTCTGCTAATGTTTTTTGTGCTTTGCGCAAATGCGGTTCTTCTTGTACCGCTGTTTCAAGTGCTTCGATTTCTTCTCGACTAAGGAATGTGAAGATTTTCAAGTATTTCACTACGTCAGCGTCTGCTGCATTGATCCAGAATTGGTAGAACTCGTATGGGGAAGTCTTCTTCGCATCAAGCCATACTGCCCCGCCAGCAGATTTTCCGAATTTTGTTCCGTCTGCTTTTGTGACGAGCGGAATCGTGAAGCCGTATGCTTTTACTTCTTCGTCATGCATTTTACGGATGACTTCTAGACCTGTTGTGATATTCCCCCACTGATCTGATCCACCAATTTGCACACGGCAGTTATGATGGTCGAATAAATGATTGAAGTCTGCACCTTGCATCAACATATAAGAAAATTCCGTGTATGAAATCCCTTGATCTAAACGAGATGCTACATTGTCTTTTGCTAGCATATAGTTTACACTCAATAGTTTTCCGTAGTCACGCAAAAATTCAATCAATGACATAGAACCGATCCAGTCATTGTTGTTCACTAATTTTGCACCATTGTCTGATTGGAAGTCGAAGATCATTTCTAATTGTTTTTTGATGCCACGTACATTATCCTCCACTTGTTCTGTCGTTTGTAATTGACGTTCTTCAGAGCGGCCCGACGGATCCCCTATCATGCCTGTTGCTCCACCGATTAATAAGATCGGCTGATGACCATGCATTTGAAAGCGGCGTAGCGTTAGCAACGGTACGATATGTCCAATATGCATACTGTCTGCAGTTGGATCGACACCACAGTATAAAGAAATCTTTTCGTCTGTAAGTAATTTTTCTAATCCTTCTTCATTCGTCTGCTGGTATAGCAGTCCTCTCCAGCGTAAATCATCCATTAATTCGTTTGACATTTTCCCTTTCCTCCTAAAACCAACCCAAAAAGTCCCTACACGATCAGTAAATGATCATGCAGGGACGTTAGTTGATTAATAATTAACGCGGTACCACCCGGCTTGAGAGAATAAACTCTCCGGCTTTAAGGCGCTGATAACGTTGCGCAAAACGTACATTCCAAAACTGTAATTCATGATTAGCGTACCGAACAGCTTGCACCAACCGCTGTCTCTCTATGACGGAACTCGCTATCATTACTTCGGTTTTTTCGACATGTAATTTCATATATCTTTAATTTTAACCAAGTTCCAATGAAAGTCAACAATAATTGCTTAATTAATCCGTAATCTATGCTATAATAATTAAGATTTTAGGGGGAGAAAACTTTGAGTAAATTGAAAAATAATAAGATCCAACAATTAGAAAACAAATTCGAGGAGGCGAAAAAAGAGCCTTGGGCGAAAAAGATTCGAATTAGCTCTGGCGTACTATGGAACTTATTCATATTGATGCTCATCTTCGGTGTGATTGCCGCTGTATTCGCCACGTCTGTTGGTGCAGGATACTTTGCTTCACTCGTTGCGAAAGAGCCTTTACGCACTAAAGAAGAACTCCGTAATGCGGTGTTTACTTACGAGGAAACATCAGAAATGTTCTTCGCAGATCGTATCTACTTAGGTAAGGTCAACTCTGATATTGAGCGGCGACAAATCACGCTAGACAAAGTTTCTCAATATGCACTAGATGCAGTGTTAGCTACAGAAGATGAATACTTTAAAGAGCACAAAGGAATTGTACCAAAAGCCATTTTCCGTGGTGTGTTCCAAGACGTGACAAACTCAGATAGTCAAACAGGTGGTTCTACATTGACTCAGCAATTAGTCAAAAACCAAATTTTGACAAACGAAGTGTCTTACGAAAGGAAAGCAAAGGAAATTTTGTTAGCAATGCGTTTAGAACATTTCATGACAAAAGATGAAATTCTAGAAGCGTACTTGAATATCATTCCATACGGTCGTGATGTTGTAGGGCAAAATATTGCCGGTATAGAAACAGCAGCTAGAGGTCTTTTCGGTATTAAAGCGATTGAATTGAACTTACCTCAGTCTGCTTATATAGCTGGTATTCCTCAAGCGCCTTACACGTATACCCCTTTCTATAGTAAAAACCAAGGACTAAAAGAGCCTGAAAAACTTCAGGCTGGTATTAATCGTATGAAGACTGTTTTATTCCGTATGAGAGATACTGGATATATAACAGAAGAAGAGTATCAGGAAGCAATTGCTTATGATATCGTTAAGGATTTTAGACAACCTTCTAGACGTGCAACTGAACGTTATCCTTACGTTACGCAAGAAATTCAAAATGAAACAGTAGAGATCTTAGCAAAAGTACTAGCTGAAAAAGACGGACTGGACGCTAGTCGATTTGATGAAGATTCAAAAGTGAAGGAAAAATATAAAATTATGGCAGACCGTTCTATGCGTACAGACGGTTACCGAATTTTCTCTACGATTGATAAAGAACTATACGACCAAATGAATGAGGTAGCTAAGAACTTTAAATATTACGGCTTTACTTATACTTCTGAAAAAGTTGACAAAGAATCCGGTAAAAAGACCATTGTTGAAGATCCTGTTCAAGTCGGGGCTATGATGATTGAAAACCATACAGGTAAAATTCTTTCCTTTGTCGGTGGACGCGATCATGAACTCGAAGCGTTAAATCATTCAACTCAAGCCTTTAGACATAACGGATCGTCTATGAAACCTTTACTAGTCTACGCACCAGCCATAGAGTATGGCGTAATTGGCGCGGGTAGCCCGGTAGTTGACGTGAAATTTAGACGAGGAAGTTACGCACCGGGGAACTATTTTGATCGGGAGCTTGGGATTTTATCCGCTCGTGAATCATTAGCCCGTTCGCAAAACTTATCAACACTACGACTATACGATCAAATTATTGATAGAAAACCTATCGAATTCCTAAAGAAAATGAACTTCTCTAAATTAACAGAAGCCGATGGAGGATACCTAACGACTGCACTCGGTAGTATGGATGTAGGAGTTTCTGTTGAAGAAAACACCAATGCGTATGCAACATTTGCTAATGGAGGTCAATTCATCAAATCCCATATGATTGATCGCATTGAAGATATGAAAGGCAATGTAATTTATGAATATAAAATCGAACCAGTCGATGTATTCAGTCCTGAAACAGCCTATATCATTACGGATATGATGCGTGACGTGCTTAGACCACCTGGTACAGCAGCGCGTTTACCAGGTTTCATGAACTTCCGCCCAGACTTGGCGGTAAAAACAGGTACTTCCCAACATTACGGAAATGCTTGGCTTATGGGCTATAATCCAAATGTTTCACTCGGTGTCTGGATAGGATATAAGAACCAAGATACACCTTTGTACAGCGGATATCGTAGCAGTCAAATGCACCCTTCTGAACGAACGGCTAGATTATTCGGACAGTTGATGAATACGGCAAACAGCGTACGTCCGGACGTTATTAAAGCAGCAGAAAGATTTAAACGTCCAAACGGCGTAGTGACTCGCTCGTTCTGTGGAGTTTCAGGCATGGCTCCTTCAGCAGCATGTTCGGCTGCTGGACTTGTCAGGTCAGATTTATTTAACTCCAAAGTAATGGTTCCTTCGAAAGTGGATGACAGCATTATTAATACTGCTTCGGTTCGAGTAAACGGGAGACTTTACCAAGCACTCCCTTCTACACCTCGTGAATTCGTTTCTTCAGGTGGTGTAGGTGTGAACTCTCAATTCGTTAAACGGATGATGGGTAGATTGGGCGGAGATGGTTCTAAATTATTAGCAGGTCGAGGCGGATATTCAAGCAATGTTGTATCAAGTGCTAGATTCCCAGCAAACAATATGCCACCGGCTCCAGTGCAAACAGCTAAAAACGGATCTACTCTGACGTGGACTGCCTCACCATCCAATGATGTTATTGGTTATTATATTTATCAAAATGGTGTTCGTATTGGGACAGTTAGAGATGGCGCATCCCGTTCATACAATATCGGCTATGGCTCATATTATGTACGTGCGGTTGATATTACAGGTTTACAATCAGAAGCATCCAATACCGTATCGAATGTTGCACCTCCAAAACCAAAGCCAGAAGAAAAACCGGAATCGGAAACAAAAGCGGATAAAGAAACGGGAGCTGCAACTGATAAACAACCTGAGACTACACCAGAAACCAAACCTGAAGCTAAGCCTGAAGCTAAGCCTGAAGCTAAGCCTGAAACTACACCTGAGGCTGATGCTCCAAAGAAAGACTAAATAGTGAACCAGATTACAATATACCTATTGTAATCTGGCTTTTTTATAGAAAAATTCTAATAATTCCACGATCTTCTGAAAACAATATACATTTCTGTAGGATAAAATGTATACTTAAATTAGAGAAGCACAAACAGTACTGACAACGATTACTTACCTTTTTTAAGGGTACAGATAAATGGAAGGAGTGAGCTGCGTGGACCATATAAAAACGTATTTTTCAAGGACCTATCCGCATGATGAAGGTGAATTAGTCATTGAAGGACCTGTTTCATCTGAACAGCTAGCTGCGTTTGATTTCCACGAAGGACTAAAAGCATTTCGTCCACCTAAACAACAACAAGAGGCATTAGTGAAAATCGCTTCATTTCCAGAAGGGCGAATTAATATCGCCAGAATCGGAAATTTAATTGTAGGATACGTAACATACCTTTATCCAGATCCATTGGAGCGTTGGTATGAAGCTGAATTGCCTAATTTAATAGAATTAGGAGCAATTGAAGTAGCTGCTCCTTACCGCGGTTCCCAGATAGGTAAATCCTTACTGAAATTATCGATGTTGGATGATGCGATGGAAGATTATATCATTATTACGACAGAGTATTACTGGCATTGGGACTTAAAAGGAACCGGCTTAACCGTTTGGGATTACCGTAAAGTGATGGAGAAAATGATGCGCGCAGGTGGCATGGAGTTTTTCTCAACAGACGACCCCGAAGTATGCTCCCATCCTGCAAATTGTTTAATGGCACGAATCGGAAAACGTGTAGATCAGGCTTCCGTTAAGCAGTTTGATCGCGTCCGATTCAAAAATCGTGTTAACCACTGAAAGTGAGGAATGATCATGCTCGTACAGGACATTATGAAATCAGATGTGATTACATTGAATTCCACGCACACAATTGCGGACGCTGTTCAATTGATGAAGCAGAAAAAAATTAGACATATACCAATTATTGAAAATGAACGTTTAATAGGATTAGTAACCGATCGTGATGTGAAAGAGGCTTCCCCTTCTAGTATTTCCGAGACATTAGAACCTTCACTATACGAAACAACGCTTGATAAAATCATGAAAACAGATTTGTTGATTGGTCACCCGAGAGATTTCGTTGAAGAAGCAGCTTTGCTATTTTATACCTATGAGATCGGCTGTTTACCTATCGTTTCTAATTATCAGCTCGTTGGTATTTTAACGAAAACAGATTTACTTTATAATTATATTGAGTTAACTGGCGCGAACCAGCCGAGCTCGCATATTCAAATCCGCGTTCCGAATCGTGCAGGTATTCTTTATGAAGTATCAAAAGTATTTAATAAACATAATACCAATGTACTAAGTGTCTTAGTGCATCCTTATCTGGATGATGAAGATAGTAAAGTTCTAGCCGTCCGAATCAAACGAATGAATCCCCTATCAATCATTGCAGATTTGAAAGCGGAAGGTTTTGACGTTCTTTGGCCTAGTGAACCGGAGATGGGCTTATGAAAAAAACAGCGAGTTTTATCTTTTCACCTGAGCAGTTAAATTATGAGTTTTCGGATACGCACCCTTTCAATCAAAAGCGAATTATGTTAACGATGGATTTGTTGAATGAGATACATTCCATTGATCCCGATGAAATCGTTGTGCCTAGAACCGCAACAGATGAAGAATTGCTCCTAGCGCATGATGAAAAATATATTGAAATTGTAAAAAAGGCAAGTACAGGTGTAATAAGCGAAAGTATCGGTAGCATTTATGGAATCGGTACAGAAGATACTCCCTTCTTCACCGGCATGCACGATGCAAGCGCGTTGCTCGTTGGCGGTACACTTTCCGCCATTGAAGAAGTAATGGAAGGCCGCTCGCGCTACGCATTGAATCTAGGTGGTGGCCTGCATCACGGTTTCCAAGGAAAAGCTTCAGGTTTTTGTATTTATAATGATAGTTCTGTTGCGATTAAATACTTACAACAGAAGTATGGCGCACGTGTACTTTATGTAGATACGGATGCGCACCATGGTGACGGTGTGCAATGGACGTTTTACGATGATCCAGACGTTTGTACATTTTCAATCCACGAAACCGGGCGCTACTTATTCCCCGGCACCGGCAACGTGACTGAACGCGGGAATGGCAAAGGTTATGGTACGTCATTCAACTTCCCTGTCGATGCATTTACAGAAGATGAATCATTCTTGCACATCTATCGCAACGCTTTACGAGAAGTAGCGGAATACTTCAAGCCTGATGTCATTTTGACACAAAACGGTGCCGATGCACATTACTTGGATCCACTAACACATCTATATAGCACGATGAAAATTTATGAGGAGATTCCAAAACTTGCAAAGGAAATTGCAGAGGAATTCTGCGATGGTCGTTGGATCGCCATTGGCGGTGGGGGTTATGATATTTGGCGCGTCGTACCGCGTGCATGGTCTCATCTATGGTTGACAATGAAATCTATCCCAACACCAACCGGCCGCTTACCAGAAGCCTGGCTGAAGAAATGGCAACCTGAATCTCCCGTCTCCCTCATCGAAACATGGCAAGATCCACCTAACTTGTACGAGCCCGTGCCACGAAAAAAAGACATCGAGGAAAAGAATGAACAAATGTTGTCAAGGGCACTACACGTAATTCGTAAGGGATAATCCATATATAAAAAAGCAACTTATCAAATGATAAGTTGCTTTTTTCATCTTACAGATTGGCGCTCTTCTAAATGATACGGTAAGACAACTTCTGTTTCTTCTACCTCTTCTTCACTCATAAGCTTAGTTAATAATCTCATCGACACAGCCCCTAGATCGTATAACGGGACAACAATTGCAGATAGTTGCGGGCGGACAATACGCGCGAGAATAGAGTGCTGGAAACAGATGATTTCTAAGTCTTCCGGAATACGAAGATCAACATCCCGTACACCATTCATAATTCCTACAGCAATTTCATCACTGCTCGCCATAACTGCTGTCGGTCGATCCGACAGTTTACCTAAAATGCCCCAACTCTCGTAAGCTTCATCATAGGTATTATCCGTCTCCACGATTAACTCTTCATCAACCGCAAGTCCAGCCTCTTCTAACGCACGAATATACCCTACTCGTTTACACACACGGTTTATATCGCGTGTGAAAGGACCTGAAACAAATGCGATTCGCTTATGACCATTGTCTATCAGCTTTTTTACTACGTCGTAAGCCGCTTGTTCATGGTCAATATTGACAGACGGTAAGTTTGTTTCAAAATCCAAAGTCCCTGCCAAGACGATTGGAACATTCGCTGTTTTCATTTCTGTTCGTACTTCTGGCGAAATAGAGTCACTCATGAAAATTAAACCATCCACTTGTTTGCCTAAATGATCTTCGAATAACTCTACTTCTCGTGAAGTACTCTTGTCTGAGTTAGAGATGATGATATTGTACTCGTACATTGTCGCAACGTCTGCGATCCCTCTGGAAAGTTCTGCATAATAGCTCTTTGACATATCCGGAACGATGACACCAATAGTCGTTGTCCGTTTACTAGCTAACCCTCGAGCAACGGCGTTCGGTCTATATCCTAAACGTTCGATACAGTCCAATACCTTTTTGCGAGTAGCAGGCTTAACATTCTGATTGCCATTCACTACCCTTGAAACCGTTGCCATAGATACGTTCGCTTCTCTTGCTACATCGTAAATGGTGATGGCCATATTTGTTCCTCCTATCCTTCTTCATTACTAGTATACCGTGTTTTCACGACATATAGGATTTTTTCTGTATTGAAAATATTTCTCTTTATGTAGAAAGCACCGATCCTCTAATTTAAAGGATCGGTGCTAGAATGTTAGATCGTTTGGTGCGTTTTCATGAAGTGTTTCATCTCTTCGTAGAATGTATCAAACTGCGGTATGTCCATTTGTTGTGCTGAATCCGATAATGCTACTGCTGGATCCGGATGAACTTCTGCCATAACGCCGTCCGCTCCTACTGCAATCGCAGCTTTCGCTGTTGGAAGCAACAAGTCCTTACGACCAGTAGAGTGAGTTACGTCTACAAATACCGGTAAGTGCGTTTCTTGCTTCAAGATTGGAACAGCAGAGATGTCTAACGTATTTCGTGTAGCTGGTTCGTACGTTCGAATACCGCGCTCACATAACATAATTTGCGTATTTCCTTTAGAAATAATATATTCAGCTGCGTTAACGAACTCAGAAATCGTAGCAGACATTCCACGCTTTAGAAGTACTGGTTTATCAACCATTCCTGCCTCTTTCAGCAATTCAAAGTTCTGCATATTACGAGCACCGATTTGGATTACGTCGATATACTCGAGCGCTTCTTCCAAGTGCGTAGGTGTAATGATTTCTGTGACAATAGAAAGGCCAGTTTCATCCGCAACACGTTTTAGAATTTTTAGTCCTTCAAGACCTAAGCCTTGGAAGTCATATGGAGATGTACGCGGCTTGTAAGCCCCTCCGCGGATCATCGTCAAACCTTTTGCTTTGATTGATTGCGCAACTGCCAATACTTGCTCGTAAGATTCTACTGCACAAGGTCCGAAAATGAAAGTTGGTTCTCCGCCCCCAATTTTCTGACCGTTTACGTCTACGATCGTATCCTCTGCTTTTTTTGTACGGGATACGAGCAATGCATTCTTTTGCTTGTCCTGTTGTATTTCAAGTGCAGACATAAAAATAGATTTGAAAACTTGTTCCAAGATACCGTCTGGTAAAGGACCGTTGTTAGCGTTCTTTAAGACATTCAACATCTCCCGTTCGCGGATTGGATCATATCTATTTACACCTTGCTTTTCTTTTACGTTACCAATTTCTTGAACAATACTTGTACGCTCATTGATCAATTTTAGAATATCAATATTCAATTCATCAATGCGTCCTCTTAACTCACCTAAGTCTTGCTGTCTCATCATTCTGTCTCCTCCCCGCACATATCATCCTTTTCTAACGCTGGAATCTATGGTACATTTTTATATACTAGAACAAGTATAATGACTTATCTTTGAAAAGTCACGCAATTTCACCGAATTAATACATTTTCACTATTTTCACATAGAATACAGTTTGAAAAGAGGTTGGACATTCTGGGGGAAAATTTATTTGCATTAGACATAGGAACACGCTCCGTTGTTGGAATTGTGCTCGAACAACAAGACGATTTATTTCATATTGTGGATCTAATTTCTAAAGAACATAAAGAACGTTCTATGATTGATGGACAAATACATAATGTTTTAAGCGTCGCATCTATTATTCAAGATATTAAACACCAACTAGAACAGCATCATGGGAAGCTAAAGCGTGTCAGTGTCGCTGCAGCAGGTCGTTCATTGAAGACTTCGGAAGGTACTGTCACTGTTGATATTTCAGAACAAACATTAATTTCTACCGAAGATATTAATCGCTTGGAACTATCAGCTGTTCAGAATGCTCAGCAAACTTTGCTATCATCGAATGAGTTGAAAGAGGATGATCACTATTACTGTGTTGGTTATTCCGTATTACATTACAAATTAAATGGTGAAAAGATTGGTAATTTGATTGATCAAACGGGAAATCAAGCGACGATTGAAGTCATTGCAACATTCTTGCCACGTGTAGTCGTAGAATCATTATTAGCTGCACTAAAACGGGCAGATTTAGAAATGGAAGCTTTAACACTTGAACCAATTGCTGCAATTAATGTACTCGTCCCTCCTTCCATGAGAAGATTGAATATCGCCTTAGTCGATATTGGAGCAGGTACATCTGATATTGCCATCGTCAAAGACAATACCGTAATTGCATATGGCATGGTACCTGTTGCAGGCGACGAAATTACCGAGACAGTAAGCAATCATTATCTGCTCGATTTCCCTTTAGCCGAACAAATGAAACGACAAATTTCTTCACAAGAACTATTAACGATTCAAGATATTTTAGGATTTGAGCAGCAAGTTCCCGCTGAAGAAGCAGTAGATGTGATTAGTCCAGCGGTTAAACGATTAGCAGCCTCCATTGCACAAGAGATTAAACGATTGAATAGTAACAGCTCTCCTCAAGCTGTGATGATTGTAGGTGGCGGTAGTTTGACTCCGACTTTATCTAAGGAATTGAGCACTGAATTAGAATTACCTGAGAACAGAGTAGCGATTCGTAGTTTAGATGCATTGACTGGCGTTACGCTTGCCGATAGCATCGAAGCGTCACCTGCGCTAGTTACACCGATCGGAATTGCGATTGCTGCTCATAGAGCTCCTATTCACTATATGTCACTCACAGTGGATGAGCAGACGATACGATTATTTGAATTAAAAGAAATGACAGTCGGAGATGCGCTACTTGCTGCAAACGTATCCGCTCGAAAATTATATGGTAAGCCTGGACTTGCATTGACAGTGAAAGTGAATGGTGAATGGATTACACTACTTGGTGAACATGGCTCATCCACGACCATTTTATTGAATGGACAAGAAGCAAGTACAAAAGATTTAATCCGCGACAAAGATGTGATTGAACTACAATTTGGTAAAGACGGGAAAGATGCAGTGGCTACGGTCGAGGATGTAATACAAGCCCCAGACACTATCCATTTCCAATTGGATGGAGTACCTATGACCATTACCAATGAAATCCTAGTAAACGGCCACAGAGCCTCTTTAGATACCTTTTTAGCTGACCGCGATGAATTGACAGTAGGAACTTCCAACACATTGGCGACAGCTATTAAACAATCGCAAATGCATGCGCCAGAACCACTTTCTGTAACACATAATGGATTGCAACGTCTACTGAATCCCCGTTCTATTGCCTATTTTGTTGGGGACAAAGAAGTACAGGAAGACTACATGATACAAGATGGAGATCATATAGTGACACAACAGCCTCCTGCAACTACTCTACAAGAGATTGCTGATGAACTAGACATCATCTTAGAAGTACGTGCAGATATCACATTCAATAATAAACCCGTCACTATTAAGAAACAACGTACCGCAGTTTTTGTAAATGGACAACTAGAAAATCCCGCTCATCAAGTTCATCCAACTGATCAAATAGAATTTACATCCGTTTCAAATGCACCTATCATCTTTAGTGATATCTTTGCATTTACAAACTTCTCTTTGCCTAGTAATTCCGCTTCAGCTTATCGTTTAGTGCGTAACGGAGAATCCATTCGTTTTAACGAACCAATATTCGGCGGAGATAGACTAGAAATCCGTTTTGAATAAATAGAACAATGAAAAAGACCTTCCATTTCGGAAGGCCTTTTCATTATTTTGAAGTTGCTTTAGCATCTTTCTTGCTAGCCGCCTCTACTACTTTAGCAGGATGATCTTCTTCCTTTGCTGTTGTTTCTTTTTCTTTAGAAAGCTCTCCTGATTGTTCATTATTTTCTTTTGTACTCTTATAATCAGTAGCCTCTTCCCCTTCAGACGATACCGTACCATCATCCATCGGGATATTTGTTTTTGATGTAGCTGATTTCACTTTATCGACTAATTGTCCTGATTGCTCTTGGATTGTTTGAGTAAACTCAGACGTTTTATCTTTCGCAGCAGCTGTGAATGCAGCTGTCTTTTCCTTTGCAGAATCTGTAAAATCTGCCGTTTTATCTTTTGCAGCACTTGATAGTTCTACAGCTTTTTCTTTTGCAGTACTAGATAATTCTACTGCCTTGTCTTTAGCTGTTGAGCTAAGTTCGATACTCTTATCTTTTAACTGCGATGCTTGTAATGTAAAATCTTCACGCATTTCACGACCCGTTTTCGGCGCTAGGAACAATGCTGTAGCCGCTCCGATAATTCCACCTACAATTGCACCTGCAATGAAACTACTTGCTCCACTATGATCCTCTTCATAAAGATCGTTAGTTGAACGATAGTTGTAATTAGCCGGGTATTGAGGCTGCCCGTAAGTATTTGCGTAGTTCCCTTGGTTTTCATTATAGTTCGGTTTGTTTTCTGTCATGTTTTCTTCCTCCTGTAAATTGAATGTTTTGTATGATACTTAGGAAATGCTAGTACTAGGAGCGCGCTTTATACACTGTCCAGCCACTGGACTTTTCAGGTTGACGTTCTTTCACTTGGTCGTAAAGACCAAGTGCTACAGTCCCCCATTGTAATACTTGCGCAATTTTATCACTGTTTTGTTCAGCTTGTGTAGTAACAGAGTTAGAGATTCGATGAACTGACTGATTTAAGTTATTCACTGAATCGCCTACTCCTTTTACCGCATCCACTACAGTGTTCAACTTTTCAGCCTTGTTTTGCAAGTCTTCTGCTAGTTGATTTGTTTTGTGAAGAAGTTGTGTACTTTCTGTAGTAACTCCTTCCAATTGCTTTGTTAAGTCATCTACCGTATGTGTGACGCTTTGTAAACTGGACTTTAACGACCCGAGCGTCATGGCAAGACTAATACAAAGGATAAGAAATGCTATCGCAGCTACGACTGCTGCGATGTAAAGTAAATTGACCACTGACGTTGTCCTCCTAGAGCATATTCTTACGAAAACTTTACCCCTCTTTTGGAGTGGCTAAACTTTTCGTTCTACTACTCCTGTTCGACATAACTAGGCGATTTCCTTTTAAAATTCCAATTGTTTCTTTTTTAAAAAGATAAAAGAATATGTAGAAAGTGATTATGTAAGGTTAATAGTTAGTTAATGATCCGGAATTAAGGCTTCAGAGGTAGACACATTCCTGAAGTTTCGACTAGAACATCGATCGTTAAAGTCGTCTCACCATGGGGTCTCCAGAACACATCCACCTGAAGCGCAGCAGAACGGCAACTTTTCCACACCTGCTCTTTTGTCTATAAGGAAAAAACAGCCTTCCCTCATAAGGGTTAGGCTGTTTCTTCGTTCGTGATAGTTGATTTAAATTGTTTTAAATATTGTTGGATATCTCCCGCGCCCATAAATAATAATACTGCGTTTTGATGACTCGCTAAATCAGACATATCATCCATTTTCAAATAGTGAGAATTGGGTACTTTGTCGATTAAATCGACTATAGTTAAATTCCCCGCTTGTTCTCTAGCGGAGCCAAAGATATCACAAAGGTAGACTTGATCAGCACCAGCAAGACTTTCTGCAAATTGATCTAAGAGAGCTGCCGTACGCGTGAATGTGTGTGGCTGGAATATAGCAATGACATCACGATCTGGGTATTTTTGACGCGCTGAATCCAATGTCGCGCGGATTTCAGTTGGGTGATGTGCATAATCATCAACAATCACTCTGCCTTCAAATTCCGATACAGAGAAACGTCTCTTCACGCCTGTAAAAGTAGCAAAGCGTTCATTCACACTTGTTGCTGGAACACCTTCATAATGACATAGCGCAATAACACCTAGCGCATTTTTTATCGCGTGATCGCCTGTCAACGGAATAGTGAAGCGATGATAGAATTCATTGCGGATAAACACATCAAACGAACAACCTACTCGATTTTTTTCAATATTTGTTGCGTAGAAATCATTGGACGGATCCAGTCCATAATAGACGATAGGTACTTTACTTTGTAGGCGCTGAAGGTTTTCATCATCACCGCAAGCAATCAATGCCTTCTTTACTTGGTTAGCCATTTGTCCAAAGGCATCTAAAATATCGTCTAGACTTGTAAAATAATCTGGATGGTCAAAATCAATATTCGTCATGATTGCATAGTCTGGATGGTATGCCAAAAAGTGACGCTTGTATTCACATGCTTCAAAAACAAAATATTCCGTGTCCTCTACACCTTTACCTGTACCATCACCAATTAAATAAGAGGTCGGTGCAAAGCCACTTAGCACATGCGAAAGCAAGCCTGTTGTAGAAGTCTTACCATGTGTACCTGTTACGCCGATAGATATGAATTTCTCCATGTAAGATCCTAGAAAATCATGATAGCGCGTAACTTCTAAACCTAATTCTTCCGCTCTTTTCAATTCAGGATGATCGTCTTTGAAAGCATTTCCTGCAATAATCTTCATGTCTGGCTGGATATTCTCTTCGTTAAATGGAAGAACTTTTATATTTCTTTCATGTAAAGGATCTTCTGTAAAAAAGTACTTCTCCACATCAGAACCTTGAATTGTATAGGAAGAATCGTGTAGCAGCTGGGCAAGAGAACTCATTCCTGATCCTTTTATGCCTGTAAAGTGAAACAATGTCATATTGAAACCTCCTGGGAATTCTTTCATCCCTCTTTTTCTCTTCAGTCGACGAAGACTACGTCAGAAAATGATATCTTGTCATAGTATAACATGTCTGCAAGGAATATATTAAGCGCAAACGAATGATTAGTTATTTCATAAAGTTCTCAAAAGTTTGCTCAGTTAAAAAGACATCTCTTGGTCGACTTCCTCGTTGTTCAGAAATAAACTGGTTTGCTTCCATACGGTCAATTAATTTGGCTGCACGATTATAGCCTATGCTAAATTGTCGCTGCAATGCGGAGGTCGACGCACTCCCCTGCTCGATGATAAAGCTACAAGCTTGCTCGAATAATGGATCAGTTTCCTCTTCTTGCACAGCTGCTGCCAGTAAATCGTCTTGACCAAACAAGTAATCCGGATCCGCTTCATTACGAGCATGTTCTATTATACGCTCGATTTCATCATCCGTGACAAATGTCCCTTGTAGACGTACCGGCGCAGATTGACCATTACCTAAATACAGCATGTCACCTTTACCAAGTAAACGATCAGCACCGACGGAATCCAAAATTGTTCTTGAGTCCACTTGGGAAGATACCGCGAATGCAATACGTGTAGGGATGTTCGCTTTAATCGTTCCTGTAATGACATCAACAGAAGGTCTTTGCGTCGCAATGATTAGGTGAATTCCACAAGCTCTCGCTTTCTGTGTAATTCGGCTAATTGAAACCTCTACGTCCGCTGGCGCCATCATCATCAAATCAGCCAATTCATCAATAACTACTAGTATATAAGGCATCTTTAAAGAGAATCGACGAGATTCCATGACCATTTCATTGTAACGTTCGATATTACGTACACCAGAATGTGCAAATAATTCATATCGACGTTCCATTTCTTGAACCGCCCATTTCAATGCAGCAGTCGCAGCTTTGACGTCTGTAATCACTGGGCTTAATAAATGTGGAATGCCATTGTAAGGAGCAAGTTCCACCATCTTCGGATCGATTAACAATAATTTTAAATCATGGTAAGAAGCTTTATATAACAAACTGATCAATATCGAATTGATACATACAGATTTACCAGAACCGGTGGCTCCCGCGATCATTCCGTGGGGCATTTTTCGCAAATCAATCGTTTGTGGCTCACCAGTTAAACTTAAGCCTAAAACTGCTTCAAGTGGTGATTCCGAATTTTTGAACGATGGACTATTAATCACTTCAGAAATTCGTACCGCTCTTGTTTGGCGATTTGGAATTTCAATACCAATCATACTCGTTCCTGGAATCGGTGCTTGAATTCGAATGTCTCGCGCCGCCAAAGCAAGTTTCAAATCGTCTGTCAAATTACGGATTTTACTTACTTTCACGCCTTGTTCAACAGTCAGTTCGAACATCGTAACTGCAGGTCCTTGTACAGCGTTTTCAACAGTTGCTTGAATAGCAAAGTGAGATAATGTTTCTTCTAATTTTGCAGACTGCGCTTCTAGCCATTCGGTATCTATCACTTCTTCTTCTGGAGGTGCTAGATAACTCATTAATGGAAAGCCATAGTGTGGAGGTGGTTCTTCTTCTGCAACCTCATTCTGCATGTCTTCTACAATGGCCGATTGAATAGTAGAAGCTTCAACTACTGATGGTTTTTCCTGTATAATTTCTGATTTAATAACTGTTTCTTCAACTACTGGCTTATTTTTCAAAGCTAGTTTCTCTTTATCTGATGAAAGCATCATAACGTTGAAAGGAACAATTTTCTCTTTCCTTTTCTGTTCAGTCTGCTCTTCAGTTACTTGTGCTGTCGTTGATTCTAGCTCTGGTTCTATTTGTTCATTGTCAACCACTTCCATATCTTCTACTTGTGGTTCTTGAGCAATTACTTCATCTGTTTCATCGTGTATCTCCAGTTCTGATTCTAGCTCTACTTCTTCCACAACATCTTCAACTATACCTTCAACTTCATCCACTGGGAGATCTTCTTCCCCTAGTTGTTCGAAAGTAGTTTGCTCCACTTGCGCTTCTTCTGTCGGTTCTTCAAAAGCAACCGCTAGGCTTTCATAGACACGATCTGCTTTCTCTGCAGATTCACGCTTCTCTGTGGAACTAGCAAAGAACGGCGCCTCTTCTACTTTCTTACTTGCATCTTCGTTGTTAGCTTGCTCTTGCTCTTCATTTAGTTCTTTCTTTAACTGTATCTCCTCAAGAGCCTCAGCGATTGGTGAATTCTTCTTATAGCCATACACAGGTGAAGGTACATGCGTTGGTGAAAATGGTCTTCTCATTTTTATCGGTCGTTCTTGTTTTACAGTCTCCATCTGTGGTTCTACTTCCTTACGAGAGTGTAATTCCCGTTGTGACTGTAATTCCATAATGGACTTAAGTTCTCTTTTTGGCTTTAGTTCACTTGTTGTCTTTAACTCTCTTTGCGGCTTCACTCTGCTATCCGAAAAAGATGGCAAGGGTAATGAAGTCTCATGTCTAGAGTCCGCTCGATAAATATTAGCTGCTTTTACATATCTACCTGGCCAGCGCTCGTTTTGCTGAAGCGGAACTATTTCATAGTCATCTTCTATACTGTTTGTTTCTTCCATTGAAGTTGGTTGTTCATCGTTTATAAGTTCATCCTGATTATTTTGTGGTTCCCAGCCGTAAATCTCATGGTCAGAAACAATCGGAAATTGAAAGTTTGGTGGGTTATTTTCTTCTTTACTGTTAGTGTTAGGTTTGTCAAATAGTTCATGTAATAGTTTATTGCCTTCTTCCAATTGCTGAAGACGTCTTTTCATATCTCGTAGCCAACTCAAATAAATCACTCTTTTCATGTCAATCATTCTATTTTAACAGGTTTGCTATGTGGAAATCAAACAGATCTATGTCGTTAGGGAATAAAAAGATAGTTACTCACCAATAGTATGTATAATATAAAAAGCTTTTGTTACGAGCTAGACGAAGCCTCGCACAAAAGCTACTAATTTTTATCCTTCGAAAGGCTCTCCAGCTATACGTTGTTCTTCTAGAACAAGAATACCTTTTGCGTCAGATGCATTTTCCAAATTCAGTTCTGTTGCTGAACAGATCATACCTGATGAAGCTACGCCACGTAATTCTGCATCACGAATGACCATACCAGAAGGCATAACAGCACCAACTTTTGCTACCACAACTTTTTGTCCCGCTTCTACATTCGCTGCGCCACAAACAATTTGCAATGTCTCACTGCCTACATCTACTTGACAAATGTTCAATTTATCAGCATTTGGATGCTTTTCTTTTTCTACTACAAAGCCAACAACGAATTTCGGACTGAAGTCTAAATCAAGCGCGATTTCTACTTCATTTTCCGCAAGCACTTTTTTCACTTGCTCTCCAAGTTCTTCCGTTAACTCGACTTGCCCTTCCGCCTCAATTGCGAAATAGCTTGATGCGTTAAATAAATTGAATGCTACTACATTTCCAGTCTTCTCATCTTTCAGCACTGCTACATCATTTTTTCTTTCACAAACAATTTCTGTAGGTCTTTCAGTAGTTAATTGAGCGAGTAATACGTCGCCCACACCTTGTACGTTATAAAATAGATTCATTTTTTCTTTTCCCTTCTAGCTAATCGATTTTTTGCCATAATAAATATAGGTTCTAGCTTGCCATCTTCATAAATAAATGACAGTGACGTAACTGGTACTGCACCCGTCGTGAAAAACTGCATTGCGATTTGCGCAATCACATCATACCCCGTATCATTGCGAATATCTCCAATAATCAAAACGTCTTGGTGCGGAACTGATACGACCATATGTCCTTCAATCTGTTGTTCCATTTCTTTCATAAATGGCTGATTCAATAACCTACTTGCATCGTAACCATCGTTATTATTGATAAAATAAAATATATTATCGGACACAACATCTTGTTTATAAGAAACCGGAAGTGACTTCACTTTGAACATCGCCATTTCCTGTATTTCTGTTGCGGTCATCCCTAGCTCCGCAAGCATAGCCATATCGATCAAACGATAAGTCGTTCCAAGATCTAGCGCATAGAAAATCCGTGTCTCCGCAGTATGATCTTTCGTTAAAAACGGTTGACCTGCCGCGCTTTCAGTAGGAAAAGACGTCGAGCGAATGACAGGATAAATCGTCTTTTCACCAGTAAAGCCTTGTGTTTGTTCTTGCTCCATTGCACGAAACGTCTCTTGAATCGTATACACTACTTCGTCTATGGCCAACTCTTTTTTCTGCATAAATTTCGAGACGATTTCCGGCAATGAAATTTCCATGCCTTTATGGAGCGTATGATGGACTATTCGTAGCTTGTCCGCTTTACGATCAAATTGCCATTCAAACTTCTCAGCAGGTAATCGCTTCTTCAGTTCTTCTACTACATCTTTTGCTTCCATTTATCTCTCCCCTTCCATTCTTGCTAACTGTCACCATTACTTATTGTCTTGCTGAACGGAACGAGCGATTTCCATCATCTTCTCCAAATATGGAGTGATGTTTTTTTCATCAGTCACTGTTGCAATCTTTGCACCGCCAACGCCAGCGATTAATTCTACTATGTTCTCACTTTTTTGAATAACTACGACAAAGCCGAACGCGTCATCTTTTGTGAACGTTTGTGAGCCGATTAGCTGTTCAGGTTCATCGGACAGTAGTTCATCATAATAAACACGACTATTCTTCTTCTCGTTCGGATTGATTGTTAAATAAAACGAATCACTTTTCTTCGTTAATACAATCGTTTGTGAAGTCGATTCCTTGTCCACTCTCATCGTAGGCGGCTTATAAAAAGAGATGTCACCTACTGTATTGTTTGTGCTTTTGGCATTCGATTCAAATACTTTTTTCGCCGCTACGAAAGCATCGTCTGTGCGAAATTCGACTTTTGTATTACAGCCAACAAGCACGACAGCTAGCAACATTAGCAAGAAAACCTTTCCTTTTCGGTACATATAGGTTCCCCCTTCTCTACTCCGTACAATTTTCTATCAGTCCTATTCTAATCGCACAACGCCGCTATTGCAATCGTCAACTGCGGTACATCGCATGATAGCGCAATTGTCCAATCAATAGTTGCATAATATGCTCAAATAACACGTCTCTAGGAACTAATTGAGCCGTTAGCATACCTATCGCCCCTTCAGAGAGACGAATGTTTTGTTTCTTGAAATATTGATCGACAGCATCGCCTAGTTCCTTACCGCTACGAATCTCATCTGCTAACTGTTCTGGTAGCGGAATTTGTGCTCCTGCTGCTGTAAAAACCTGACCTTCCGGTGTAGCAAGTGCGCCCCAATTACATAAATACATCGTTCCTTCAATCATCCGGACGCCACCTTCAAGTCCGATACCATATGTATGTTGCAAGGCGCTAGCTGCAACTGCACGGTTGATCGCACCCTGTCTCGTTTCTTCATCATTTAACGGCTGAGCATTGACACCCGAGGCAACAGCTGCTGAAGAAACTGTACTATTTCCCATATAGCGGTCAATCGTTCGAACAACTGCACGAAGTTTTGCCTGATTTTCTGAGCCAAGTACAAATTCCATTCAGCATCCTCTTTTCTTCCATGTTAGTTAACTCGTTTGTTTTATCGTTTCAACTGTTGTTTTATCGCATGCTTTTACTAAATGAACAATTAGTTCTTTCGCTGCTGCATAATCATCCGTATGAATAATCGATGCTGCTGTATGGATATAACGAGAACAAATCCCAATGACTGCACTCGGTACACCTTCATTCGCTACATGCACTTGGCCAGCATCCGTGCCTCCTTGAGAGACAAAGTATTGGTACGGCACTTTATGCGTCTCTGCCATATCGAGAATGAATTCTCGCATGCCGCGATGAGTGACCATCGAACGGTCCATGATGCGAAGCAATGTGCCTTGCCCTAACTGACCAAACTCTTGTTTATTGCCACTAGCATCATTTGCAGGGCTAGCATCCAAAGCGAAGAACAGATCTGGATCAATCATTCTTGCGGCCGTTTGTGCACCACGCAGGCCAACTTCTTCCATAACCGTTGCACCTGAATACAATGTATTCGGAAGCGTGTCGTTTTTCACTTCTTGTAATAGTTCGATTGCTAAGCCGCAACCATAGCGATTATCCCACGCCTTCGCCATTATCTTTTTTGGATTCGCCATTGGGGTAAATGGACAGATCGGTAAAATCTGCTGTCCAGGACAGATTCCAAAGCTTTCGGCATCTGCTTTATCATCCGCCCCTACATCGATAAGCATGTTTTTAATGTCCATTGGTTTCGCGCGTTCCGCATCACTTAATAAATGAGGAGGGATAGAACCAATTACACCCGGTATCGTTTCTTTTTCTGTAATGATCTGTACGCGCTGGGCTAGCAACACTTGATTCCACCAACCACCTAAAGGTTGAAAGCGTAGCATGCCGTTATCCGTAATAGCCGTCACCATAAATCCAACTTCATCCATATGACCGGCAACCATGATTTTCGGTTGATCTTCCTCACCGTGTCGTACACCGAACACCCCACCCAGTCCGTCTTGTATGATTTCATCAGAGTTCTGCGCTAGTTGTTCACGCATAAAAGCCCGGACGCGATATTCATTTCCAGGTGCTCCCGGTAGTTCAGTCAACGTGCGAAATAATTCCAATGTTTCTTTCTTCATAGAAATCCCTCACTTTTTATACTGTCTTCTTATATTATATCGAGATGCCAAACAGATGAAAACTAATTACCCCCGAACTACATAGCTGCAATCCCAGTGTACCTCAGAACTTCGAGTTACAGACATTTAGGAATACATATGAATCGCCATGCTCTTTTAATCTATGGTACACTATAAGAAATGATTTGCGAAGGAGCTGCAATTAACTATGAGATTAAAAGAATTTTTAGCTGGAATTTTAACCGGGGTTGCTGCAGGAGTAGTAGTGAATGAAGTATTTAACAGATTAAATGAAGAAGTACCTGCGGATCACGTATTGAAAAAAGTAAAGGACGCTTTTAAAGAAGAAGGTCCAATTGATGGTTCATGGATTGTGATGAAGCCAGAACCTTACACAAACCATGTAATTTCTATGGACGTCTACCGCGGAGGCGTATCTCGTATGAAAGATGGCAAGTTAGAGCAATACGAATTTGCTGCTGATTCAAAAACAGGTACGGTCGTAGAGTTAATTCGCCAATAGTATAAATATCCAGTAAGCCACGTCAGCTAAAGACGTGGCTTTTTTGATTATTCACACGAGAAAAGAAACAAAGGTAGCCATAGTGAGCGGTCTCTGATTCACAGCAAAGATGCGCTCCAACCGCATAATTAAAAGGACACCCCAGCTAAGAAGTGTCCAACGTTTTTTTATCTTGTTCGCTCTAAGCTGTCTACGATTTCCTTGCCATCTTCACTAAACTTCGCCATGCGGTACACTGCATCATGATAGAAGATAAAGCCGTAGTTGTTTGGTAACGCTTCTTTCATAATGCGCTCTTTTGCAAAAATAGAGTCCATTGGGTAGTCGTCGTATGCAAGTACCCAAAGCGGATTCGTGTGGGCATGTGTTGGCATAATATCCGCCATATGAATCAATGTCTCGCCTTCTTGATCTAATGTAATGATGCAATGACCGTCACTATGACCGCCTGTATGGATCATTTTCACGCCAGGCATGATTTCAAGTTCATCTTCGAACGTTTTGACCTGCTCTTGAATAGGCTCCCAGTTCTCTGCCCAGTATGTGTTGCGTGAGCGGATATTCGGCTCTCTCATTTCATCCCATTCTACTTTGGATGTGTAAATCGTAGCATTAGGGAATACAGAAACTAGTTGATCATCTTCCCACTGCGTCAAGCCTGCCGCATGATCGTTATGTAAATGGGTCATTAAAACGATATCTATATCTTTTGGAGTTAAGCCTAGTTCTTCCAAACTCTCTTCTACACGTGTTTCTGCACGAACACCCAAGTTACGTTTCTTTTTCTCATCCAATTTACCTTTACCAATTCCTGAATCAATCAATAAATTCTTGTCTTGATATTGAATAAGAATCGGGTCAGTTCGGAGCTCAATCAAGTTGTTTTCATCTGCTTCATATCGTCTTGACCATAAAGCTTTCGGAACAACACCGAACATCGCGCCTCCATCCAAATAGTTCACGCCACCGTCAAGCCATGTTAATTTCATTCCATGAAAAGTTAATTGGTCCAAAGTAATTCCTCCCTATATTCCTAGTTTCTCATGTTCCTACACATCATAAATAATAGTTTTAGATAAATTAAGCACATAAACGAATAGTAGTCATGTTACAAAAAGTAAGTATACACATAAACTGTTAACGCTTACAATCATTTGACTTGTAGACGTGTCCTGAGTTTTACCTAAAGACACGTCTACTAAAATTCTCATTGGTAGGAAAATACTTACTTCGCTTGATACTGCGCCTCAAGTCGATAAATTGGTTGTCCTTTGCTTGAGAACTTTTCTTCATACTCTGTTAACACATTATCTTCTGGCATATTCGCATGTAAGTCTAACGAAACCGACAATAATTTCATGCCATAATTAGTCAATGATATAAGTGAATATTCGAAAAGTGATCGATTATCTGTCTTAAAATGAATTTCTCCGCCCGGCTTCAAAATACCTTCATACTTTTTTAAAAATCTTGCATGTGTCAGCCGACGTTTTTCATGACGCGATTTGGGCCATGGATCAGAGAAGTTCAAATAGACTCGTTCAATCTCTTCTTCCGCAAAAACCGACTCCAAATTTTCACCGTTAAAACGTAACAGTCGAAGATTAGCTGGCTTTTCCGATTCAATTGCTTTCTCTAAAGCAGAGACTATAACATTATCGAAATGTTCGATACCAATGTAGTTAACGGACGGGTTAGCAAGCGCCATCCCAATGACAAATTGACCTTTACCTGTTCCTACTTCAATATGGATCGGTGCATCATTTCCAAATTCTTTTGCCCATAGACCTTTTTTATCTTCTGGATTCACTATTAACATGTCAGGATGTTCTGCCATGAAATCCTTTGCCCATGGTTTGTTTCGTAAACGCATATTAGTACACTCTCTCTTTATCTTTAAATTATTTTATTCGTCTACAGACTCTTCCGCATCAAATAATCGACTCATTGCGGTTGTTTGTGTATGGTCTAAAATAGCTTGTGCTGCCTTAAATTGCGTATGTTTCATCGGACTTGGATTACCGCTAAGTTTTTCCAACCAGTCATTATAATTTTTTTTGTCAATCGTTGTAATCTCATATGGTGTACCCGGATAATCAATATAGCCATTTCTCGAAATGATTAATTTCTTAATTGGCATATCTACTTTTGCCGCTTTGAAAAAGGAATTAACGACTTTCTCCATCCGACTCAGTGCAATCGTTGGATTTAGTACCTTCACTTCGGATTCTATCGCCACTTCCGATATAAGCCGCCATCCGTTCATCTTCAAGAACCGTAATGCAGTAGCACATAGTTGGAGCAAGAAGAACAATATCTAATTCAACAGGCGCTTTATTCACTTTGACAATTGGATAATAAAACAGCAAAAAACTATCTGGTAAACGAAGTGTGAACTGTTTTAATAGCGTGTCAGTGAAGAACTTTGCATCGACGCGTGATCGGTCATATAACGTTGAACTCGCCCACTTTAATTGAAACTGAAATAATTGATCGGTATACGCTTTTTTCAGTTGTTCTACACTTGCATGTCTTCCAGTAAGTGACGCCTCAAAACCTAAATCATCTTCTAGTTCTTCCCCATCATCAATTGATAATTCCTCATCGTCTTGTTGCCTAGATTTACGCCATTTAGTAAATAACATGGAAAACCACTTACTATTTCCTTTTGGATTCTCTGGCTCCATTGTCGTTTGCTCCGCATACAGGTCAAAACCATGCTCCCACTGGTTTTTTACACGCTTCCATTGATAACGTTTCAAACGGATGAATTGTGTAGGGTATCGTGTTAAGTCGTTCTCATAACGAGAGATGTAATCGACTAACTTAACTAGCTGTGCCATTTGATTCTCTTTCCTTAGCATTACCAGCCGAAACCAACATAGGAATCTGCCCATCAAATGCACTTTGCAACTTTCGAGTTAGCGGACCTGGCACACCTTCTCCTATCTGTTTTCCATCAATTGTTATGACAGGAGTAATTTCGGCATTAGTAGAGGTGAAGAAAAACTCATCCATAGCTAGTGCTTCAGCCAACGTAAATTCTTTTTCCACTACTGGAATAGCTAAATCTTTAGCTATTTGCAAAACGACACGACGCGTAATGCCATTTAAAATAAAATTATTCGCGGGATGTGTATGTAGTATACCGTCCTTAATGCCAAATACATTGGAAGCGGAGCCTTCACGAACCAACCCATCACGTACAAATAAGGCTTCTTGACAAGAATGTTCTATCGCTTCTTGTTTCGCTAATACATTACCTAATAAATTCAAGCTTTTAATATCACAGCGAAGCCAACGCATATCCTCTACAGACTTCATCGCTGTACCCATTTTTAGATGTTCAACAGGACGTGGGTTAACTACTGTATAGCCAATTATCACCGGTGGTATATCACTCTCAGGAAATTGATGGGCGCGCGGTGCTACACCACGTGTCACTTGTAGATATATATGACCGACTGACAACTGGTTTTCTGTCAATAATTTTTGCGCAATGTTTGTCAGCTGCTCAATCGTATAAGGTAAAGGCATACGAATCTTCTCTGCACTTTCAATTAAACGCTCTAAATGTTCTTGCGCCGTATAAAGTACACCATCATACACTTTTATCACTTCATAAACACCATCGCCAAATGCATAGCCGCGGTCGTTCACAGATAGATTCATCTGTTGTTCTTCTAGAAATTCTCCATTTTTAAAATAGATCATATATCTGTCACCTCTTCTGATACGAAACATCTAGCAATTTGTACTGCTAGTTTCCTCTATTTCTATTTTCACATGTTTATACAATAAAATAAAGCAAAACTATTTTTTTAGCAGATAGTGAAGAATAAAGCGAAAATATGTGCTCTTTATCAAAAAATAAGTTATACTACTATTGTCAGAACAATTAACTCACTATTCTGGCATAACTTATTTAAAAGGAGCGGATTAGGAAAGGTAATTTCAGAGAATACCCCAGCAGTCTTCTTTTGCAATGTTGGTGTCAAAATATGAAGATGAAGGAGTGGTTTCTTCGATGAACCCAGCTACCGATCGCATGTTAATTCGTATCAAAGATGTCTATCTATTCATTCGAGATAACGGCAAAGTGACGACAGAGGACGTGGCGGAGGAATTTAACATTTCTTCACGAACGGCTCAGCGTGATCTTAACGTCTTAGAGTACAATGAATTGATTAAGAACTCAGTCCGTGGCGAATGGATAACGACTTCCAAGAAAGTGAAATTACCTTCCTGATCATGCTTCTTATAGAAAAATTTTTAAAGCAAAAAGGCTGACGCTTTTGCATCAGCCTTTTTGCTTGGAACTGTCAAGCTTCAATAACGCTTGCAATTCCTCTTCTGTCAGCTCCCGATACTCTCCTAAACGCAAATCCTCGTCCAACACGAGCGGGCCCATCGTCAAGCGCTTCAGATAAATCACTTTCTTGCCTACCGCTTCAAACATCCGCTTCACTTGATGGAACTTTCCTTCCGTAATCGTCAATTCGATTTCCGAAATCTCACCAGACTGTAAAATATTCAAAATACCAGGCTTCGTTTCATAAGCATCATCCAAAATCACACCCCGAGAAAACGCCTCTGCATCTTCTTCCGTTACACGCCCCGCCACTTTTGCGAAATACGTTTTTGGTACTTCTTTTTTAGGTGACAATAAATTATGTGCTAGTTTTCCGTCATTCGTCAAAAGCAATAACCCTTCCGTATCCTTATCCAATCGACCGACTGGAAATGGCTCGAAATGTCTCTCTTCACTTCCAAGCAAATCCACTACCGTCCGATCCCGATTATCTTCCGTTGCGGATAATACGCCAGGCGGTTTATGCATCATTAAATAGATGAATTGTCTATAGATGACTTCTTCGCCCAATAAGGATATTGCATCTGATTCAGGATCGACGTGTAGCGCAGGGTCTTTCGCCACTGCACCATTCACGCGGATCATTCCTTTTTTCAATAACTGACGTACTTCTTTTCGTGAACCGTAGCCTGTATTGGATAATAATTTATCAAGTCTCATTTGTTACCCTCCCAAGCCGAAGCGTCGTGCAATTCTAGTTAGACGATCTCCGAATAATTGTTGTGCCAATCCTGATTTGAAAGCTAATAAACCGTAAATAACCGTACCTACAAATGCGCCAAGCATAACATATAGCAATGCCTGCCAACGACCGACTGGTATATGCAGCATATTCAGCCCTTTATTCGTCAACCAAACCCCAGCAAACATGACTGCATTGAAAGCCAAAATCATGAACAAACGTCTGATCACCATTTCGGACTTATAGTTTAGCGCCTTCTTAATTACGAGTAAGTTTATCGACACAGCTACGGAATAACCAATCGCTGTTGCTAAGATGGCACCATTCGTCTCAAACATTGTGATAAGCGGAATGTTAATAACCATTTTAACTAATAAGCCAAGCAATGACGTGAAGACGATCCATTTATGATGATCGATGCCTTGTAAAATTGCAGCCGTTACCGTAAACATTGCAAACAAAATAGCAACCGGTGCATAGGATGCCAGGACACTAGCTCCCGCTACATCGTATTCATATAAAAATTGATAGACTTCCGTGTTTAGAACGATCAAGCCACTAACCATAGGTATAGTCAAGAACAGCATAATTTGATACGTCTGATCAAGTGAACGCGTAACACCCTTTTGGTTATTCGTCGTATAGTCTTTCGTAATAATCGAAATAAGTGCCATTGAAAAACCAGTTGCCACCATCACGGGAATCATTACGACTTTATGTGTCAAAAAGTTCAACTTCGTCAAATATAAATCTGACACACTAGCCAAGCCGATAGATTTCATCGCACCATTGAACGTCACCATATCTACAAATTGATAAAGCGGATTAATCGTACCGACTAAAACAAACGGTAATACATAAGCAAATACTTCGGTATACATTTGACGTAGTGACACCGAACTTGCAGGTGGGCTATTCGATAATAAATAATCAAATTCATCTTGATACTTCTTCCAGTAGTAATACAAACTCCAAAGTCCCGCAAGCGCTCCAATAAACGCAGCAAACACCGCAAATTGAACGGCAATTCGTGGAGATAAATCTAGTACATTAACTACGACATATGCTCCAACTAATACAACGATAATCCGTACAATTTGTTCAATTAATTGAGAAACAGATGTCGGTTCAAATTTTTGATATCCTTGTAAAAAGCCACGTCCGATACTTAGTAAAGGAACAGCTAACAAGGCGAAACTGACCCAACGTATAACTGTAGCGATATCTTGTACAGTAAAGATTTGCTCATCATCTTTAATAACTAGTCCCGCAATCGGGTCTGCTAGGAAAAATAAGGCTAGAAATGATAGGAAACCAGTCAACGACATGACAAGCATTCCGGACTTCATCAATTTCCGACCGGTCGCATAATCTCCGAGTGCGTTATATTTCGAAACAAATTTCGAAATTGCTAGCGGTGCACCCGAAACAGCCACTGCCAATGCTAAATTATAAGGTATGTATGCATATTGATAGAGACCTACACTCTTCTCTCCTACAATCGCATAAAAAGGAATAACATAAAGTAAACCAAGTGCTTTTGATAAAAACAGACCAATCGTTAAAATGGCTGTTCCTTTAATTAGATTCGATGCCATAATTGATTCCTTCCATTTCTATAGAGATACTTGTATAGTTTACCTCTCGACGCAGCTTTTCACAATCTTTAACTGAATCCACCAGCCACTTGGTGGTATAATGAAAATCAAAACGAATGAAAGCGTGGTTCTAGCATGTATGATGTAATCGTGATCGGTGGAGGACCTTCTGGTTTAATGGCTTCCATTGCCGCAGCCGAACAAAACAAGCGCGTGTTATTGCTTGAAAAAGGACGTAAACTTGGTAATAAACTAGCAATTTCTGGTGGAGGTCGTTGTAATGTGACTAACAGACTCTCTCAAGAAGAAATTATTAAGCATATCCCCGGAAACGGTAAATTTCTATACGGACCGTTTTCCGTCTTCAATAATCAAGATATTATCGACTATTTCGAAGGCTTAGGTGTTCCATTAAAAGAAGAAGATCATGGACGAATGTTCCCGGTTTCAAACAACGCGAAAGATGTTGTCAATGCACTACTCCACCAACTGGACATGCTCGGTGTAGACATTCGTTTAGATAGCCGCGTACAAAAATTACTAATGGATGACGAAAAAATTCTAGGTGTGCGAATGGATGATGGTGAAGAATTTCGTGCACATGCCGTTGTCGTAGCGGTAGGTGGCAAAGCAGTCCCTCAGACGGGTAGTACAGGAGACGGTTACCCTTGGGCAGAACGTGCAGGCCATACCGTGACAACACTCTATCCAACAGAAGTTCCGTTGTTATCGCGCGAACCATTTATCGTCTCAAAAGAATTACAAGGTCTCGCCTTACGCGATGTAAAAGTTTCCGTACTCAATAAAAAAGGGAAAACACTTGTTACGCACCAAATGGACATGTTGTTTACTCACTTTGGTCTGAGTGGCCCTGCCATTTTACGATGCAGTCAATTTGTCGTTAAAGAGCAAATGAAAAACGGTAAACAACCTGTGCTCATGCAAATCGATTCCATACCTAATCAGCACGAGGAACAGCTAACACAAACGATAGCGAAGATTCTTAAAGATGAGTCTAAAAAACAAGTGAAGACTTCCTTGAAAGGTCTCGTTCCCGAACGTTGGTTATTGTTCTTATTGAAGAAAGCAGAGATTAACGAAACTGATATCGGTGCGGAAATTTCACGTGAAGCGATACGCAGACTCGCGCAGTTACTTAAGACATTCCCTGTTCACGTCACGGGTACGCAACCTATAGAAAAAGCCTTTGTGACAGGTGGCGGTGTATCCGTAAAAGAAATCGAGCCAAAAACGATGGCATCACGTAAAAAGAATGGTTTGTTCTTCTGCGGAGAAATCCTTGACATTCATGGCTATACAGGTGGGTATAATATAACGTCAGCATTGGTAACTGGAAGATTAGCTGGAATGAATGCAGGTTTAGTTGAATAACCATCACATCATAAAAGAAGCCGGCCAGAGAATGTATTTTCTCTAGTCGGCTTTCATTTTATTTAGCCTGCAACAATGTTTACTAAACGGCCGGGAATCGCAATAATTTTCTTCAATTCCTTACCTTCCGTCCACTGCTTCACATCTTCGTTCGCAAGAGCCGTTTGTTCCAACTCTTCTTTCGAACAATCTTTCGCCACCGTGATTTTCGCGCGAATCTTACCATTGATCTGAACAGCCACTTCTACTGTATCATCGAATAATTTCGTTTCATCATATGTCGGCCACTGCTCGTAAGCAATCGTCTCTTTATGTCCAAGCTTCTCCCAAAGTTCTTCAGACAAGTGAGGTGTGATTGGTGAAATTAATAATACGAATCCTTCGATATACGCTTTCGGTAACTTCTCCGCTTTATAGCATTCATTGATGAACACCATTAGTTGAGAAATCGCTGTATTATTACGCATAGCTTCGAAATCTTCGGTAACCTTCTTCACTGTCTGGTTATAAACTTTCTCCAATGGACCGCCAGTTTCATCCGTCAATTTATCTGTCAATGTATCATCTTCATTGACTAGTAAACGCCATACACGGTCTAGGAATCGACGGGAACCATCCAAGCCGTTTGTTGACCATTCTTTAGAAGCATCAAGTGGCCCCATGAACATTTCATAAATACGCAATGTATCCGCACCATGCGAATGAACAATATCGTCCGGATTGATAACATTACCTAGAGACTTAGACATTTTAACATGTCCTTCCCCTAGAATCATTCCTTGGTTGAATAACTTCTGGAATGGCTCTTTCGTTTGTACGACACCAATATCGTACAATACTTTATGCCAGAATCGTGCATACAATAAATGTAGAACCGCGTGTTCCGCTCCTCCAACATATATATCAACAGGCAACCAGCGCTTCGCTAGTTCCGGATCTATCAACTGCTCATCATTTTTTGGATCGATATAGCGTATATAATACCAACAGCTTCCCGCCCATTGTGGCATCGTGTTCGTTTCACGACGACCTTTCATACCTGTTTTTGGATCTACTACATTGATCCATTCTGTAATATTCGCAAGTGGTGACTCACCTGTTCCACTAGGCTTAATATTATCCGTTACAGGAAGCATCAATGGCAATTCGGATTCATCGACAGTTGTCATCGTTCCATCTTCCCAATGAATAACAGGAATCGGCTCACCCCAATAACGCTGACGGGAGAATAACCAGTCACGTAAACGATACGTAATTTTACGTTCACCCAAACCTTGTTCTTCAATCGCTTCTTCTTTACCTAAACCATTTAAGAAGTCGGAGTTCACATGCTCTCCTTCACCTGCATAAGCTTCTTCTTCAATATTGCCACCTGCTACCACTTCAATAATTGGCAAATCAAACGTCTTCGCGAATTCATAGTCACGCTCATCATGCGCAGGAACCGCCATGATCGCACCAGTACCGTAAGTCGCTAAAACATAGTCCGCAATCCAAATTGGCATTTTCTCGCCACTGGCAGGGTTGATTGCATACGCACCAGTGAATACACCTGTTTTATCTTTTGCCAAATCGGTACGCTCTAAATCACTCTTAGATTTCACAGCATCGATATAAGCATTTACGGCTTCACGCTGCGCTTCTGTCGTAATCTTGTCGACCAATTTAAGCTCAGGTGCCAATACTGCATAAGTTGCACCAAATATTGTGTCTGGACGCGTCGTGAACGCTTCAAATGAATACTCAGTATCTGCGATTTCAAACTTCAATTGTGCTCCTTCAGAGCGACCAATCCAGTTACGTTGCATATCTTTTAAACTTTCTGGCCAATCCAAATCATCTAAGTCTTCGAGTAAGCGATCCGCATATTCCGTAATTCGCAAGACCCACTGACGCATCGGACGACGTTCTACAGGGTGATTTCCACGCTCAGACAAACCATCGATTACTTCTTCATTGGCCAGTACAGTTCCTAAAGCAGGACACCAGTTAACCGCTACCTCATCAATATACGCAAGCCCTTTGTTATACAACTGAATGAATATCCATTGTGTCCACTTATAATAGCTCGGATCTGTCGTATTCACTTCACGATCCCAGTCATAAGAAAATCCAAGATCTTTCATTTGACGCTTGAATGTAGCGATGTTTTTCGCTGTGAATTCAGCCGGGTCGTTACCTGTGTCGATTGCATACTGCTCAGCAGGCAGTCCGAACGCATCCCATCCCATTGGGTGAAGAACGTTATAGCCTTGTTTACGTTTAAATGCACTCAAAATATCCGTGGCGATATAACCAAGTGGATGTCCAACGTGCAAACCTGCGCCTGACGGATACGGGAACATATCTAGTGCATAGAACTTCGGTTTGGATGGATCGTCAATCATTTTATACGTGTTGTTTTTTTCCCAATACTGTTGCCATTTTTTCTCAATTTCCGTGTGTTGATAACTCATCTGAAAATTCCTCCAATTCAAATAAAAAGACTCTCGTCCCTTTGTAAGGGACGAGAGTCAATATAGTTTCCCGCGGTACCACCCAAATTGACGGATTGCGCCGTCCAACTTGATTCCTTAACGCGGATCACGGTATTAGTTACAAACATTCACTAATACAGGCTCCTAGGCGAGTTCGTTCTTCACTACTACAGACTTGCACTAACCGTCTGCTCTCTAAAAGTAGCGATAGAAGTACTATTCCTATTCAAAGCCTTCAATATTTTCTTCAGTTTACCCGAAACACGGAGCGAATACAAGTCTTCTTATGTGGCATTTTGTCGGAATCCTGAAGTACTCTTGATTGGTAGGTGATGTATTGTCATAATCCGTGGTACAATGTCTGTTGTAAAGGAGCTGTACATAATGGAACAAATAATTTTTCCGTTTCCGAGTGAAGGGAAACGGTACCATACATGGTCACGTCATTTAAAAGATACATTCGGTTGTAAAATAGCGAAAGTCGCACTGGACGCAGGTTTTGACTGTCCGAATCGTGACGGCACAGTTGCACATGGTGGCTGCACGTTTTGTAGCGTAGCGGGTTCTGGTGATTTTGCTGGTGACCGAGTCGATGCCATCGAAGTACAATTCGCTGAAATCAAAGAACGTTCCCAGAGAAAATGGAAAGACGCAAAATACATGGCTTATTTCCAAGCGTATACGAATACGCATGCCCCTCTTCCTGTACTTAAGGAAAAGTTTGAAGCAGCCTTAGCCCAAGAAGGTGTCGTTGCGTTATCAATTGCTACACGACCTGATTGTTTACCAGACGATGTTGTTGAATATTTAGCTGAGCTTAATGAACGTACCTATTTATGGGTGGAACTTGGTTTACAAACTGTCCACGAATCCACAGCAAAACTAGTCAATCGTGCACATGATTTTGATTGTTATAAAGAAGGTGTCGACAAACTACGTAAACACGGGATTCGCATTTGCAGTCACATCATCAATGGTTTACCTGGTGAAACAGAAGAGATGATGATGGAAACCGCACAAGCTGTAGCGAAGTTAGATGTGCAAGGGATTAAAATTCATTTACTTCATTTACTTAAAGGCACACCAATGGTGAAGCAATACGAAAAAGGAAAACTAGAATTCCTAACGAAAGATGCGTATATTCATCTCGTCGTGGATCAATTAGAAATAATGCCACCAGAAATGATTGTGCACCGCATTACAGGAGATGGCCCGATTGATTTATTGATCGGACCGATGTGGAGTGTAACGAAATGGGAAGTATTAAACGGCATTGACATGGAACTTGAACGACGCAATAGTTGGCAAGGAAAAAAGTATTTACAAGAGGTGACGATGAATTGACAAACATTATCTTGCATCGTGTTCTACCGATTGCGAAGCGACTCATTTCAGAACGAGTGCTGCCTGGCGAAACAGTAGTAGACGCGACAGCAGGCAATGGAAATGACACGCTTTTTCTTGCAGAATTAGTTGGTGAAAATGGCCGTGTCGTAGCATTCGATATACAGCAAAAAGCACTTGAAACAACGCATGCACATCTTGGAAGTTTAGCGGACCGCGCTTCGTTAGTTTTAGATAGTCATGCAAATGTCCGGCAATATGTAACGGAAGAAATTGGTGGCGCAATGTTCAACCTAGGGTATTTGCCATATAGTGATGATCAAAGCATCATTACAAGACCCTCTTCAACTATTGCGGCACTCGATGCGTTATTAGGGCTTTTAAAGAAATCCGGCATTATTACTATAACCGTCTATGATGGACATGAAGGCGGAAGCGAAGAACGTGATGCCTTGCTCGCCTATGTACGAACACTTCATCAAGGTGATGTACATGCCATTCGCTATGAATTATTAAATCAGCGTCGCAATCCTCCATTTTTGATTGGGCTAGAGAAAATGAAAGATTTTACAGAAGTTCGTAAAGTCGATGAAGAATCATAACATGCCGCTGAAACTTGACAATACAAGTTTCAGCGGCATTCCCTTTTACTCTATATGACGAATATCCGCAATAGTCTCTGTCTTCATAAAATCCGTCTCTCGAACAAATCGCAGGATGTTACTAGCAGTATCTTCGGGCGTGCTAAGTAGCCCCTCTTTCTTATAGGAGATAAACTTCTGCAAGTGTGGGAATTGTTTGTTTGAAGCTGATCGAATCGTCTCTTGCATACCCGTATCAATGATACCAGGTGCAATAGAGACAATACCTACCGGGTGTTGTGCATTTTTTTGTTCTTCTGCAACGACTCTAGAGAAGTGATCGAGCCCTGCTTTTGTTGTGCAATAAATGCTCCACCCTTCATACGGATGACGACCTGCACCTGACGAGATATTCAAAATCTTCTTCGTCCCTCGATAGGATCCTAATGCCTCGATGAACGTATTGATTAGATGAATAGGTGCAGTCAAATTCACTTTCATCGCTTGTTCAACTTCTAACGAATCCAGTGCACCTACTAAACTGATTGGATCGATAACACCCGCATTATTAATTAATGTAAAAGATGTCGCTTCTTCTTTATAGTGATCTAAAATCTCTTGCAACGTATGTGCTGCATGTTTATAGTCTGTAATATCTACTTTCTCCATGCGTTCTAACTCGTCAGGATTGGTTCTTGCAAAACCATACACAACCGCGCCCGCTTCAATGAATTGCTTATACAGTTGTTGACCAATCCCTTTTGACGCACCTGTGATGATGACTACTTCCACTATATTTTACCTCCCTCTATGTATTCTACTAATCGACCTTGCACTATCTTATCAGGTAGTTCAAAAAACAAGATCCAACAATAAATAGCGATGGCAATACAAATGATGATCAACAAAATCGTCTGACGTTTATTCATTCATTCACGTCCCTTACAAGTTACTTCGGCTACAACACCTACTATAGCATAATAGAAAAACAGCCCGCTATTTCAGACCATCTGAATAACGAGCCGCTTCGTATGGATTAGGTTAGAGGTGCGAATTTATGTGCGCCACCATTTTTAATTCGCAATAAATCTGCCAGTGTTTTCACACCTTGACGATCGAGCTTCTTTAATAATGCAGTAAACACATGAGCAGTTGTTAAAGCATCCCCTAACGCACGATGGCGCTCAAAAACCTCTGTACCAAACAACTTTGCATAGTCTTCTAAATCTTGCTGTTCACCCGTCGGATCTAGATAGCGAATCAAATGCATCGTATCAAATGATGTCGGCATTTCAAACGTACATTTCTGCCTCGCTAATTCCTTTTTGATGACCATTTCATCAAAGCTTACGTGATGCCCTACCCAGCCCCCGCTTTTGTTTTTTTCAATGAATGCAAAATACTCCTCGATCGCATGCAAAGGCATAGGTGCTGTATCGACTTGTGATTGCTTTATAGTAGTCAGTTTGCTAATGACAGGCGGAATCTCTCTTGAAGGATTGACAAAGGTTTGAAATACACGATCTGTCACATCGAATCCTTCCACTTGTACGGCACCAATTTCAATCATTCGATCATTCGCCCCAATAGCAAACCCAGTAGTTTCTGTATCAAAAACAGTAAAGCTTATATCTTGCAGTGGCGTATTCAACTGAAGTGATTGCTGAAGCTCATAAGTTAATTTTTTCTTTTTCCAGAACATGCTATTGCTCCCTCTCTTTCTACTGTGAATACACATAAAATTTGTACTGGGACCTACGAATATACTATCTTATAATTTAGATAGCAAATGGGATTGAAGCGCTCGGACTGTATCTAGCGTAGTACGTAACTCATTCAATTCCCAACGTCTAAGCTTTCGCAAATCAATTTCTGTAGAAATCGATTCATTTCGTAAATGTTTTTCCCATGACATAGAAATACGGATACTCAATGAAACTTCATAGGCATGACGTATTTCATCAGCGAAGTCTTTTGTGATTTTCTTCTTTTTCTGTAATGCAGAAATAATTTCTAGAGGAGTCGCATTGATGATCCCACTGTTCACCCCTAATATTTGCAAACAATGATGCAACGGGAATAAGGCATGCTTTTTAATATCAATGACATCTGCTTTACTGCGGCCTCTAAAGATGGTTAAGAAGTTTTGCTGTAGTTGTGGAATCGGCTTCTCTTTCTCCTGCTGCGCCATATAATAGATGAATGTCGCTGATTTTTGTAATTGACTATTTACCATTTCAACAAATTGATCATTAACCGACGATTCACCGTATAAGAAACGGAAGGATAAGAAGTTATAGCCAAGTAAAATTTGTTCAGGCGTGGACTGCAATGCCCATTGACGAAGTCGCTCTTGCCACTCAACCATCGTGCCTCGCCACTGAGATTCGCTAGCCATCATAAAACCTAAACATCTCGTATACCCTGCTTTCTCCAAATGTACAACAATCTCATTGCCAAGAAGTTTGAAATATCGTTCCACTTCCTTCGCCTGAGCTACCGGCACATCTTCATAGACGAGGAAATGATCTTGATCGGTAAGCATAAACTGCTCACCTCTAGCGCCACTTCCCATTTGATACCAAGCAAACGGCACAGGTGCCACTAGCCCCTTTTCTTCCATAGACTGCACAGCAAGCATGACACAATGTTTAGCTAGACGGTCATAGAACTTCGTTATGATTTCTAATGTATGAATTGTTGAAATTTCATCTTGAATCAAGTTAGACAACACATCGTAAATTGCTGCTTTAACAACAGGCAATTTTTCAAATGAAGCTTCTTCGATCGTCTTTAAAATACTCATGGAATTCCGATCACGTTTCGTCATTAACGTAGCAAACGTTACGATACCTACGGGCTTTCCTGCTTTGACTACAGGTAAATGCTTGATTCCATGCTTATAAAACTTTGTTAACGCTTCATAATAGTAATCTGTTACTTTTGCGGTATGCGGATTTTTTGTCATTATATCCTTTGCAAGTAGTGTTGTAGGTGAACCTCCACCGGCAATTACTCGTTCCACTAAATCTTTTTCTGTAACAATACCAACTAGTTTTCCCGACTGATCTGTCACAACGATAGAACTGACGGAACTATCAATCATCAACTCTGCAATTTCTTTTGTCTTCGCCTCTGCGTGAATCGTGATTACCGGACTGTTCATAAAGTCTTGTACACGTCGAACATACGGCTCGCTCTCTCCATATTCATCCGCTAAGCGAACTTGTTCGCCTAAAGATGTATAAACATTTGATAAACGTGAGGACATTTTGCGCAATACGAAGTCACGTACACTTTGATATTCCATTCGCTTTTTAATCACTTCATAAGGAATTTGGAGACAGATTGAGTTTTCCGCGACTTCCATATCAATATGATGCTTATCAAGCGGTCTAGACATTTCACCTAAATAATAAGCAAAGTTAGAGAACCCAATAAATTCATTTTCTTGTATCACTTCAAGCATGACGGAACTTCCATCCTGCCCTTCTATTAACACTTCTGCTGATCCTTGCAAAACAAGCACTAAACCTTCTTCAGGCTTTTTAAAGTAATTAGACTTCTCAGCCTTGTCATAAAACTTTAATTTACAGGATGTTAATAATGTATTGAACTCTTCTTCTGTCGTATTAACGAATAAAGGGTTTTTATGGATTCTTTCATACAACTCACGTTCTTTTATCGTCTGCGGCATTCCAAAACCTCCTTTTTTACATTCAGCAAATCATATTCGCAATCACGGATACATTCTCGTACTTCATACTTTATTATCGCAAAGGCTCATTCAACAAAAACAACTCCCTCTTCTAATTAACTAGTAGAAGGGGGAGCGTTAGTTGAATATTAGAAAAGATTAGTTTTCAAGCTCTTTGTATCCAGTTTCTGCTTTGAAGCGAACTTCTGCATACGCAATCTCGTCTTTTTCCGGACGCTTCGCCCCAACAAGTGTACCGATCCAAGCAGCAAGGAAACCTGCTGGTACGGAAACTATGGCTGGGTTAGCATAAGGGAAAATTGGGTTACCAGTGATTAGAGTAGCACCTTCAACTGGATTCATAACACTTGGGCTGATTGCTACTAGTACTAGTGCAACGATCAAACCTGTAAGCATCGAAGCTACAGCGCCTGTTGTGTTAAATTTCTTCCAATAGATTGTTAAAAGAATTGTCGGAACGTTAGCGGATGCAGCAACACAGAATGCAAGTGATACTAGGAACGCTACGTTTAGTTTCTCAGAACCTAAAGCTAGAAGGATAGAGAATACACCAATTGAAATAGATGCCCAACGTGCTGCATTTACTTGTTGCTTCTCTGTTACTTTACCGTTTTTGAAGATTTGTCCGTAAATATCGTGAGCGATTGCAGAAGCACCAGAAAGTACTAGACCTGCAACAACTGCCAGGATTGTAGCGAAAGCAACAGCTGCTACGAATGATTCAAGTGCATCTCCACCAAGAACTCCGGCAAGCATAGGTGCCGCCATGTTTCCAGCCGCGTTTTCTGCGACGATTGCGTCTACACCAACGAATTTAGCTGCACCAAATCCAAGGAAGATAGTCAATACGTAGAAGATACCGATAATCCATACTGAATAAATTACTGATGAACGTGCTGTTTTCGCATCTTTAACTGTGAAGAAACGCATTAAGATGTGTGGAAGACCAGCAGTACCTAAAACAAGTGCGATCAAAACTGAAATAAGTCCGACTGTGTCCTTATAAACAACTCCAGATTGAAGGAATGCTTCACCATGTGGAGTCGCAGTCTTCATTGCATCAAACATACCGATGAAGTTGAAGTTGAATTTTAGTAGAACTAAGAAAGAGATAATGATTGTACCAGCCATCAATAGAACAGCTTTAATAATTTGTACCCAACTCGTTGCAGTCATTCCACCGAATAGAACGTAGATTAACATCATCGTTCCAACGATTAGAACCGCGATCCAATATTCAATACCGAATAATAATTTAATAAGAGCACCCGCACCTACTAATTGTGCAAGCATGTAGAACATAACGATGGTAATTGTGTTCAAAGCTGCCGCTCCACGCACTTTCTTTGCGCCGAAACGAGCACCAATCATATCTGCCATCGTAAACTTACCTAAGTTACGTAGTGGTTCAGCGATTAAGAATAGTACAACTAGATAGGCTGTTAACCAACCAACACTATAGTAGAAACCATCAAATCCATTTAGTGAAATCGCTCCTGCGATCCCTAGGAATGACGCTGCTGATAAGTAGTCACCAGCGATGGCCATACCGTTTTGCCAACCAGTCAAAGATCCACCAGCTGTATAGAAATCACTTGCTGTTGTCGTCTGCTTTGCTGCCCAGTATGTAATGTACAGCGTTAACGCGATTACCGAGAAGAATATTACGTAAGAAATTGCACTCATTAACCAAACCCCCTTTTTACTTTAGAACATTTTTCTCTATAATTTTATCTACGTCCTTATCAAAATGCTTTGCTTTATTCATATAAATGGAAGTAAATACCCATACCATGACGAACATAGAAAATGCATAAATCCAAGTCCAGTTTATTGCACCAATCGCAGGTCCTTCAAGAACTTTCGTATAACCTGTTAAAAGTGGTAGTGCAAAGTATGCTGCAAAGAAAAATACTACATAAGGTCTTGAAAAAGTCTGCTTTCTCTTTACTAGCGCTTTAAAGTCTTCAGTCTGCACAATTCTTTCATAGTCTAATGTGGATTTTCCACGTGTTTTTTGATTACTCATTTACTTATCCCCTTTCCATTTGAAATAACTAGTGTAACCGCTACTAAATCCCTCCATTTCTTCTGCAACCGCTTTCAACGTCGAGTTAAATAGATAATATGTCACAGCGGAGTGAGATAATCTTTTGTTATAGTACACAAGTAAACAATACCAAAGGTTCACTATAATTGCAATATTCTTTTTGAAGATTTGTAAAATTTTATATACTGCAGTAAAGCTCGCTTGGTACAAACATAAATCTAACAAATGCTAGCCAAAGTTACAAGAGCAATTTAAAATTCAATAAATTTATTTTTAAAAAACCTGAATAATCACAATTCGTTTTTCGGTTATTTTTATTACTACTGTTCAATAACAGTAAAAAGATGTAGTATATTGTATATCGGCTAATGTTAAAATGCTTTGTAAAATAGACTTATACTAGAGAAAGATGGTGTGATATTTTGCCTATACCTACTAACCATGCACAACCTGTCCGCAAGACTGCGAAGGAAAATGCATTTAGTCAATTGCAAAAGTGGATTATTGATGGAACACTTCGGCCTGGCGAGAAATTGAATGATGTAGAACTTGCGGAAGCACTTGGTGTTAGCCGAACACCAATTCGTGAATCTCTTCAGTTATTAGAAGTTCAAGGTTTTGTTCAGATGTTTCCGGGAAAAGCTACGCAAGTAACGGAAGTGGATCGTGAATCCATTTCGGATCTATTGCCTCCGCTAGCTGCATTACAAGCGTTATCAGCAGAACTTTCTATTCCTAATTTGACTGATAATATACTTAAGAAACTCCGCGATACAAATAAACGTTTTGCACAAGCCGTTGAAAAAGAAGACTATTTCCAAGCGTTGAAAATTGATGAGCAGTTCCATCAAATTATCGTGGATACCGCTAACAATTCGTATATATCTTCTTTGCTCGTCTCCCTGCAAGCACATGTACGTAGACTCTTTTTCCACAACTCTATTATTTTGACGGAAAAATCGATTGTAGAACATGAGCAAATTATCGATTTAATGAGTGCACGTGATGGCGAGCAAGTAACGAAAGTCATGCGTGAGAATTGGTTACGGGCGATTGATGAATTTCATTCACAAGAAAAAATAAATACATGAAAACAGGAAACGAATCAAATCGATTCGTTTCCTGTTTTTTTATTGAATAGTACTGATGGAAGTGCAGTGATGAATGTAACGAGTAGTACAGGTATTAACCAACCAATTCCTTGCTCATAGTACGGTATTAAGTCTATATACAATTCTTGAATGAAAGCCAACCAATTCGGCATCTGTTGTTCGATCAATGAATAGAACTTTACAAGCGCTTCAACAAAACTAACAAGAAATGCTGTAAGGGTCGCTGTCTGATAGACGAGTCTAGATTGAAGGAATAAAGGCCCCGCGAATGTCAATAACATCAATACCATCGCAAGTGGATAAAGCAGTACGAGTACGGGAAGTGAGAACTTAATAATATTATCCAACCCGAAATTTGCAACAAATAAACAAAACATTGAAAAGAAAACGACGAATACTTTGTAACTAATCCTCGGAATGATGGAATGGAAGTATTCACCACACGCTGTAAGTAAACCGATTGCTGTTGTCAAACACGCTAGCATGATGACTACACCGAGCAATACAAGTCCAATAGAGCCAAAAAAATGTGACGCGGTCTGACTAAGGACGGCTCCTCCCCCGTCTAAATAGCCAAATAACTCTACCGATGTTGCGCCAAGATAAGCAATCCCTAAATAAATAATTGCCAAGAACCCCGCTGCAACAAATCCTGTTTTGGCGGTAGACGTCAAAATTTGTTTTTTACTCTTTATACCCATTGCATGTAAAGCGTTAATCACAATAATCCCAAATACAAGTGAAGCCAACGCGTCCATTGTATTATATCCATCAAGAAAACCTGCAAAGAACGATGTCTCTATATATGGTTCTTGTGGAGCTTGAATCTTCCCTATCGGATGAATAAGCGTCATCGCAATTAAACCGATTAATAGGATGATAATCAAGGGTGATAAGTATTTACCGACCCTATCAACGATTTTCGCGGGATTCAATGATAACCACATGCTAACACCAAAGAAAAACACTGTGAATAAAGTCCTAGCTATATCGACAGGGAAGCTATTTAAAAATGGCGCCACTCCAATATCAAAAGCTACTGCTCCTGTTCGTGGTGCAGCAAAAAATGGACCGATCGTTAAATATAAGATTGCTGTAAATAAAACAGCATATACAGGATGAATTTGACTAGCTAAGTCCTGTAAATCTTTCTTTCCTGAAAATCCAATAGCTAAAATACCTAGAAAGGGTAATCCAACACCTGTTACCAAAAATCCTAACATCGCCTTCCAGGTATGAGTTCCTCCGAGCTGCCCTAATTCTGCGGGGAAGATCAAATTACCTGCACCGAAAAATAAAGCGAACAGCATAACGCCTATAACTAGACTTGATGAAAATGACAGTTTCTTCTCCATTTGACCCAAAATCCCCCTACTAATAACTAGGTTTTTATGTATGCAATATATTGCGTATCCCCATAGTACGCTTACCTAATTAGAAAATCAATACGTCTATAAATCATTTAACTATTGGCTTTATTTCTAACCTACTGACTATTCATTCATATCAATTCACATTCGTACTTTTCAAGTTCCTTCTCTTAAATGGGGATTTGAATATGAGTCAATTCAAAAAATCTAGTTGCGTATGCAACTAGATTCTTCTATTGTATATTCTTTTAATTCAAGACAAATTTCGTCTTACTATATCCTTCTTTCATCTTCGTCACTTCTAATGTTGCAGGGATCGCCTCTTTCATCTCCTCTATGTGGGAAATAACGCCAATCATTCTACCAGATTGTTGAAGAGCAATTAATGTATCAATCGCTTTTTGGATTGCCTCTTCATCTAGCGCCCCGAATCCTTCATCAATAAACATCGTCTCCATACGCACAGCGCCTTGAAAACTCTGGATTACATCAGCCATACCAAGTGCCAAGCATAGTGAAGCATTGAATTTTTCTCCACCCGATAAGGTTTTAACGTCCCTTGTCTGTCCCGTATATGCATCATTCACATCTATTCCGAGGCCACTTTGCTTACCTCTCATCTCTTGACGATCACTACGGACTAATTCATATTGGCCGTTTGACAGATCACGTAATCGGATGTTAGCAGCTTGAATAATTCGTTCCAAGTATTCGATTTGAATATATCGTTCAAAAGAGATTTTGAGTCGATTTTGACCTCGAACAACATCGTATAGATTCGTCACTTTACCGTACGTTTCCTCTAATGTAACGACACGAGATTTACTTGTTTCTAGTTGCTCACATAAGTCCTGAGCAGCCTGTTGCCACGTACGTGTTTGATTATATGTTTCTAATGCCTTCTCATATTGTTCTTTCAGTTGCTGTACTTGTTGCTCTATTACCTCAAGTTCAACAGGTTGCTTACCTTCTGTCACTCGTTTCAATTCATCCAAAGTTGCTTTAACAGTATGAAGTTGCTGTTCATATGTTTGTAATTGTTGCTGAATTTCCTGTCTGCGATTATGAGGTAACTTTACTTGTAGATAGCTTTCTTCCGAATTAAAACCTTGTTCTTTCAGGCGTTGCTTAAAAGCTTGTACACTGTTCACTAGTTTTTCTTTCATTTCTAAGACGGCTTGCTTCTCCATCTGGTGTCGTGAATCGAGTTTCGTTTGTAGCGTACTAGCTTCCTGCAGTTGCTGTTGGATCGTTTTCCACTCATTCTCCAAATGTTCAGTAGCCGCTTCTTTCATTCGAATTTGCTGCTGCAAGGCCGGTAGTTCTCTTAATTCTTTCGGTACTGTTGAAATCGAATGATCATAGAGCGCTCGCTTTGTTTCAAACTCTCCATTCGTTTCATTACGTAGTTGCTGTAATGTTTTTGACTGGGTATATCGTTGTTCTTGAGAGAGTTCAGCTTGCGCATACGATTCTTTTTTAACCTTCAGCACTTCACGTTTTTTTCGTAAGGACGCAACTTTCTGAGTCAACTCCACCCGTTGTTCTTCGTAATCATGCACAAGATTGACTTGCCGTTCCGATAGTTCAGCTTTGATTGTTTCGATTTGTTGCTGAAGTTGCTGTCTTTCTGCTTGCTTGGCATGGAAAAATTGATCTTTTTTCTGCAATTCTTTCTTCGCATCGTCTACTTGTTGCTTAGTCACCTGCTGCTCCCCAATACTTGTCGCTTTTGCAGGATGATCGATACTACCGCACACTGGACAGGCATCACCATCGTGCAATGAAGTAGCTAATAAAAGTGCCTGGTTACTAATCCAATGACCTTCAAGTTTCTGGTAAGCAACTGCACTCGTTTCATTTTCCACTTTAGCAACTTCGTATTGTTGATCAAGTAACTTACAAGCAAGGACTTGCTGTTGATAGTGTTTTAAAAGCTTTGCAATATCTGTAACGTTTGATAGTTCGTCCACATGTAGCTCATAGTCTTCTAATGCAGATTCGAGTGCTTTTATTTCATCCTTCTGCGCGTTAATGGATAATTGTTGTTGTTCGATTTCTTGAAGGTTTTGCTGTAATTGTTTATCAAGTTGCGCTACATTTTTCTGTAATTGTTCAATCTGTTGAAGCTGCGCAGTAAGGCCTGATACTGTTGGCAAGTGCCCTTTTAATTGGAGCAACTCTTCTTTCAAAGCTATACGTTCAGGCTCCATTGCTTGTTGCTCACTATAACTAGCTGTTGTTTGGACTAGTTTTTCATTAGCAGTCGCAAGTAAAGCTATAGCTTCTTGATAGCTAGCTTCCTTCTTTTGTAATTCGATTTCGTTCGCCTTCACTTGTTGCTCTAAGTCTTCGAGCATTGCTGCACGTTCTGCTTCTTGGAGCTGTTGCTTAAGGCTAGTTATTTCTGCTGTTTTCATTTCAAGTTGCGCAAGTTCTAGCTGACGCTTTAGAAGTTTGTCAAATTGTTCATTCATGGAACGCGCATTGTATAATTCTTTTTGCTTATCATCATGCGCTTTATAAAGATTTGTATAGTCACCGTTATGTGCAGCAGATTTCTCTTTATAATAGACGTTTTCTTCTTGAAGACCCACGATCAATTGATGGTAGTTTGGATATTCTGAAGCTAGCTCTGTGAATAACAAAGATTCTCGCAAGGGTAATTTTGCAGGTATTTGATGAAGGATCGTGTCGCTCATCTGTTTTTCCTGTAAATACGCTGCATGCGCTTCATCTTTATCGACAATTTTTTGATACGGTTCGGTTTTGAAGATTTTTCGCATTATCGCTTCTTTATTTCCTGTATCAGACGTTAAGAATTTACGAAATTCTCCTTGTGGCAACATCATGATTTGGCTAAATTGTGCATGCGTGAATCCGAGTAATTGCTCGATTTTTTCATTTACTTCCGTCACGATTTGCCTATCGACTACAGGAATCGATTGCTCTCCTTTTATTTCATATAATTCACAACGTCCAAGCGTATCCGATTTATTGCCTTGTTTTCTATAAGGGATTTGGCGTAACACACGAAATCTACGTTGATGAATATCAAATATCAATTCTACAGTTGTCTGAACAGCATCATCCGCAAATTGACTGCGCAACGCTTTCGTATCTGTTCGATCTTCACCACTCGCTTGTCCGTACAGCGCAAAACAAATGCCATCGAATATCGTTGTTTTCCCGGCTCCCGTCTTTCCGGAGATAACAAATAGACGGTGCTCTTTTAAGTCGCGGAAATCTACTATTTCAGTATCTTTATACGGACCGAACGCTGTCATAGTCAATTGAATAGGCTTCATACGTTTTCCTCCTCATTCACTTCCCACAAAACCTCAGCGAATAACTGCGCTGTTTCAGCGTCGACCTCTTCCCCCTGTAATTCTTTATAGAAGGAAGAAAACATCGCACGGTCATCTTGTCGTTTTTCTACATCTACTGTGCTGCCAAGACTTTCTGTTGAAGAGGCGAATAGTTTGCGCTCTACATGCATTGCATTAGGAAAGACGGAGCGAATTTTCTCCATCGGTTGTATGATTGGCACGGTATCAAGGAGTTTAACGAATACGTAATCTTCATTTGAATCCATTGCAAGCACTTCCTCCATCGTCCCTTCGACTGTACGGACATCATGTAATGGATGTAGTAATCTTTTCTCAATCTCCACTTGACCATCTTCTTGTAAGTTGACCATTAGATAACCTTTTTGATGATTCTCTTCAGATATGGAATATTTTAAAGGAGAGCCCGAATAACGTATCGTTTCATTGCCTACAAAATGCGCTCTATGCAAATGGCCGAGTGCCGTATAATGGAACGGCTCAAATAAATCAGAGGAGACGTATTCTGCTCCTCCGATGGATAAAGGCCGTTCCGCATCACTTGTATTGTCTTCCTTTTCACCATGCGGCGTGATAAACGCGTGACCGATGAAGACATGTCTTGCCTCTTGATCCATTGATTGCTGAATAGTCCCGATGATTTTCTTCATCGCTTGCTGATGGCTAGTAACTATATCATCTTTAAACAAATGACTGACAACTGAAGGATCCGCATAAGGGATAAGATGAAAATTTACGTCACCAAACGGATCTTGCAATATTACAGGTTGCAAATCTTCACGTAGTTCACCTGTTATGTAGAGTCCTTGGTCTTTCATGAATGTACTACCAAAATGCAGTCTGCTAGGGCTATCATGGTTACCTGCTATGGCTATCACTGGTGTTTTTAGATCAATGACTATTTCATGTAAGACTTCATTTAACAGTCCGACAGCTTCTGTTGGGGGGATTGCTCTGTCGTACAAGTCTCCTGCAATAATGACGACATCTGGTCGTTCTGTCTTAATATCTTCAATAAAGGCCTGCAAGATGTAGCGTTGGTCTTCTGTCATGTAGACACCTTGAACTAGTTTCCCAAGATGCCAGTCAGCCGTGTGAAATATTTTCAATATAGCCACCTCTTCTTTTAATAAAATTTGCTAGTTAATGAATCATCCGCTTCTTTAAGCACTTCGCCAATCTTCCGTTCATGGATGACTAAATCTGCTAGATGATCCATTTCGGTCGGTTCCATGTTAATAATTACGAGTTTTGCACCTGCTTGCTTCGCCATAATCGGGAATTGGTTTGCCGGCGTGACAGTTAAGGATGATCCGAGAACGATGAATAAGTCTGCTCTTTCGCTTTCAACTATCGATTGGATAAAAGGCTCTTCCGGCAACATTTCACCGAATAACACAACGGACGGACGTAACTTCCCACCACAATCACAATAGAAGTCATCTTGTTCATAACGCTCATTGCCGTAGACTTCCCCACAACTTTCGCAATGAACTTTGCGTAATGTACCATGTAGTTCCATGATGTTATTCGATCCAGCCATCGTGTGAAAGCCATCGACATTTTGTGTGATGATGCCGTTGATTAAGCCTTGATGTTCCCATTTCGCCAAGATTTCATGTCCTTTATGTGGACCTGTTTCTTTCGCAGCAACTACGCGGTGTTTATAGAACTGGAAAAATTGTTCGACGTGGTGATTTAGCGCTGTGACGCTTGCCACCTTTGACGGATCTTCCATTTCCCACATGCCCGTCTTTGCGGAACGGAAATCAGGTAATCCACTCTCTGTTGACATTCCTGCACCTGTGTAGACAATCGTACGCTTCGATTCCTTCAATAAATTAGCTAGCATATCTCTCATCCTTTCCGTTTATACGAAATTACGTTCTATATATATAGTAGCATATTTTGTTTTTAGCAGGATTGACAATAACTTAAGGATATAGAATAAGTGACGTTATAAGCGCTTCGGTATTTACGCTTTAAAAGCGAGCGCTTTCTGAAGAGTGTGGCTTGCGCGCAGTGTAACACGTTACTTTTACTTCCCCTATTCTTTCAAACAAAAAAACGAGCACCCTCTAAAGGATACTCGTTCGCTTTTATTTAGATATCATCTCATTAATTACTTTTAAATCAATCAACCCGTCAATGTCGTTCGTTTTAATATAGTCTGCTTCTTGACTGATGTCAGCCATTTCTTGTAACACGTCTTCGTTAACGTCAGTTGTTACTTCAATACGGCTGAATGCAGCTTCTAGTTCGTCTGCTCCTAGCTCTTTACCTGTTAAGTCCTTGATATGTTTTACGACAAGTGCTTGTGCTTCTTCTGGCTCGTCACGCACGAATTGTACAGCTTTCGCATGCGCTGACAAATAAGCTTTTACTAAATCATCATGCTTCAAGAAATTGTCGCTCGTTGCAACAACTGTGTTCGTAGATTCTTTACCCCATGCGAAGTCTTCCCAATCCAATAACAGTTTTCCGCCCGCTTGGTTTTGCAAAATATAGCCCCAAGGTTCTTGTGTCGCTGCACCATCTACTGAGTTTTGGATGAACAACGTTGCTGTATCAGCCGGAGCCGCTGCGAAGAATTCTACCGATCCACCATTAGCTTTTGCTTTCAAATCAACGTCTTTCAACGCTTTACGTAACATGACATCCTGTGTACTACCGATTACTGGAATCGCAATACGCTTACCATCTAAATCCGCTAATTCATTAATATCACTGTCACCATCTGCAACTAATACCGCACCACCATTCACTGCTCCAGAAACGATATGGTATTTCGGGTCTTTGACGAAATAGTTAATGATGGGCCCTGGTCCTACTGTACCTATATCAATCGAGTTTGAAGCCATTGCTTCCATGAACAATCCACCATTACTTACGGTTTTCGTTGAGATTTTGATGTCTTCACCGAATTCTTCTTCGAAATAGTTCTTCTCTAACCCAATAATTGTAGCAATATGTGTTAAGTTGGGAAAATAACCGATCTTCACTTCATTTTTTTCAGCATCCTCCGCGTCTTTATTGCCACATCCAGCTAAAAGTCCAGCAACCGCCACTGCTGAAAGTAATCCACCTAGTAATTTCTTTTTCATATTCCATTCCTCTTTTCTAATTCAGCGAGTTACGCTCGAATTCCCCATTTTCTTTCTACACTTCGTTCCAAACGTAAGAATAATACGTTATCCATAATTGTACCGATCACACCGATGATGATCATAACGGAAATAACTAAATCCATTTGCCCGAGTGCCCTACCTGCTTCGAGTAGTTGACCTAACCCAACACTAGCGCCTAGTAATTCCCCTGCCATGAGTGCACGCCAGGAGAAAGCCCAAGCTATACGTAAACCTGATATTAATTGTGGCACAGATGCAGGTAAGATTACCGTACGTAAGAAGTGAAACCCACCTGAACCAAGCGATTTCGCTACACGCTGGTAAAGTATGGGTACGTTTTTGAATCCACTTGTCGCATTGACAATCATCGTCCACGTAGCCCCTAATGTAACAATGAATAAAATCGCAAAATCATTTAGGCCAAACCAGATGATCGCCAGTGGAAACCATACGATACTTGGAATCGACTGCAATGCAGTGACTAAAAAACCAAGTGTATCTTCAATTAGCTTATAGCGCCAAATTAAGTAACCTAAGATGAGGCCGAGTACAGAGGCGATGGTAAATCCGATAAGCAAGCGACTTAGGCTGGCACCAATCGCGGTTAAAATCTGACCGGAGAGAAGTCCTGAAAACAAAGTAGACATGACTTGCGTGAAACTCGGAAACATAAAGTCTGGTAACTCTGATAGTCTAGATGTGACTTCCCATATCGCCACTAGTATCCCGAGAAACACTATTCGTCTTAAAGCTGTAGTCATCGCCCATCTCCTCCTTCAACACTTTCTCTATTTCATCTTGCAGTTCAGCCAAAATCTGTTTTTCTAGTCGCAACATTACATCATTTGGTTCGATGCCATCTTTCGAATCTTTCGAATTAAAAATTGCTTTAATTTTTCCAGGCCGAGTAGCGAACACGACAATCTTTTGTGAAAGTAGTACTGCTTCTCGAATATTATGTGTAATGAAGAAAACTGTCACTTTCGTTTTTCTCCAAATTTCCAACAACTCTTTATGCAAAACCATGCGCGTCTGTTCATCCAGTGCTGCGAATGGTTCATCCATCAATAAAATATCCGGCTCCATAACTAGCGCCCTCGCAATAGAGACACGCTGTTTCATACCGCCTGATAACTGGTGTGGATAAGAATTTATATAATTTCCCAAGTGAACCATTTTCAGCATTTCAATCGCTTTCTGTTCTGCTTCCTTTTTTGGCATCTTCTTTAGTAGCAAACCGTACGTCACATTATCGAGTACCGTTAGCCAAGGAAATAATCCCGCTTCCTGAAAGACCACGACACGATCAGAACCTGAGCCTGTTACTTCGTTGCCATTAATGCTAATTGTTCCTGAATCGGCTTTTTCAAGTCCAGCTATCAAATACAGCATCGTGGACTTCCCACAGCCAGAAGGCCCTACAATTGAAACAAACTGACCCTTTTCTACTTCTAGATCAATATGATCCAACACTTTGACTGTTCCCTTTTCTTTGTGGGGAAAGCTCTTTTCTATTCCTTTAATTGATAAGTACATCACGATTCCCCCCGCCTATCATTTTCTCAATTGTGCATTCGCTTTATCTAATCCCTAGTATCTTTATATGTATTACTATGTATATAATCTACCATTCCTGTAGGTTTTGTCAACTCTATTTCGAAAATTCTTTTTTCACATGCTTTATTTCTTAAAAATATAAAAAAACACTTTAGGCATAAGGATTTCCATTGAGACTTTTCAAATCAAAAAACCTCTCCCACAAATTATGGAAGAGGTTCATTCTATTCATTCATTGAAATAAATCACTAGATAAATACCTTTCACCCGAGTCTGGCGCAATGCAAACGACTGTATCTTCAGGTGTCAGACGCTTCGCTACCTGTAATGCAGCGTAGAGTGATGCACCGCCAGAAGGACCTAATAAAACGCCTTCTTGTTTTGCAAATTGGCGAACCGTTCTGTACGCATCTTCATCTTCAATACGGAAAATTTCATCATATATATCTGTATTTAACACAGATGGAATGAAACCAGGGCTTGTGCCAACTAGTTTATGTTTACCGGGCTTACCACCGGATAGTACTGGCGATCCTGCAGGTTCTACTACATGTACTGTAATGTTGGGGTCATGTTGTTTAAGCGACTCTCCCGTCCCTGTCACCGTTCCACCCGTGCCTGATGTACAGACGAATGCCGTTAGTTTTCGATCAATCGAAGCTATCGACTCGATAATCTCAACCGCTGTTGTATGACGGTGACTATCCGGGTTTGCTTTGTTTTCGAACTGCATAGGGATGAAGCTGTTTTCAATAGACCCTGCAATCTCATTCGCTTTCGCAATAGCCCCCGGCATACGATTGGCACTTGGTGTCAGCACAACTTTGGCTCCGTATGCTTTCATTAAGTTAATACGTTCAATTGTTGAATTATCCGGCATAACAAAAATCGCAGGATAGCCTTTCGCTGCTGCATTCATGGCGAGGCCGATACCCGTATTACCGGATGTCGGTTCGATAATCGTAGCACCCGGAGTTAAGACGCCGCTTTTTTCTGCTTCTGCAAGCATTTGATATGCCGCACGGTCTTTAACACTTCGACTTGGATTAAAGTATTCTAGTTTGACGTAAACAGCTGCACCATTCGTGTCACCAAGCGTTCGAACTTTTACAAGCGGTGTATCGCCAATCAACTCTGCCATATTGTTTACTACCTTCATTGTGCACACCTACTTCTTATTAATGGAATTAGTATCGCAATTAATTACTTTTTGTACATATACAATCACACTGTTACGCAGCTTTCACTTTCTGATCGCGTGGTAAGCCCAAACCGACCAAGCCGATGAACGGTAAGAAGGATGTAATAATCATCGTTTGATAAATCCCTACAGAGTCTATCAATTGACCAATCACTACTGCACCGATTGCTCCCATACCAAATGCTAGTCCTACAGTTAACCCAGCCATCGTACCAATTTTAGATGGTACAAGTTCTTGAGCATAGATTACCGTTACCGAGAAGCTGAGCATCAAGAAAAATCCAATGACGAGAAGGAGAATGATCACAGCCCATAATGGTGCATATGGCAGCAACAAACAAAGAGGCAATGGCACAATCAACGAAAGTAAAATCACATTTTTTCGTCCTATCCGATCGGCCATAGGTCCACCTAAGAATGTCCCGACTGCACCAAGTGCTAAAAACAAGAAAATATATAATTGGCCTTTAGTAATCGTCAGCCCGTAATTTTCTATCAAATGAAAGACATAAAAACTTGTAATATTCGTTACATAGAACGACCGTGCAAATATGATAGCCATTAATAGAATGAGTGCAATGATGACTTGATTCTTCGTCAGATTTTCCATCGTCGTCAACAAGACTTTCTTGCGTTTTCCTAGACGTTCTTCCTCTAACTGTTTTTTATACCAAAATGAAATCTTTGAAAGTAAAGCAATTCCCGCCGCTGCTACTAATACGAAAAAAGCTGCACCAATCTGACCCATTGGCACGAGAACAAATGCACTAATTAACGGAGCAAGTGCTTGCCCTGAATTCCCCCCCACCTGGTAGATTGACTGGGAAAGACCTCGTTTATTGCCCGCAGATAAAAATGCTACTCGTGAACCTTCTGGATGAAATATAGCAGAACCAAGTCCAAGAAACAGCACAGAAATGATAATTAACGAATAGTTCGGAGCTAAGGCAAGACCCAACATCCCGACAAGAGAAAATGTCATGCCGATCGGTAACGCAAAAGGTTTTGGCTTCCTATCACTAAAATAACCGACGACTGGCTGTAATAAAGAAGCAACAATGTTCAATGAAAACGCGATAAAACCTAATTGGGTATAACTAAATTGATATTCTTCTTTAAGAATCGGCAACATCGCCGGAATCACAGATTGCAGCGTGTCATTAAATAAATGACATACCGCAATTGCTATCATAATAGGAAATACGGGATTATTAGCTTGTGTAGACTTGTTCATGTAATCTATTCACACCTTGTCTAGTTGTCTAATTTATTTGTGAAGGTCGCAGGCATGACTACACCGACAACTTCTCCTGCTGCGCATAATTCATCACCCGCAAAAATTTCTACATCTACCTTCCACTTCTTCGGATGAATTTCTGTTACCTTTCCGACAGCTTTCAATACTTGCCCTTGCGGAGTGGGCTTGCTATAAGTAATCTGCAATGAAGCCGTTACGAAGCGTGGCGGAACCGCATCATCACCCGGTTCGTGACCATTTTTCCGATGGAGTGCTAATGCACAAGAACCTGTACCATGACAATCCAGGAATGATGCTAAAAATCCTCCGTAGACAAATCCAGGAATCGCTGTATATTTCTCGGGTGGCAATGTGTATGTCACCGTTTGGTCACCTTCCCAACCGGTTCTAAAATGATTTCCTTCTTCATTTAAACGACCGCAACCATAACACCATGAAAAATCATCCGGATACTGATCCTGAATCGCATTCGTTAAATATTCTTTCAAAAAAAAACCTCCTTTTAGATGAATTCTCTTTATTATACATTCCGAAAATTGAAATATCGACATAAATGAAAACATAAGATAGAGAGACTGTGCTTCTGTACGTATTTTTGCGACTACGCTCATATACTAGAGAGACACGATAAAGGAGGGAACCCCTATGAAAATACGTGGTGTTTTACTAGCTTTGTTAGTCGCTAGTGGTTTCTACGTTATGATTCAAACACTTAATGAATCCTCATCCAATCCATTCGATTGGTTATATGCGGAACATACAGACACACCCTTTTCAACAATTACTTTTAGACAACCTAGCCTACATGAACAATCCGCTACTACGTGGGAAGTAGATCAGGTAGAAGAAGTAGATCGGTTACTGCAATTTCTACAAGCATATGATTACGAGCGAGTCGATCCGAATACACTCGAACTTTTTGATGATCAACCGCTATTCACAATTGACCTTCGCGATGATTCAGGAAATCGGATGACCATTTTAATAGAAGAAGGTATTCTCATCCAAAACGATCGTCTGTATTATGAAGTTGTCAATGGACCACTGCAAGTTGATTGGTTGATGGAATTCATTCTTTCTAATAAACCGTAATTTTGTACTAAAGCAATTTCTGTACTATACTATTTATTAATTCGGTAACCGAATAATCGATTTGAAGGAGAGATTCACATTGGTCAAAAGCTTACCTAAACGTGCACAAGTAGCAGAGCAAGAAACATGGAATCTACAAACTTTATTTGCAAATGAAGAAGCGTATCAACAGGCGGTTCAAGAGGTTGAAAAGGAAGCTACTTCATTTGCAACACAGTATAAAGGCTCAATCACTGATGCAGCATCCGCTATTAAAGCTCTAGACGTCTATCGTAGCCTTCAAGAGAAAGTCATACCGATTGCAAGTTATGCTGAATTGGCAGCAAGCGTTGACTTAACAAACGACACTGCCCAAATGAGAGAAAGTCGATTCAGCTCTCTTGCTGCAAAAATCGGCAGTCAAACGTCATTTGTGATGAGTGAGCTATCAGAGCTATCGGAAGAAATCTTACAACAAGCTAGCGAACAATCCGAGGACTATTCAGTATTATTCGAGAAAATCATCCGTGAGAAACCTCACCAGTTACATCCCGAGGTAGAGAAATCGCTCGCAGCGCTATCTTCTACTTTCCAAGCACCCTACTCTCTGTATAACACGACAAAACTAGCTGATATCAACTTTCCAGACTTCACTGTAGATGGTGTGAAGTATCCGTTAAGCTATGTATCATTTGAAGGCGCATGGGAATCTGAACCGGATACTGCTAAACGAAGAGCGGCATTCCATACGTTTTCAAGCAAATTAAGAGAATATCAGCATACTACAGCGAAAACGTATGATATGCATGTGCAAACAGAGAAAACGATTGCTAATCTTCGTGGCTATGATTCCGTTATCGATTATTTATTGATGGAACAAGACGCAGACCGCGCAATGTACAATCGACAAATTGACGTAATTATGGAGGAATTAGCACCGCATATGCGTAAGTATGCAAAGCTACTTCAAAAAATCTACAGCTTAGATGAGATGACATTTGCTGATCTGAAAATGCCTATTGACCCTTTATATGAGCCGTCTATTACTGTTGAAGAATCTAAAACGTATATGAATGATGCTCTTGCTATTATGGGTGACGATTATCTTGATATGGTCAACCGTGCATATTCAGAGCGCTGGATTGACTTTGCTCAAAACGAAGGGAAATCAACAGGTGCTTTCTGTGCTAGTCCATATGGTAGCGATTCCTTCATTCTGATTTCTTGGACTGGTAGTATGGAAGACGTCTTTGTATTGGCGCACGAACTAGGTCACGCTGGCCACTTCTATCATGCCAATCGTTCACAAAACTTATTTAACTCTATGTCATCACTGTACTTCATCGAGGCACCATCTACGATGAATGAAATGTTGATGGCCAATCATTTATTGAAGAACTCTGAAGACCCGAAGTTCAAACGTTGGGTACTTTCTTCTATTGTTGCACGAACATACTACCATAACTTCGTGACGCATTTACTAGAAGCTGCATTCCAGCGTAAAGTGTATGAGCTTGTTGATGCTGGCGGCAATGTCAATGCGACCATCTTAAACGACTTGAAACGCGGAGTACTCGAAGAATTCTGGGGTGATACAATCACGCTAAATGAAGGGGCAGAGCTGACATGGATGCGTCAACCGCATTATTATATGGGCTTGTATCCATATACGTACAGCGCAGGGTTGACCATCTCAACAGAAATGGCAAAACGAGTACTAAACGAAGGCAAACCAGCAGTTGAAGACTGGTTAAACGTCTTGCGTGCAGGTGGATCTAAAAAACCTGCTGAACTTGCGAAGATGGCAGGTATCGATATCACAACCGACAAACCATTACGTGACACCGTTGCCTATATTGGTGGGTTAATCGAACAAATCGAGCAATTGACAAAAGAAATCGAAGCACAATAAATACAAATAGCCTTCGCTACGCAAAGTTTTTGCATAGCGGAGGCTTACGTTTATACATTAAAGAATGGAAAATTAGGCGACTCAGCAACTATCCATTTACCACTTCTACTTATATTCAATCTCACATGATCAATCCATTATTTCACTAATAATTTCATACGAACGTAGACGGTCTTCATGATTGAATATACCTGAACTAATAATCAGTTCATTCGCTTTCGTTAAATCAATGAACTCCTCAAGTTTGCGACGCACAGTTTCAGGGCTACCAATAATAACGGATGGCGCTTCGCTCTGTTGTGCCACGGCTTCTTGCTCAAACGGTGACCAAGTAGCATTAATATCTTCAATTGGCGGCGTAAACTGTGTCATTTTTCCTTGACGGATATTTAAGAATTGCTGTTGCATGGATGTGGCTATATACTGTGCCTTTTCATCAGTATCGGCTGCAATCAAGTTGATACCCATCATCGCATATGGTTTTTCAAGATCCTTAGAAGGACGGAAGTTTTGGTGATACAGTTGTAATGCCTGCATCATATAAGCTGGTGCAAAGTGACTAGCGAATGAAAACGGTAAACCAAGTTGTGCAGCCAATTGTGCGCTGAAACCACTTGAACCTAATAACCAAATCGGCAATTGTTGACCCGCTCCTGGAAACGCACGCACGCGGTCAGTAGGATTTCCCGCGAAATACGTGCGCAGCTCATCCACTTGTTGCGGGAAGTCCTCTCCTCCGCTATGCAATGTGCGACGCAGCGCATAGGCTGTGGCTTGGTCACTTCCTGGCGCACGACCTAAACCAAGGTCAATACGTCCTGGATACATTGCGTCTAACGTACCAAACTGTTCGGCAATGACGAGCGGTGCGTGGTTAGGTAACATAATACCGCCTGATCCTACTCGAATGCTTTTCGTCTGGCCGGCTACATGTCCAATAATGACTGATGTCGCTGAACTTGCAACCCCCGGCATATTATGGTGTTCAGCCAGCCAATAGCGGTTAAATCCCCAATCTTCTGCATGTTGCGCAAGACTTACACTATTCTTAAATGACTCTCCCGCATCGCTACCTTCATTAATCATCGCTAAATCTAGTATCGACAAAGGGATTCCTTTATATTTCTTCGCTTGTTCTCTAATCAATTCATTCACTCCTTAAGGCGTGTACTTATCTAGCTTACTATTAGTAACCTTACCAACTAATTTACGGGATGTACAATCAATCGAATCGAAAAAGACTGAGAGTATATTCTCTGTCCCCTCTCGTAAATCAGGATAGTGATATGATATATTTGTCCTATATTCTAGGAAGAAGCGGCTCAGCTCCCCTTTAGGAAAGCGTCACTTTCTAAAGCCTAAATACCGACCCGCTGTCCAAGTATTTTTACTCACTTCACTCTCTCCATAACGTACGAGTATAAAGCAACCCCGCCACACCAACGACGATAAAGAGAACGGATCGAATAATAATGGAAATACTGTACAGATCTACAAGGAATAACTTGACGATACAAGCCCCTATAAGGACAACGCCTAGAACTTTGACCGCTTTCCATTGCATTTTTCTCCCGATCGTTATCGACAGAAACGCGAAGCCAAACAGCCAAGATGTATGGACGAGCAAAATCCACTCCGTTGACCAATTATTCATCCAAACAATCGCGAAATACCATTTATTCAAAAAGATAAAGGTAATGATTTGCATGCACACGGCAAGCGCACTCGTTTGTATCCTCAGCGAGAGATAAAAGCTGTTGGTCACAATCGATAAAAACAACAACATCAAAAGGGCAACATAGACTAACTGCACGGCTAGGTTGAAATAAAACACATTCCCTATCGTGCTACCGCCTAGACTCGTTCCTAGTATAATAAAACTAGCTAGAAGAAACTCTATGGTGACTGCGTGTGTGATATAACGGCCATGTTGCCATTTTCGTAATGTGTAAAATATACCTAGAACAATCGCAAGAATTCCTAACTGAATATGAAGTAAGGTTTGATAAGATCCATTCATGTCTTCCAGGAATAGCTTTACTATCTTAAACACATATACTAGAAAAATAAGCTGACCCACGACTAATGATTGGTCTATATGAAATATGTCCTTAATAAACGATGGGCGCCATCTATAGAACGAATAATACAACACGCACATAGTAACGATTAATACGAACCACACGAGATGTTCAATAGTCCACAAACTTGTAAAAACAACTGCTATAACTGTAGCGTAGGCTGCAAACAAATAGACAATTCCACCTGTTACGACTGATCGGATCGTTTGATAATATAGCCCAATCCACACGCCGATTGCCCCATTTAGTAGTAATAAAATTACTTTCACATACATTTCATCTGATTGGAAAGCCAAGATAAATGCACTTATTGCCAAGATAGCAACTGCAGAGAATACACCGTGAAGTAATGACTTTTTTCTTACAAATGCGTAAACCGCAAGTGTAACATACAGAGCCGCAAATAAACCAAACAGGATGATTTCCTGATGGTACTCTAAAAATTTAATCCACCCTAACGCAAATACAAAGTTTGTATAAATCAGAGTTTCTGTAAATACTTGTCTTGCAATATAACCTCTCAAATAGACTGCGAGAAGTACTATATGTTGAAGTAACGCTGTTGCAACCATTATTTTCTCATTGACTTCAAATCCGCCAAGCACAACATAAGCAACTAACGTCAAATGGAATAATAAAAACGTCACATAAAATGAGTACTTATGCTGATTCCGTAACGAGACGAAAAATAACGAAGAGAATAACAATAATACATACAGACAAAATTGAATGTCAGTCGCGCCTTGCCCTTGCAACAAGAATGGTAGTAAGAATCCGGCAAGCGCAGAGAATATCGTCAATGTCTCCGATTTTGTTTTCAATGATAAATATAGGCCGGCTACGATATAGCCAATCCCCACAATGAATGCGACGAAGAAGTTGAAATAATCATACAAATAATACGCCGCAAACGTAGTTAGAATCCCGAGTGCGATAAATCCACCTAGTAATGTCAGTCCGAAGCCATTCTTCCCTCGCTTTATATAGCGCATACCAAGGAAATAGAGCCCAGCTGAAGCGACAAAACCTAATACAATTCGTACAACTCCTGTAATAAAACCATACTCCATACCTACTTTTAAACCCCAAAGGACACCTAATAATAAGATAAACATGAACACACGTGGTAACCAAACACGTAGTTGTTTCTCAAAATCCACTTCTTTTTTCTCTTTACGTGGAACCGTATGATCTGTTACCCATCGTTCGTCCTCCAAAATAGGTGAAGGCTTTACAAACTCTTTCTTTTTACGAACTACATCGTGACTTTCCTTTACTCGTTGCCGGTCTTCTTTTAAATGATCCAACTCTTGCCTGAGCAGATGCACTTCCGATTCCAAGTCTGATACCCGCTGCAAGATTTCTTTATTGTCGTCCATTGACTTCCCTCCTTCTTCTCTGTTTTATTCGAATGAAAGTCTTATAGTACCTACGCTTTTGTTGCAAGAATAGTTTCAATGAAAAATCACCACCCAACACGACTCTTGCGTTAGATGGTGATTCGTTATGCCTGTTCGATTGTTACAGTACAACCTGTCTCACTATACTTGCCATAGGCAGCATGATACGTTGGTCCAACACCCGCCTTAAACATCAGCGAGTGACGAATAGCTGCCGTAATAAATTTCTTCGCTTCAATTACCGCGTCTTGAACAGTCTGACCTTTTGCTAGTCCTGCCGTAATGGCTGCCAAATAACTACAACCTGCTCCATTCGTATTGATTGTGTGAATACGAGGGGCTTTAAGTAAGTAAAATTGCTTCCCGTCATATAATACATCGATTGCTGGACCTTCCAGACGTCCACCTTTAACTAGCACAAATCTAGGTCCTAATTCAATTAGACGACGAGCGGCTTCTTTCAAATCGTCCACTGAATGTAATTCCATCCCACCGAGTAAATAAGACGCTTCTGGCATATTTGGTGTAATAATTGTTGCCAACGGAATTAATTCATTTTTCATCGCTTCCATCGCATCTTCTTTTAATAAAGCTGAACCCATTTTACCGATCATTACCGGATCCACTACGATATTCTGAATTGTCGTTTGCTTAATCCACTCTGCAACGTGCCCAATGATGTCTTTTGTAAACAACATGCCTGTCTTTAATGCATCGACACCAATATCTTCTTCAATCGTTACGAGTTGCGCTTCAATCGCGTCCCAAGATTGAGGAAATATACCTTGTCCTGTTCTAGGATTTCTTGCAACTATTGCAGTGACTGCTGTTGTACCGAACACATCGAACTCTTGGAATGTTTTTAAATCTGCCTGAATCCCTGCCCCGCCACGTGCAGCGGAACCCGCGATCGTTAATGCGCGTTGTATAATCATCGCCACTTCTCCTTCTTCTATGTACGTAATTCATTAAACAGTAGGAACTGCGTCATGGTAAAGGATACCGTGAGGATGCTGTTAGAGTCAAATACATAATTTTTAACAAAGCCCGATGTATTAACTCCCGTTTACACCATATACGAAATATCTGAAGCGGCTGTCGGGTAGGCAAACGGCATTTTCTTCAAATCTTCTACTGGAATTTGAAAACGAATCGCTAGCGCAAAATGATTGATCAAATTTTCCGCATCTTCACCAAGTAAATGAGCACCCAGCACAACGCCATCTTCTTGATCAATAATCACTTTGAAAGCGGCCACACCTTCATTTGTTAGTAGGTGTGAAAACCATTCCGTCGTATTTTGGGCTTTCACAAAGATTTTCTTACCAGATTCTTTAGCCTGTATCTCACTCATCCCTACTGAAGCAAGCTTTGGTACAGTGTAGACTACCGTAGGCACAATTGGATAATCCGCTGTTTTATGATTACCTTTCAATAGATTAGATGCCACTACATGGGATTCTGTAGCAGCGATTGGCGTCAATGGAGGGGCATTGGTAGATGCTGCATCACCAGCAGCATAGACATAAGGATTACTAATACTCTGCATATATTCATTGACTCGAACGCCATGCTTGTCTCGTTCTACATTTCCCTTTTCTAAATCCATATCAAGCGCCGGCTCCCGTCCAGCCCCATGGACGACCAAATCTGCCTTCCAATCTACCCCTCTATCCTCTTGCTCTCCTTGTACGATATAGGAATCTCCACATGTCTCAATGCTATTAACCGCCACTTCTAAATGAATGTGAATACCTAGCTTTCTTGAATAGTTTATAAGCGCCTCGACTAAATCAGGATCAAAATGCTTTAACGCCCGTTCACTTCTATGCAAAATATGCACTTCTGAACCGGCACGAGCTGCAATATGCGCGAATTCAAATGAGATAAATCCGCCACCAACAAAGATAATCTTTTTCGGTAATGTATCCAACTCAAGAAAATCATCACTCGTCCGTAAATGTTCTTCCCCTTCGATTCCCATCTTCATAGGCTTCGCTCCTGATGCGATTAAGATAAACTTACCTTTAAGTACATCGTTACAAACTTTCAATTCATTTTCGCTTTGGAATAGAGCTTTTCCATGATATAGATCAATGCCCACTTTTCCAAACTTCTCTTCGGTATCTTCAGGAATGGATTGCGTAAATGACCGTTTGAATGCCATTAATTCTGGCCAATCAATCTTACTATCTTCCACAATTCCTTTTCCATGCATTCGCTTATTCCAATCAATCAATTCTGCAGCTTTTACCAATACTTTCTTTGGGTCACAGCCACGTTGCGAACAAGTCCCACCAAATGGACGATCATCAATAATTGCGACACGCCAACCCTCCTTTTTACATTTCATAGCTGTAATAGAACCTGCACTACCCGTACCAATGACTATCAAATCATATTCTTTGATCATAGCTATTCTCCTCCTTCACTATGTATACATATTTAACTCTCTATTCTGTAATGAAATACCCTTTATTGCTATTCGTTACACTTGTAAAGTATTGCGAAATATAGGCACTTCTTTAATTAGCAGCATACTGTATAGTAAATGCTCAAAAACATCCTATTCGGTGCGCTTCGAAACAAAGTTACTTGCTAGTAAATTGGCTTCTGACTTTACCAAATTGCCAGTGGCTCTGCTTACGTAGTAGTTTTTCATACTAGCCGAAGCAATTTCTATCATAGCGGTATTCTACATAGAGCCTGAACGATTAGATACACAGAGAAAATCAAGAAATAAATATTGTCACAAAAAAACCGGTTGTAAGTCGCTTTTGCGAATTACAGCCGGTTTTTATTTTACATACAGTCCAGCCATTCGTCGTTGATCATCAAAAGTAATCGAATATACACGCTGATCTTTACTGTACTTTGTTGTTAGCGACGTAATAAAATAGCCTTCTCGTAGGACAACAGAAGATTTTTCGAAACTGACAAACCTACCGGATTCTTTAATAATGTCATTTGTTTCCTTCAATTGTTCTACTGTCAACGCGTCTTTCATCGTATCATCAAACAGCGTGCGCAATTCATCAAACTTTTCTTGATTTAGTAACGTAACGACTTTTTCGGCTTTGCTAATATAAAGCTTTGTGGTTGAATCGTCGATTTTATTACTGCTACAAGCAACCAACAGTATAGCTGTAACGAACACTAGCACTAATAATCTCCTCACATTACGACAACCCTTTCTTTCCAGTAAACAAAGTACACTTAACTTCTATTATAACAACAGATCATTCTTTCGATTAAAAAGCCGTTCTGGAACCAGCAATCATTCGTCTCTGATTCCACGAACAGCTTTTCACTAGAAAAAAACGAAAAATGATTTCTGTTTCACCCACAATTATACTTACACTACCATTTGATCTCGCCCACGATCTTTCGCAACGTATAGCTTCTGATCCGCTTCCATAATCGTATCTTGTAAGGATGAATTTTCTTCCCAATGGGCTAGGCCAATTGATACGGTGACCGAAATCGTCTGATTTTGCGTTACACGGAAAGCTGTTTGGCGAATACATTCTTGAATACTCTCTAGTAACGTAATCGCTTCCTCCCGATTTTGTGCACATATATGCATCATGAACTCCTCTCCACCATATCGCGCAATGTTTACTTGATCCGTTTCAAATGATTTGAAAATCTGCGCCATTTGAATGAGTGTTTCATCACCCGCTACATGACCATATCGATCATTTAGACTTTTAAAATTATCAATATCGAACATCGCAATAAAATGTTTTACGTTCTTACTAGTCGATTTTGCTTTCACTTCCGTAAGACGTATACATTCTTGTCTATTCAACAACTCCGTCAATTGATCATGGGTTGCAAGAAATTCCAACCGTTCTTTCATAGCAAAACGATTTTTTTCAATTTGAATCACTGTATAATAAATCATTGTAGCCGTTAAAAATGAAGAATAACGCCAAGGTCCAATTTGCTTTAGTATTGAGAATCCATCAGTAAGAAAAAACATGAGTGGAATATCAGAAATAGCCCAACAGATAGACACGATGACAAACCGATCCCACAAGCGTCCTTTTCTACCGATTATTCTTGCATAAAGTAATGCAAAAACTGTAGGTAACGCCATTCCATACAACACACCTGGAATCGCTCCGACGCCCCCCATAAATAATCGCCAAAGACAAGCTATGAAAAGTGTCGAGAGCGTAATGCGCCAGCCGCTAAATATTGCTAGCGTCATAAGAGGGATCAATCGTAAATCAAAACGAAAATTGTCAACTACAATCGGCAAATAGAACATCGAAATAACTGTAATCGACATTAATAAAACAATACTTATTTGCAATAGTAGCTTGGAAAAACGTTCACGGTAGCCGATCAATGTAGTAATAGCCAAATGGCTTAGTAAAATTACTGCTAAATTAGATAAGATCGATTGAATCACTACACATTGCTCCTTTTTCGTTAGAGCCAAAATCTTTATTATGGCGACTATTTACTTTTATTTACCAATCGTATGATAGTACTATCATACGATTGTATGAACTATAGGTTCCCTACAGTCACAATATCCTTGTATATCATTCGCTTTTCACATTGAGACATTCAATCGTCAAGAATAATTTGGCATATAATGATTCAATTTTTGTTATCTCTATGCCGGAATACGTAATCATATTCAAGGTATCACGATTTAATTGGCAACCATCACAAATCATTTGCCATATAGGATTTAAGAAATCTTGGGTCTTTCCTAATAGCTGCTGCTCCATTCGAACATGTTCGAAAAATAAAATTCTTGCATTTACTTTACTCACACGTTGAATTTCCTGTAAAGCTTTGTAAGGATCTGGAATCGTACAAAACACTAGTGTTGCGATTACCGTATCAAATGTATTATCGTCAAACGGTAAGGATTCTGCAGATGCTTCATGTACTATTATTCGTACGGATGCATTCTTTCCACGATGTACAGCTCGTTTACTCATGGATGGATTCGGTTCAACCGCCACCACCTGATCGGCATCCCGATAATAAGGAAAGTTAATTCCTGTTCCTGAACCTATCTCTAATACATTCCCTGTAGCCGTTTGCACCAAATCAGTTCGTACTTTTTTAAATCGAGTCGCTTCGAGCGGCTTCATCGCTAGATCATATAGCTTTGGAAATAAACTGTTCATATCATTCACGCCTTCTTTTCTACTAGTATCATATCTCATTTACTTCATTGAATGCTTACATTTTTTAATTTATGGTACGCTCGTTGTACGAATGAACAGGGGGAAACACATGCTTACAATACAGAATGGTTCTGATAGATTGCTAATTGTAATACATGAAATTTACGGCATCAATCAACATATTACGGATATTTGTAACGAATTAGCTACTAAGGGTTTTGATATTCTCTGTCCAAATTTACTAGAACAAGAGATTTCTTTTGATTATTCCGAAGAGAAAAAAGCCTATCATCATTTTATAGAAAAAATAGGCTTTACTAAAGGTGTTAATCACATAAAAAAGATTTTGTGGGATAATCAAAAGAATTATTCAAAAATCTACATTGTAGGATTCAGTGTAGGTGCTACAATTGCTTGGTTATGTAGTGAAGAACTTAGCGTCGATGGCGTAGTTTGTTACTACGGCTCTCGAATTAGAGACTACACAGAATTAGAACCTGTTTGTCCTGTACTTTTAATATGTCCAACGTCGGAAAAATCATTTTCTGTCGTTGACTTAGTTGCCACTTTGAAAGAGGAATCTATCAGTATAAGAGTATATGATGCACATCATGGATTCAGTGACCCTTACTCTTCTGTTTATAATGAAGTATTAGCAGGAGCTGCCCATAACACTACATTAAAATTCCTTTTAAAAAGTTAAACATACGTCTCAATCGCATCTTTCACGGTCGCCTCTTTAATATGATAATGCGTCGCTTGCCAAATCCCCCTTTTGTCTTTCAAGATCAATAACTGGGGTGTCTCATGTTTAACGCCTAAATCGGATGCTATTGTCTCCGATAACCTTTTACTGAATTGCACAATCACCACAACTAACGGAAGATCTGTTTGCAGTTTTTGCAATTCCTTTTTTGCAGTTATACTTGCTACACACGTCATACTTAATTTTACTAATAAAAACGGTTGTTCATCCGATTTCTCAAGCAGAGCCCGCCACTCTTCTATCTTTTTAATACGTATCATATTTACTCTCTCCTAACCTACAGCATATTCATCACTACTTTCTATTCTATACAGACCGTTCAAGTGGCGCTCACTTTTTGCCTAGCAAAAATACCCCACGCAGTATATTTCACTCTACTTTGTGGGGTATGTTTACTTATTTGATTAGACCTAATACTTCCATCATCTCTTTATTATTTTTGGAAGCGTTTTCAATAACTTCTGCAAAACCTTTTGAATCCGCATACGCTGATGTTAGTTGCTGATTCATCATAACCTCTTGTGTTTCAGGTTTTTCTAAAATTTCTTTAATCGCATCATGCAAAATTGTTACGAGTTCATCGGGTGTATCTTTTGGTGCAAGTAAGCCAACATAATAACTAGTTACTGTATTTAATCCTACTTCAGTCGTTGTTGGAATGTCTTTGTAAAAATCTGTCGCCCCTTTAGACGCTGTATCGAACACTAACGGACGGATATCCCCACCTGTTTCTGTATCTGGACTAATAAGACCACCCATGATTTGACCTGATAAAATCGCATTTTTCACGTCTGCTACACCTTCAAAAGGTACGTGCTTTGTCTCGACTCCTAATTCTTTACTAATTTTCTCCATTGAGATGTGGCCGCCACTACCTGTTCCACCTGAAGCGCCGTACGTAAATTTACCTGGGTTTTCTTGTACAAAAGCTAACCAATCTTCATATGTTTTCAAAGGTGAATCATTTTTCACTGATATAGCTGTTGTAATTTCATAAGCTTTAATAATAGGCTTTAAGTCCGCAATTGTATAACCCGTTTTTCCGTAATGCGGTTGAATATCTAACCCCGAACTTGTTGTCATTACAATACTATAGCCATCTGGTTTGGAAGTTGCTGCTTCGGTTAAGCCGAGTGTCGTTCCTGCACCTGGTTTATTAATAACCGCCACTTGTTGTTTGTGTGGCAAGTAGTTTGGTAGTTCCTTCGCAATCATTCTCGCCATGACATCCGTGGAACCTCCAGGAGCAAATGGCACAATAAGTTCGATTGGCTTTTCTGGATAAGATGAGATGTTATCTTGCTTTTCTGCTGCAACCTTAGTTGTGTTAGCTTCTGATTGTGTCTGTTTACTTGAGCAACCTGCCATAATTACTAATAGTGCTGCGACAATAACATATACGATTTTTTTCATAAAATACATCTCCTTTTTCTTATCAAATTATGCATCCAGGTTTAATTGACGTAATATTCTGACTATACCTTGTGAAAAAGAAGGACGCACACCAAGCATCCTTCTATTCTTCACTGCATTTTCCCACTATATTAAACAGTCACTATTTCCCGGGTGATATAGGTTTCCAAAAGATTAGCTAGTTTTTCTGGCTGCTCTAAAGGAATTAAGTGACCCGCGTCTTCTATTTCTTTGACGATTGGATGTTGCAAGTGCTCGACCATATTTTTTTGTCTTTCAAAAGGTACGACCTGATCATTTGGACTTCCTACAATTAATACAGGATAATCGATGGTCGATAGTAATTCTGCACGATCTGGACGAGAAGCAGTTGCACGTAAGTGTGCACGGTACCGATCAGCTCCGTACTCTTGCATCATCTGCTCACGAATCGCTGTAATATCTTGACGATCAACATGATCTGGATGAACACCTTTAGATGCTGTTGCGCGAACCATTTCTTCATACTCTCCTGCTTCGACTCTTTGAATCGCAGCTTCCCGCACTTGCTTCATCTTGTCATTATCTGCATTTGCTACTGATGATACTAATGCAAGGCTTTTTACACGTTCAGGTGCTTTATCCAAAATAGCTAGTGCAACATAGCCGCCAAATGAGTAGCCGAACAAATGAAATTCTGCTGGTAATTCTTTAAGCAACTGATCTGCAATGCTCCCTACATCTTCTAGCGCAGGTACATCTACTGCCACACTATAAATCGATGGACTAAGATGTTTTTTCACCCCGTCAAAAATTTGTTTTGAGTTATTTAACCCTGGAATCATCACCAAATTCTGTTTAGTTTCGCTCTGCATGAATTCTATCCCCTTCCACCCAAGTTGAATGAATACCATTTGAAATTCGCGCTGGTAAAATGACGCGTGCTAGCGGTCCTGCTGAAATATCTTTCGCATCTAAGATTAAACATTCTGAACGATTTTCTATCATATCAGTAATAAACGTTAGAACATAACCATCATCTTCTTCGACTGCACCTACACGTTTGGCAACAACTGGCTCACTTCCATAACGTTGATCGCCGTATTCATAACGCATTGTGTCGCCATTCTTCATATCATAGCGCTTTAATCCAACTTTCAACCAATCGTCCTTATGGAACAATGTGTTATAGCTGAAGCGGTAGTCATAGCCCATGTTTTCATTACTGACTACTGGGAACTCTGTCACTTCATCGTCAATTAGTTCCTCAACTGTTTGACCTGTTCTCATATTGAATTTCCAACGATACATTTGTGTTTTCGCTTTATGCTTATTCAAATTGGATTTAATTTTTTCATACGCATCGTTTCCTTGTACACCGATTGGTGGTTTCCCTGGTGTAGTTAATTGGATACAACCATCTTGAATGACCCAGTCACCCTCTTCGTAACAGTTTGCTAAGTGTAAAATGAAGCACGGCTTAGCTTCGAACCATTTAATTTGAGAATTGTCACCGTGACGAGGGATAACACCGAAGCGTGCTGGACGATCATTATAGAAACGAACGCGTCGAATATCTTTCTTCAATAGGTCCTCATCTAAAATGAATGGTAGATCATGTAGTATCGTATAATTTTTTGTAATTCCTAAATCATGTGGCCAACGTGGTCCTGGCAATTCTACCGGGACATAGTGTGCCAAATTTCCGTTACGATCCAGCACACCATAATTTAAGTACGGATGTTGCTCACCATAGTTGAAGAACATTAACTCCCCTGTGTGGACATCTACTTTATAGTGTGAAGCAATTCCACGAGGCAAGATTTTTTGGTTAATCTCCGCATCGACACCTAATGTTTCTAATGTAAGTGGATCTAAGCGCCAAGGTTCACTACCTTGAGACATCGTAGCAAGCAATTTACCTGAATGTGCAATAACATCTGTCCCTGCATTGTCTTTCATCTTCCCGATACTTCCCCATCCACGTGCAGTTGCTAGATGTGGTTCAAGCATCCCTGGCCACAATGATTTACCAGCTGCTTTTTCAGCTAAATAACCGATTGTTTGAACGAAACGGTTACGATATTCTGCTTTACCATTTTCAAAATGAATGGCATGTAGCATGCCGTCACCATCGAACGGATGATAAATACCTAGTGGTTCATGCACTTGGTTATGTGTATTACGAATATATATTCCGTGCAGATCCTTTGGAATTTCACCAATTACTTGCATCGTATCCGTAGTCGCTGTATATTCCGTATCCATAGGTGCAAAGAAACCTTGTAAATATGGGTGATCAGTATCCTTAGCCACAGTAACATTAATCTTGTCATGAACTTCTAACATTCTACAACACTCCTTGTTTTATAGTTTTATAGGTAATTTCATGAAACACTAATTTCTTTAGAGCTTTCAGTAAGATCGATAGTGAATTTCGCTGCCGTCTTGCGTTTAACTTCTTTTATCGTGACACCGTCAGCTAGTTCACTAAGAATTAACTGATGTTCCTTCACGCGAAATGTAGCTAATTCAGTAATAATTAAATCTACAGAACGCTGTGATGTTAACGGATAGTTCGCTTGTTCCACAATTTTTGGGAGTCCATCTTTCGTTGTGTGAGTAGTTGCAATAATAACTCTACCTACACCCTCCACTAAATCCATCGCTCCTCCAACACCGAGAACGTTTTTGCCGGGTACACTCCAGTTTGCGATACGACCTTTTCGATCTACTTCTAATGCACCGATAACAGCCACATCAACATGACCGCCACGAATCATTGCGAAAGAATCTGCACTGTCAAAAAAGGAAGCGCCTTCATTTATCCCAACAGGAATCTTTCCTGCATTGACGAGATCAAAGTCGGGTTCTTGGTCTTCAGGGACAGAGGCTACACCAAGAATTCCGTTTTCCGAATGTATATAGATCGATGAATCGTCGGGTAAATACTCTGTTACGAGCGTCGGAATTCCGATTCCAAGATTTACTATTTCGCCTTCGTTCAAATGTTTCGCAACAGTTGAGGCTATGATTTGTTTTACATTCATCATGCCTCCTCCTTTCTATTTAGGACAACATAGTTAACATATAGATGAGGTGTTACAATTTCGTCAGGCGTTAACTGTCCAACTTCTACAATTTCCTCTACTTCAGCAATGACGACTTTTGCAGCGGTTGCCATCGGAGGATTAAAATTTCTAGCAGATTTCCGATAGATTAAATTACCTAACGTGTCGCATTTATACGCTTTAATAATTGCGACATCTGCTTTTAACGCTTCTTGGAACACGTATTTCGTATCGTCAATAACACGCATTTCTTTTCCTTCACTCAGCAGGGTGTCTACACTAGCTTTTATATAAATTGCTCCTACTCCTGCTCCGCCTGCCCGAATGGCCTCAGCCATCGTTCCTTGTGGCAAAAGTTCCACTTCTAGCTCACCAGCTTGACTCGCCTTTACCGCGTCAATATTAGATGTAAAAAATGAGCCGATTGCTTTTTTAATCTTCTTTTGGACAAGTAATTTACCAAGTCCTTTACCAGGTTCCCCAAGATTATTACTAATCACTGTCAAATCTTTTACCGGTGAGTCTCCTAACATTTCGATTAACGTTAAGGGAGCACCTGTTAGACCGAACCCACCAACCATCACGGTATGACCATTTTGAATTAACGGTATTACTTGTTCCTTAGTTATTAGTTTTTTCATCGTCTCACCTCCAAATAGAAAAACCCAGCATAAGATGAGTACGCGCATGAATAAGCCATCCATGTCGGTTTCATCAAATACTGGGTTTTATCGTTAGTATAAGAAGAGGTTGTCTTCTTATCGCAATATAACCGTATCTTCTTCAGTTTTTAAATTATCCCAAAATCGTTGAACTGCTGATTGTAGTGCAACGATCACTGATTGTTGGGATGGAGCTATATAATGATTTTTGATTCGTTCAATTAGTGATTCTAAACCATCATCGAGACAGTAACCAATCATCATTTTTTCAAAAAAGCTATTTGTTAATCCTGTTATAAAAACAAACTCTACATTTTCAATTATATGTGTATGTTTATTGATTTCAAGAACAATACCTGTATGTTTATAAACTTCATACATTGCGGTTCCTTGAGGTGCTTTGGAATATCCAGTTACGAGAACGGTATCTAGCTTGACCAAACTTGAACTGCCTCCTTCTCTTATGTTGTAAGAGAATCTTAGCATTCTATCTTTTGTTAGTCAATACCGAATTTTCAGAAATGAAATCGATTTTTACTAATGAGTGTTTCCCAACCTGTAAGATTTTGATGTCTAGGCGGCCATTCGCTTAATTCGAATGGAAAATCAGATCCCGGAACGACACGTTCTTCGCCGACAATCTTTACTAAATAATCCAATGCATCGCCACTCCACAATACAGAGTCATACCAAAACCGGTTGACATAATCTCCTGGTTGCGAGTTCAATTCGGATGATATAGACTCCCATACTTCATATCCTCTATTCAACCGACCTACTTGATACGGAAAATATCCACCACCATGTGCAAGCAAAATCTTTACATGTGTATAGCGATCCAATAATCCGCTCAACACTAAATCGGTAGCACAAATCGTCGTCTCCCATAGAACACCACTTAGTGTAGACATTCTTCGTTGATTCATTCGTTCATCTCCATGCAATAACGGATGAATAAATAGAATCGCACCTAAACGGTCCGCTACTTCCCAAAACGGCTGGCAACGTTCATCTGTCAATAGCTTAGTAGATGAACCTACGCCAATAATTGCGCCTTTCATTCCTAAATTCATCGCGCGTGCCAACTCAATCGCCGCTTGTTCAGGATCATTCATCGGAATCGTTGCCAAAGCTGAATATCGTTCATGATTTTGGTTCACTTGTTCAGCCAAGCTATTATTATAAACCGTCGCTAGTTCAAGTGTAATGTCACTAGGAAAATCATACAAGAATAATTGCGGTAATGGTGATACAAGCGAATGACTAACATTCGCTTGATCTTGTTGTGATTCAAAGAGTTCTTTATTAACAAAAGGCTCATTTAATGAAAACGGCCATTTCCCATTGATAATGAGATGTTCTTTTCCGCCACGGTCTTCCCATTTGGCATCAATAGTCTTTTGATTGTCTTTCAACCACTGCATGACGTCTGGTGGAATGAAATGTGCGTGAGCATCAATCATACGGTTTCCTCCTTACTAATCGATACGTGTACTGCTTTAGTTAAAACATAACAGAAACAGATTTCGTATCTAAATAGTCTTCTACACCGTACTTTCCACTTTCACGGCCAAGTCCACTTTCTTTAACGCCGCCAAATGGTGCTTGGATTGCGAATGGTGCAGGATCATTCACTCCGACCATGCCATATTCCAACTTCTCAGAAACGCGGTACATACGACCAAGGTCTTTTGTATAGAAATATGAAGCGAGTCCGTACTCAGTATTATTCGCTTTTTCAATTGCTTCTTCTTCTGTTGTAAAGCGGATTAAAGGAGCTACTGGTCCAAATGTTTCCTCACGAGTAATCTTCATATCTTCTGTTACGTTACCAAGAATTGTTGGTGCATAGAAGCTACCATTCTCGTATCCTTCACCTGTTAAACGATCACCGCCACAGAGTAATTCAGCGCCTTTTGCTAGTGCATCTGTTACTTGGTCGTGGACGCTTGCAATTGCTTTATCATTAATCAATGAACCCATTTGGTTCGATTCATCCAGACCATTTCCTACTTTCATACTTTCCACTGCCGCTTGCAATTTTTCTGAAAACTCATCATAAATCGCGTCTTGAATATACACACGGTTCGTACACACACATTGCTGACCTGATGAAGAAAATTTACTACCGATTACCCCTTTAACCGCAAGATCCAAGTCTGCATCTTCGAATACGATGTATGGTGCGTGTCCACCTAACTCCATTGATACACGTTTTACTGTATCTGCAGATTGACCAATCAATTTTTTACCTACTTCTGTTGATCCTGTAAATGAAATCTTCTTCACATCTTTACTATCCATTAATGTTTTAGCAATCGGCTCAGAAGAACCTATGACTAAATTGACAACACCTTCCGGCAAACCAACTTCATCAAAGATTTTGAATAACTCTAAAGACGATAGTGGCGCTTCAGAAGATGGCTTCAATACGACAGTACATCCAACAGCCAACGCCGGTGCTAGTTTTCTAGCGCCCATCGATAATGGGAAGTTCCAAGGAGTGATTGCTGCTACGACACCAACAGGTTGTTTAATGACATGTCCTCTTTTGTTTGCGCCTACGATTGGCATCACATCACCGTATATACGGCGTGCTTCCTCTGCATACCATTTAAAGAATGAAATCGTGCTTCCAACTTCATAGCGTGCGTTATGGATAGATTTCCCCATCTCTTTCGTAATAACTTCTGCAAGATGCTCTTTCTTCTCTTCTAACTTCTCAACAATCTTCATCAAATATGCGCTTCTGTCTTCTGCTGTTAAACCAGACCACACTGGGAATGCAGCTTTAGCCGCGTCAATCGCTTGTTGTGTTTCTTCTGCACCCACTAAACCTACCGTGTCTACTACTTCTCCATTTGCTGGATTCTTAATTTCCAATGTCTCTTTCGTATCGATCCATTCATTATTAATATACATATTCATTCAACCGCCTTTTCATAGTTTAGTATTTTTCTTGCTGATCACTTTCTTCAATGTAAAAAACCAAGCATTCATAAGTAAACCTCGACAATATCGTCCAAGATCTGCTTATCAAACACTTGGTTGCATTGTTGGTATAAGAAGAGGTTGTCTTCTTAACACAATAAAACCGTATTCGATCATCATGTTACTTTATGATTCGACTTTTTTATTGCATCGAATATATACAAGCTTAATCAATGATTTCTGACTTGTCAATCTTTCTTAGTAACTTTTTCTTCTCTTCGTCTAAGAAAATGTAAGCGCTGTTTTATTTTAAGTTTCTGAAGATTTACCATTGACTTATATATAGACCGTGTTGTAAATTATAGTTAGTCAAACAAACTAACTTATTTTTTGAGGAGGAACAATAGATGACCGGATGCCCATATTCCCAAAAGAAAGTAACTTACCTAATTCCAATTAAAGAACTACGTACTGAGGAAGATTTCCTTAACATACATACTTGGCTAGCAGACATGCGAAAAAACTCGCCTGTACGTTACGATGAAAGTAGAGAGTGTTGGGATATTTTCCTTTACGAAGATGTTGATGCGATTTTTAGAAACTCAAAAGACTTTTCAAGCGTCCGAAAATTCCATGCGCCTACTCCATTACGCAGCATTCTAAATATGGATCCACCCGAACATACGAAACTTAGAAAACTAGTGAGTAAAGCATTCACGCCAAGAGCTCTAGCTAAACTTGGACCTCGTATCGAAGAACTATCTAACGAGTTAATTCAAAAGGCAATTTCTCGTGGCTCTCTTGACGTGGTAAACGAATACGCTTACTCTCTAACGATCAATATGCTGGTCAACCTTCTTGGAGTTCCAGAGAAAGATAGCGAGCTATTCAAAACATGGTCCGCTGATCTTCTTGCATCGCCTGCAGATGATTCAGATGAAGCTTATAACTCATCTGTTACACACGTCAAAGAAACGATGGATAAAGTAAATGCCTATTTACTAAATATTATTAATGAACGACGTGAATCACCAAAAGAAGATTTAATCACTGAGTTGACGCTAGCAGAAATCGATGGCACGCACTTAACTGATGAAGAGATTTTAGATTTCGCAGGGATACTACTACAAGCTGGTTTCGGAACAACTGCAAGATTAATCTCCAACTTCGTTCGTTGCATGTTGGAAAACCAAGGATTATTCGAGAAATTGAAAAATGATAATTCACTGATTAGTAGCTCGATTGAAGAAGTCCTTCGTCTCTATCCTTCTATCTATCGTACAACGCGCTATGCAAAAGAAACATTTACATTGCGTGACCAAACGATTAAGGAAGGCGACGAAATTCAGATTTGGGTAGCATCTGCCAACCGCGACGAAAACGTTTTCGAAGATCCGAATTCTTTCGTTATCGATCGTAAGCCAAATCAGCATTTAGCATTCGGGAAAGGAATTCACTTCTGCCTAGGCTCTTCTTTGGCACGTTTGGAAGCGAATATTGCAATTGAAGTATTCGTCAACAGCCTAAGCTCAATCAAACAACTTGATCCTCAACTTAAGCCAATCCGCAGTATGGTGGCTAACGGTTTAGAGGAATTAAATATTAGCGTAGAAGCGTAAAAGACTATTGTTTTTGAAAGGATGAAAGTTAAATGATTCAAGAAAAAAAGGTATATGATATTACAGTGATTGGCGGCGGTCCTGTTGGATTGTTCACCGCATTCTACGCAGGCATGAGAGAACTTTCAGTAAACATTATTGAAAGCCTTCCACAATTAGGTGGCCAACTCGCCGCTCTCTATCCAGAGAAATATATTTACGATATTGCTGGGTTCCCCAAGATCAAAGCGAAAGATCTCGTCAATAACCTAGTGGAGCAAATGGCGATGTTCGAACAAACAATTAATCTTGGGCAAACCGTTCAAGTTGTAGAGAAACAGCCGAACGGCGAGTTCCTTGTTCACACAGAAAGCGATTCATACTTAACAAAAACGATTATTATTACGGCTGGAAACGGTGCATTCGATTATAAGCGCCTTCCACATGAAAAAGCAGGACTATTCGAGGGTAAAAACCTTTCTTACTTTATTGATGACTTGCAGAAGTTTGCCAATAAAAAAGTTTGCTTATTCGGTGGTGGAGACTCCGCGGTCGATTGGGCTATGATGCTTGAGCCAATCGCTGAAAAAGTAACGATTGTTCACCGTAGAGATAAGTTCCGTGCGCATGAGTCCACAGTTACTCAAATGATGAATTCTAAAGTAGAAGTACTGACACCTTTTAACCCTAAAGATTTCATCGGTAGCGATCGGATTGAAGAAGTCATTATCGAACATACAAAAGGTGAAGAAGATATTCAGTTTGTTGTAGATGATGTCATCGTCAATTACGGATTTTCCTCTTCCCTAGGTCCGATCAAATCATGGGGTCTAGAGATTGAAAAGAATAGCATACTTGTCAATTCTAAAATGGAAACGAATATTGAGGGCATCTATGCCGCTGGCGATATTTGTACGTATGAAGGTAAAGTGAAGCTGATTGCTACTGGTTTCGGCGAAGCACCAATCGCAGTTTCTAACGCCAAAACACATATCGATCCATCCGCTAAACTTCAAGCGTTGCACAGTACTAGTTTAATGGAAAACAAAGAGAATGAAAAAACTACAGTATAATCTTTATAATTAAGGAGTGCTCCTATGGCTAAATATTCTATGGTAGATCAAGAAAATTGCATCGCTTGCGGTGCTTGTAACTCAGTAGCAGAAGAAATTTTTGGTTATCATCAAGATGGAATTTCATTTGTAAAATTCGGGGACAATAATGGACAAGTTCCCATTCCTGAAGAACTGGAAGACGATCTAGAAGAGGCATACGAAGGCTGTCCAAGTGAAGCCATTCTTATTCAAGACAGTCCTTTTTCAATTGCATAACAATCTATGCATCTATGACTTGAAGGTATCTCCTTCAAGTCATAGATGCTTTTTCTGAATAGATAAATTTTCGGTATTTAAGAAAAGAGTGAAGTCAATGGATCAATCTAAAAAACTATGGACGAAAAACTTTATTGTCCTTTTTATAATCAACTTTATACTTGCACAAATTTTCTTCTTACTCGTTTCAACTATTGCTGTATTCTCCGTTGAGACCTTCAATACGTCCACCAGTATAGCTGGACTATTATCGGGAACATTTGTCATCGGTGCGCTACTTGGACGATTAGTTTCAGGACGGTTCATTCATAAAGTTGGTAGCCAAAGAATTTTATTTATTGGTTTACTTAGTTTTTTGATAACAACGGCGGGGTATATGCTAGCTACAAACTTATCGCTGTTCTTTATGAACCGCCTGCTTCACGGTATCTCATTTGGTATAGCAAGCACTGCTTCAGGAACAATCATCGCCCAAATCATTCCCCGATCTCGTCGTGGTGAAGGAATTGGCTATTACAGTTTAAGTACAATATTGGCTACAGCAAGCGGACCGTTTTTAGGAATTATGTTCGTTACACAGACAAATAATTTCTTCTTAATCTTTCTCCTGAATTTTATATTGGCAATTATTATTTTAGGACTCTATTTCCTTGTCAAAGCACCTGCAATGGAAATCGCACCTAAAGAAAGTAAAAGTTTTAGTATCTCGCAATTTATTGAAAAAAAAGTTTTACCTATTGCGATTGTCGGAATGTTACTTGGTTTCGTTTATTCTTCGATTATGGCTTTTATTACTTTCTATATGGAGGAGATTGGCCTAGTAAAGGCAGGCAGCTTTTTCTTCCTAGTTTATGCATCTGTTGTGTTAATTTCACGCCCCTTCACAGGTCGCTTGATGGATCAACGAGGCGCGAATATTGTCATCTATCCTTGTCTTGTGTTATTTGCGGCAGGTATGCTCGTCTATAGTCAAGCACACTATGGATATATGATTATCCTAGCCGCTATACTAATAGGTTTCGGTTATGGAAGTTTCAACTCCATTGCCCAGACGATCGCAATTAATGTGACCCCAAAGCATCGTTTAGGTCTCGCAACTTCGACATACTTTATTCTTTTTGAGTTAGGTTTAGGATTGGGTCCATTTACTTATGGATTGTTAATCCCACATCTTGGCTTTCGCGGAATTTATTTAGCGGCATTCTCCATGATTATCATTTCCATTTTCCTTTACTATCTATTACATGGAAGACGTGACCACGAATTGATTCCGATCCCAGCTGACAAATAACAAGATACTCCTCAGGACTACGTTCCTGAGGAGTATCTTGTTTTGGCATGTTTAGTTGTTTGAATTAGTACACGTAGCCATTTAAACGTATACTGACACCCTTTAAATTCAAGTGAATGATTCATGTTCCTTCTATTATATAGCCTCCCATTTCGACCCTGATTTTTCACTGGTAGCAAAAAAAGCAGCTAGGATTTTTCCCTCGCTGCTTTTTTACTTTTCGCATATCCTTACTTGATTAATCCTAACTCTTCCATAGACTTCTTGTTTTCATCAGAATGTTCTTGAATCGTTTTTCTGAAGTCTTCACCATTCGCATAAGATGGTACTAGATTTTGTGTGACCATCAAATCTTTTATTGAATCCAATTCCATAACTTGTTTAATCGCATCATGAAGAATCGTTACGACTTCTTCAGGAGTTCCTGCTGGTGCTATAAAGCCTGAATAGAACTCTGTGCTAGTTTTTAAACCGAGCTCTTTTGTATTAGGTATATCATCGTAGTAATCAGTTACACCTTTAGAGTCTGTAACGAATAACAGGGGCTTCAAATCGCCACCTGTTTCTGTATCAGGTCTTGATTGTCCTGCGACGATCTGGCCGCTCATAACTGCGTTCATAACGTCTGCTACACCTTCAAATGGTACGTGCTTCATCGTAACGCCTAATTCCTTACCTAGGTTCTCCATTGCGATATGACCACCACTGCCTGTCCCGCCTGTTGTTCCATAAGTAAATTTACCTGGATTCTCTTTTACATATGCTAACCAATCTTCATATGTGTTCAACTCTGAATCTTTTTTAACAACGATTGCTGAATTTAGTACATATGTTTTAATGATAGGTTCAAAGCTATCTAGTTGGTATGATGTTTTGCCGTAATGTGGTTGAATATCCAAACCGGAACTTGTTGTGAATCCAATCGTGTATCCATCTGGCTTAGCTGTTGCAACATCTGTCAAACCTAATGTCGTTCCTGCACCTGGCTTGTTAATCACAGCTACTTGTTGCTTGTTCGGTAAGTAAGCTGGTAGCTCTTTCGCAATTGCACGGGCAAATACATCTGTCGGGCCACCTGGATTGAAAGGTACAACGAACTCAATTGGTTTTTTAGGGAAATCTGTAGTCGCTTCTGCTTTTTTCCCATTATCTTTGTCTTCCTTTTCTCCACCAGTTGATTTTCCTGACGAACAACCTGCCACAACCAACATAAGTACCGCAAGTATTACTAGTAAATTCTTTTTCATCTTCTGACCCTCTTTTCTAAATTAACAGTTTAAAAGCTGTTTTTCTTGAATAACACACTAACTATTAGTCAACCTTACTAACCATCTGAACTGAATACTATCACCCCTTCTACTATCTTTCACAATTACGCGATGAATTCCACTTGCGGAATTCTATTTCAAGGTGTAAATTGATAATACACGATAGTTGTAAGCGGTGTCAATACTTCTTTCGGAAAATTTTAATTTAACTTTGTATTTTATTCATTCCTACTATTCTTAATAGTATTACTTGTTTTTATTGACGCACACTATTGATTCTATTATATTAATTTCATATAGAGAATTTGATTTCACAAAATAACATAGAAGTGAGGAGATAACAGATGAGAGCAGTAATAGCCGAGAACGGAAAGTTGCTGATACAGAAATTTCCAGAACCAACTCCAAAGGCTGATGAGTTATTAGTTGAGATTAAAGCGACTGCGTTAAATCGGGCTGATCTTGTGCAAAAACAAGGTAACTATCCACTACCTGAAGGAACATCTCCAATCATGGGTATTGAAATGGCGGGTGTTGTTAGTGAAGTTGGCTCAAGCGTGACAGATTGGAAATTAGGCGATCGCGTCTGTGCAATTTTACCGTCAGGTGGCTATGCTGAAAAAGTAACCATTCCTGCAGCAATGGCGATTTCTATCCCAGAGAACTTTTCATTCGAACAAGGTGCAGCGATTCCTGAAGTATTTTTAACGGCTTACTTGAATTTATATACGTTAGGTAATTTACAAGCAGGCGATGATGTATTGATCCATGCAGGCGCTAGTGGTGTCGGAACAGCTGCAATTCAGTTAGTTAGAGAAGCAGGCGCTCGTTCGATTATCACTGCTGGAACGGAAGAGAAACGTGCTTTCTGCATGGAACTAGGTGCAAGCAAAGCCATTGATTATAAAGCAGGTCCATTCGTTGAGGAAGTACTACACGCTACCGATGGAAAAGGTGTCAACATGGTTTTAGACTTTATCGGTGCTCCGTATTTCGAACAGAATATCCAATCACTTGCGGTAGACGGAAAGTTGATATTGGTCGGTGTATTGGGTGGACGAGTGGTTCAAGAACTTAACTTAATGGATTTAAAGATTCCTCGGATTCAGTTGATTGGGACGATGTTACGCGTGCAGCCTCTTGAGAATAAAATTTTGCTAACAAAAGCATTCAGTGACTATGCAATGCCTTTATTCGAAAGCGGTAAGCTACAACCAATAATCGACTCTGTTTGGGGCTTGGATAAAATTAACGATGCCCACGACTATATGGAAGAGAATAGAAATATCGGTAAAATTATTATTAAAGTGCAGGATTAAAGCGACTCGAAAAGTAATAGGTTTGGAGTTTAGTGTGTGAGTAAGTGTTCCGGGATTTAAACTTCTCTCAGGAGAGAATATCGTAAGAGTGAATTCATTAGCGTGAGAGAGCTATCTCTATGAGCGCGACAGCTACTTCTATGAGCGCGACAGCTACTTCTATGAGCGCGACAGCTACTTCTATGAGCGCGACAGCTACTTCTATGAGCGCGACAGCTGCTTCTATGAGCGCGACAGCTGCTTCTATGAGCGCGACAGCTGCTTCTATGAGCGCGACAGCTGCTTCTATGAGCGCGACAGCTACTTCTATGAGCGCGGCAGCTACTTCTATGAGCGTGGCAGCTACTTTTATGAGCGCGACAGCTACTTCTATGAGCGCGGGGGTCCGTTCTAAGCAAGCATGCTAGTTCTTTGAGCAACAGGTAGCATATCTTTGTTCTAAATCTTATTGTATTCTCTAACTACCAGCTTATCCAGAGCTCAATTACAAATCAAAAATTCCCAACCCACATGAAACCATGTAGGTTGGGGATTTTTCTTTCTTAAATTAATGCATGTGACCGTGACCTAGATCCATGCCTTCCATAGGGTCTTTGCCACCTACGTCCGCTATTACTGCTTCTGTAGTTAATAGCATCGCTGCAACAGATGCTGCGTTCTGTAATGCAGAACGAGTCACCTTTGTCGGGTCGATAATACCTGCTTGTACCATGTTCACCCAGCTATTATCTGCAGCGTTGAAGCCCATACCAAGTTCTTCACGCTTTAGACGATCGACAACGATTGAACCTTCAAGACCAGCGTTGTTGGCAATTTGACGTACAGGCTCTTCCAATGAACGTAGAACGATTCTCACGCCTGTTGCTACATCGCCTTCTGTCTCTTCTAAGCATGCTTCTACTTTATTGTAAACGTTGACCAGCGCTGTTCCTCCACCTGCTACGATTCCTTCTTCAACAGCAGCACGTGTAGCATTCAATGCATCTTCAATACGCAATCTTAGTTCATTCAGTTCTGTTTCAGTAGCTGCCCCAACTTTAATAACTGCTACACCGCCAGCTAGTTTCGCAAGGCGTTCTTGTAACTTTTCAATATCAAACTCTGAAGTTGCATCTTCTAGTTGTGCACGAAGAGCTCCTACACGACTCGCGATCGCATCTGATTCTCCAAAGCCTTCAACAATTGTTGTACCATCTTTTGTAACAACAACTTTCGCTGCGCGTCCCAATTGAGTAATAGTAGCAGTTTTCAAATCCAAACCAATATCTTCTGATACGACTTGACCACCAGTTAAAATAGCGATATCTTCAAGCATTGCTTTACGACGGTCACCGAATCCAGGTGCTTTTACAGCTACTGCAGTAAATGTACCACGTAGTTTATTTACAACTAATGTAGCTAATGCTTCACCTTCGATATCATCGGCAATGATCACTAGTGGTTTACCTTGTTGAACGACTTGTTCCAACACAGGTAAGATATCTTGTGGAGTCGTGATTTTCTTGTCTGTAATTAGAATATAAGGATTTTCTAGAACCGCTTCCATCTTGTCCATATCCGTTGACATATACGCAGAAGCATAGCCGCGGTCAAACTGCATACCCTCAACTACTTCAAGCTCTGTTGTGAAACCTCTTGATTCTTCAATTGTGATGACACCATCATTACCTACGCGTTCCATTGCTTCTGCGATTAAGTCGCCTACTTCACTGTCGCCAGAAGAAATAGATGCTACTTGTGCAATCTCTTGCTTGTTATCGATGACGTCAGAAATAACTCGTAGTTCTTCTACAGCCACAGAAACCGCCTTCTCGATTCCTTTACGGATACCTACTGGATTTGCACCAGCAGTAACGTTTTTCAATCCTTCACGAATCATTGCCTGAGCTAGAACCGTTGCAGTCGTTGTACCGTCACCAGCAATTTCATTTGTTTTAGAAGCTACTTCAGCTACAAGTTTTGCACCCATATTTTCAAATGCGTCTTCTAATTCGATTTCTTTTGCGATAGTCACTCCATCGTTTGTAATCAATGGTGAGCCGAATTTTCTTTCTAAAACTACGTTACGTCCTTTAGGTCCAAGTGTTACTTTTACTGCATTTGCTAATGTATCTACACCACGCAACATTGCGTTTCGAGCATCTTCATTGAACTTAATTTCTTTAGCCATCGTTCCTGTCCCCTCCAATTAACTTCTATTTAGTTACCCAATAATCGCTAAAATATCGTTTTCATTAAGGATCAAGTATTCGTTGCCTTCAAACTTCACTTCTGTTCCTGCATATTTAGCGAAGATGATTTGATCGCCTTCTGTAACTTCTACCTCTTTGCGTTGTCCGTTTTCAAGAACACGGCCGTTACCAACAGCAATGACTTTACCTTGCTGAGGCTTTTCTTGTGCAGAATCGGGTAAAACGATCCCGCTAATTGTCTTTTCTTCTACTTCCATTAATTCGATCACAATACGATCTCCAAGTGGTTTCAACATAGTCATCGTGCCCCCATTACATTATTTTTCATAATTACTGACTTACTTTTCCGATCCAGCTCGCTAGCTTTTCTGCTGATACGACCGGTTGCTCGAGTGGTATCATGTGACCCGTATGGGAGATTGTAGTGTACTCCGCATCCGTCACTTGATCCGCAACCTCTTTGATCTTTTCAGCAGTAATCACTTTATCAGATTCTCCGGCAATCAACAACTTCGGAATCGCAGCATCTTTTAGCACTTGTGTACGATCCTGACGACTAATCATTGCTTTGACATGCGGAATATACGTTTCTGCACCGTAATCTTCAACGATTTTCTTGCGCAATTTAAGCAATTCTTCATTTTCTAGACTGTCTGGATGGAATGTTTTCGGTGCATTTGCTTCGGTCATTTCGAAGTATTCACCATTTTCCGCACGCTCTATAGACTTCGCACGATTTTCTTTTTGCACATCACTATCTGCTGTTGTTAATGACCCCATTAAAGAGATTCCTAAAATACGCTCTGGTTCTTGTGCAAGCATTTCTAATGCTACATAGCCACCAAATGAAAATCCACAAACATAAAACTGTTCAGGAAGTTCTTTTAATAATTCAGCCGCAATATCACTTATAACTGGTAATGCGGGTACATCCACTGCTATTGCTTCAATTGTAGATGGCAAGTGTTTCTTTACGCCATCCCACGTTTCAGCTGTGTTATTTAATCCTGGTATTAATACTAACTTCTGTACCAACACATTCACTCCTCATGATTTGTTAAAATGAATTTCTTCTATTGTATTTAATTAGCTGTATTCTCTTTCATCGCCTTTTTATTTTTATTGGCGATAATTGTGTTGCGTAAGCTTTGGATCAGGATCAATACAGAGATTATTGCTAATGTCATAAAGATTGGACGATTTAGGTAGAAACCGATTTCACCTTGAGATAAGATGACCATTCTACGTAAGCTTGTTTCTATAATTGGACATAAAACAAATGCTAAAATGAAATAGGCTACTGAGAAATCGAGCATGCGAAGTATATATGCAACAACTCCAAGACCTAATGCCAGCCATAAATCAAAGTGTGCATTCTGGGATGTATATACCCCAATAAGTGAGAACACTAAAATTGCTGGAACAAGGAATGATTCACGTAAAACCAATACTTTTGCAAACATACCTGTCATGAATCTCCCCATGATATACATACCAATTGTTGTGAACATGAAACCTATAAAAATCGCGTTGATCAACTCTGGATTATTTTTTAATACTTGTGGTCCAGGCTGAATTCCGTGGATGATGAATGCTCCTGCAATGATCGCAATAGAAGCAGATCCTGGAATACCGAGTGTTAACAATGGAAGCAATGCGCCACCAACTGTTGCATTGTTCGCGGCTTCTGGTGCCACAATTCCATCTGGATTCCCTTTCCCAAATGTTTCAGGGTTTTTTGCTGTTTTTTTAGCTGCCATATATGCAAACCAGCTAGATGCGTTAGCTCCAAGTCCAGGGATAATCCCGACGACCGATCCAATTGTCGCACCAATTCCTATGGATTTAGAAACGCCTCTAAATTCTTTGAACGTTAGCTTTACTTTTAAATCTTTCGCTAGTAGTTCCCGCTTTTTATTTAGATTCCCTGAAATCATTTTGAAAATTTCAGTGAAAGCGAACAATGCTACAACTAGCGCAATAATGTTCATGCCATCGGAAAGTTCCAACATATCCCCTGTAAAACGAGGTAACCCTGTGAACATATCAATTCCTATAGTAGCCGCCATTAAGCCTAGAACGATCGAGATAGAAGCTTTCATTGCATCGGATGATCCTAGTGCTGCTACCGCTAATAATCCAATGACACCTAGCATGAAGTATTCTGGTTCCCCTAACTTCAAAGCAAATGCAGCCAATGGTTTAGATAAGAAGATTAAAACTAATCCACCGAAAAGTCCACCAATCGTTGAAGCTGTTAGTGAAAATGCCAATGCCTTACCGGGTGATTTATTTTTTGCATACGGTTGTCCATCCAATTGGGTCGCTGCGGCCATGGCCGTACCCGGGATCCCTAGTAATATAGCGGAAATTGAACCACCATACTCAGCTCCTTGATAAACAGCAAGAAGCATAAGGATTGAGCTAAGCGCGTCCATATTATAGGAAAGGGGTAAAAGCAATGAAATCGCTAACATTAACCCTAGCCCTGGAAGCGCTCCCATAAGCATACCAACGAAAAGACCAACAAAGATGGCTACCCCGCAGGCTATAAGTACTGAAATGTCCATAGTAATTCCACCTTTATTTTAGAAGTCGATATACATTAAGTTGTTGAACAAAACATAAATAAATGCCATTAATGCTAGTGAGACAAGAAGATTGACAGTGATCATTCGAGATTTTTTCATTGCCATTGGCCAACGGTAAAATGTGAATAACACGAACAATAAGAAAAACGTTAAGATGTAGAAGTATCCGATATATTCCCATGCAAGAAAATACACAATAATGATCCCAAGCGTTAGTAGAATTTTTTTCATACCATCGAATTGAATGATTTCATCTGTTTTCTTAAGCCATTTCAAAATACTAACTAGACAAAAACCGATAAGGGCCACTCCAAGAATGATAGGGAAAAATCCTGATCCGAGTTCTCCCTCGGGTGTACCTTCATTTGCTTTTACAGCAGTAAAGATATAATAAATCCCCATCAAGATGATTACGACGAGAATGGAAATATCTAATTTTTTCTTGCTCATTTGATCACTCCTTATAAGACAGCTAGTTACTAAAGGAAGTAACCATCACATACTGACTGGTGTGATGGTTACTTTTTTTCAAGATTACTTTATCAATCCCAAGTCTTCCATGATTGCTGTATTACGTTCTACAGCATCTTTAATTGTTGTTGCGAATTCTTCCGGATTACCGTAAGAAACTACTAAGTTCTGTTTTTCCATCAATTCTTTGATTTGTGGTAGATCCATTACTTCTTTAATCGCATCATGTAAAATCGTAACAATTTCTTCCGGTGTACCTTTAGGAGCTATGAAACCTGCATAGTATTCGCTTCTTGCATGTAGACCAAGTTCTGTTGTATTCGGTGTGTCTTTATAGAAATCAGTTACGCCTTTTGAATCTGTTGTGAAAAGTAATGGCTTCAAGTCTCCACCCACATCTGTGTCTGGACGCATTTGTCCACCTTCGATTTGACCACTCATAACTGCGTTCATAACGTCTGCAACACCTTCAAATGGAACGTGCTTCGTTTCAACACCCAATTCTTTACTTAAATCTTCCATCGCGATATGTCCACCACTACCTGTACCACCAGATGTTCCATACGTGAACTTACCTGGATTTTCTTTAACATATGCCAACCAATCTTCATACGTATTTAATGGAGAATCTTTCTTTACTACGATTGCTGAGTTTAACTCATAAGTTTTGATGATTGGTGCGAAATCTTCGGGTTTGTAAGCAGTTTTTCCGTAAGCTGGTTGAATATCAAGACCAGAGCTTGTTGTAAAACCAATTGTATACCCATCAGGTTTAGATTTTGCTACGTCCGTTAAACCAAGTGTCGTTCCCGCTCCGGGCTTGTTAATTACTGCAACTTGTTGTTTATTCGGCAAATATGCGGGAAGTTCTTTTGCAACTGCACGAGCAAATACGTCTGTTGAACCACCTGGCGAAAATGGTACGACTAATTCAAGTGGTTTTTTTGGATACTCAGAAGTACTTCCTCCCGACGATTCTTTAGCGTCATCTGTAGATTTGCCTGAAGAGCAACCTGCGATGATCAGCATAAGTGCTGCTAGTATGAAGATTATGTTCTTTTTCATCGTTGTCATCCTATTCTTGTATGTAATTTTAAATTAATTGGATATTCAATTTTTGTGTAAAAGCATTCTACTAATAAACTTGAATATAACTAGTAGGCAATACATTCACAACACCTATCTAAAGGTGTTGTGAATCTTGCATTTCCTCTACTTACTTTGTATACCACCATGCAGAAGCTTCATTTGAATGATTACATAGAAGAGCTTTCTTCCGAACGAATCGTTTAATCGAGTCTGTACCTAATCTTGATCCACCCAAACCAGATGATTTAAAGGCATTCTTTTCTGCCACATCACGATCCCCGATGAAGAAAGGTGCTAATCCGCTATCGTTAATACTGATTCCGCCTGCGTCTAGCTTTCTTGCAATCGCCAAGCCTTCTTCATTCGTTCCGGCAAATACTGCTCCACTCAATCCATAAGGAGATTCATTCGCTAGCTCAATTGCTTCTTCAATCGTTTTGAATGGCATGATTGGCATGACAGGACCAAATGTTTCATCATTCATAATTTTCATGGAGTGATCAACATCTGAGATCACTGTCGGCTTACACCAAAGTCCGCCGCCAAGCTTCTGGATTTTACCACCTGTTTGTACTGTCGCACCTTTTTCTTTTGCATCTGCAATATGATCAGCAATGATGTCAGCTTGTTTTTCAAAAATCAACGGGCCGACTTCACCTTTATCGATTTCAGGGTAGTTGACGTTAATCTGTTTGGCTTTCTCAGTTAACATTTCAACAAATTGAGGATAAATCGACTCTGCTACATAAATTCTTTCTATTGAATAGCACTGATGTCCAGCTCCGAGAACAGAACCTACTAGAATAGCGGAAGTCGCACGTTCCAAATCTGCTGTTTCCGTAACAATCGCTGGGTCTTTTCCACCTAACTCTAAAAATGCTGGAATGAATTTTTCAGCAGCTGCTATTCCTACTTTTCTACCTGTAGCCGTACTACCTGTGAAACAAACCATGTCGATATGCTGGATCATCGCAGCTCCAATGTTGCCCGCTCCCACTACATAAGTGAAAACTTTAGCTAGCTCCGGAACTTGTTGAATTGTCGCTAGCATCGGTTCGATAAATCTCGGTGTGACTTCACTTGGCTTCACAACAACTGCACAACCAGCTAATAGTGCTGGAATTGCATCCATTAATGATAAGGATAGTGGGAAGTTCCAAGGACTAATAATACCGATCACTGGATATGGTGAATAATCTGTTGTCGATTTTACAGTAGGTAGTGAAGTATCGGTAGTGAGGGGAGCTAGTTGCTGCTCAGCAACTAAGCTCCATTTAGTGATCCACTTCACGATATTATCCACTTCTCGCGTACTTTCTCTTCGACGTCCTGTATCAATTGAAACTGCGTCCAAAAGCGCTTCTCTATTTTCAATCAAAACTTGTTTCCATTGTTCGAGAACTTTAATTCGTCCATCAACGCCTAGTTCATTCCAAGCGACTTGTTCTTTACGAATGTTTGTACAAACTTCCGCTAGTTTTTGTTCAGTAATCGCTTCAATAGTAAAGTCTTTTTCACCTGTACGTGGATTACGAACCGAAAGTGTATTTTCAGATTGTAAAGCAGTCATTCCCTCACCCGACTTTCATTCGTTTTATAGATGTCTTCGATTACTTAGTGTGTAACGTTTGCTATGGATTTTGAATGAGCTGTTTCACCATCTAAACGTTCCTGTTCAATCCAACATGCGTGTGTTCCGTTTGTAATACGCGCCGGTAGACTAACAATTGCTACTGGGCCTGCAGCGAGGTCTTTTGCATCCAAGATGATACATTCAGAAGAAAGTGTATTCATATCTGTGACGAATGTCAGTAAGTATCCATCATCTTCACTCTTCGCATCTTTGCGAAGTGCAATTACTGGTTCACTACCGAAGCGATTATCTCCAAACTCATAACGCTGCTGACCGCCTGTGAACAAGTCAAACTTCTTAATGCCCATCATATGCCAATCTCCAGCTTTAAACAATACGTTATAGCTATAGCGGTATGGCTTACCAACTGTTTGGTTTGCAACTACCGGGAATTCTGTAATTTCATCGTCTAATACTTCTTCTTTAGTCTCACCAGTTTTCATATTGAAGCGCCATCTGTACATGTGTGTTCTTGTATGGTGCTTGTCCAAATGCTTACGGATGCGATCGTATGGATTACCGTCTTGAACACCTACTGCTGGTTTCCCAGGGTTGTCTTGGATACAGCCATCCATGATCACTTCGTCACCATCTTCATAACAGTTAGATAGGTGTAAGATAAAGCAAGGAGAAGCTTCAAACCACTTAACTTGTGAGTTATTTCCTCTTCTTGGAACAACACCGAAACGGCTCGGCTGATTCGGGAAGAACTTCAGCTTACGCACGCCCACTTTTAAATCTTCCGGATCAAAATGGTATGGTAAATCATGAAGAATTGTATAGTTTTTCGTAATCCCCATATCGTGTGGCCATCTTGGTCCAGGCAATTCTATTGGTTCATAGTGAACTAACTGGTCATTCTTATCGACAACACCGTAGTTCATGAATGGGAAGTTTTCACTAAAGTTAAAGAACATTAATTCTCCCGTGTCTACATCTAGTTTAAAGTGAGAACAGATACCAGTAGGCATTAACTTGCTGCCCCACTTCGCTGTTCCAACAGTTTCTAATGTATAAGGGTCTAATTGGTATGGCTCTCCACATTGTGACATCGAAGCAATGATTTTTCCGTTATGCCCCATAACATCCACACCTGCGTTATCTTTCATCGTGCCCATAGCGCCCCATCCGCGGTAAGTTTCCAAATGCGGCTCAAGCATACCTGGCCATAATGATTTTCCACCCTTAGCTTGTTCAGCTAAGAAACCAATTGTTTCAATGAAACGGTTTCGATATTCAGCTTTTCCATTTTCAAAACGAATGGAGTGCACCATGCCGTCTCCATCAAATGGATGGTACGTTCCTAGTGGTTCGTGTGCTTGGTTATGTGAGTTTCTAACATACATACCATTCAAGTCTTTAGGTATTTCTCCGACAACTTTCAAGCTGTCTGTATTTGCGATATATTCGGTATCAACTGGTTCAAATAAACCTTTCAAATACGGGTTATCTGTGTCCTGGCTAACTGTCACATTCACTTTTTGGTGTATTTTAATCAATTTGTCCACTCCTTTTATATTTTATGAAATAGTGTCTTTAGAATTTACCTTTAAATGCTTGGTAAATTTTTGTGCTACTTCACTACTCGAAGTTGAAAAGTATTTAATATATGGATCAAAATGCCCCACATCAAGAAGCGTCAACTTTTCAGGCACTAAAGCGTTTGCATACGTTTGCAAAGTCTGCAATGCTAAGTGAGTCGATGTCTATATAATCGTTGTTCCTACTATTTAAGAGCAGTATAACAAGTGCAAAATAAAAACTAGGATTATACGATTTCGTATACTCAACAGAACGAAAAGTTACTCTATTTTTCTAGTAGGGCAATCTCTCCCCCACTTCAGAATACCATGTAACCGCTTGATCTAAGTTGTAAACGGGTCGATCCTCACTATTGAAAGATACTAATTTTCTAACGAAAGGTTTATAACCTTTCATTCGTCCGATGCGATCTTTTGAGAACACCTTGAATAATGTAGAAATGTGTACTTGCGGTACCCTCCGTAACGAACTTAGCGTGTCGCTAATGATAGGTACTTGTAATACAACACATTTCACACGATGATCCGTTGTCGCAATAAATTGAACATGACCACCGCTATAGCTTGTACTTCAAAGACAACTACTGCGAATCCTGAACTGGTATATACTACTGCCATGTCCATGTCTTTTTTGCAACAGCAGATTATTGTACCTCTACATAAAGGTTTTCAAAATTTCTTACACCTTCTAAAAACTAATATATTCCGCTTGTGAAAATTGTTTTCAACCTCTTAACTAGAAATATACATAACAAAAATCATTTCGTCAATACCTATTTTGAAAATTCAAATGAAATGATTTTTACGAATACTTGTATCGCTTTATATCTAAACTGTGGCTCTCCTTATATTTCAATAGAAGTTCATTGATGTATGTTGTCAGTATTGTAGATTCTAAAAGATTGAAAGTGAAATCAAAATGAGTAAAAATTCAATCTTGTGTTGACAAACTCTATTTTTATACCTTAAACTAAATTTCATATAAGGAATTGTTTTTCAAAATAGGAGGTCGTTACATGTATACATTTACAGATAAAGTCGTATTAGTAACAGGAAGTGCAAGTGGGATCGGAAAAGCAATAGCAAATGAATATGCTAAATTAGGGGCAAAGATCGTTCTAAACAATTTAGTCGAAACACCTGATGTTTTGGAATTCGCGGAAGAATTGAAGCGACAAGGAACGGATGTTAGTTTTGTCGCTGCTGATGTCTCTAAAAGAGATGCTGTTCATAAAATGAAAGAACATATTGAAAAAACATATGGTAAACTGGATATTTTAGTAAACAACGTAGGGGCTTCTTTAATAAAGAAACCTTTTGCAGAAATTTCGGATGAAGAGTGGGACTTGCATAGTGACGTAAATTTGAAATCTGTTTACCTGGTCACACAAGAAATGCTGCCACTCTTAAAGTTATCTGAAAATTCTTCAATCGTTAACCTTTGTTCAAGTGTTATTCGCAATGGCGGTATTATTGGTGGAAGTGCTTATACAGCGGCAAAGGGTGGCGTGGACGCATTGACGCGTGCACTTGCTAAAGAATTAGCGGCTGATAATATCCGTGTTAACGGTGTCTCTCCCGGTCTAGTAGATTCTAATTTCCACGCAGTAAATGTAGAAGAGAGATATCCACATTTAATACAAGAAATCCCTTTAAAGCGCGTCGGCAAACCTGAAGACCTAGCTGGAGCTGTACTATTCTTCACTTCTTCATACGCATCTTATATAACAGGAGAAGTATTGGAAGTCGGCGGCGGTGCACGTCTGAAATAATACAATTTTATTTAAGGCTATGCTAAGTATTGGTAAAACTAATTTTTACTGTCACCTACTGAATGAAGAGTCGGATTGTATTCGCTGAATTAAACGGCGATTGATTACCCTACTAAACGCAACATTCAATTTTAACAGTCGATGACTCTTTAGCAATTTCCAATTTAGTACGAGTAAAAAAACCATCTTGCGTGTACGCAAGATGGTTTTTCACTTTAAATATAGCCATTAATCCTCGATTGGTCTTCTTCGTGAATTTCATCTTTTAAATCCTGTATACTTTCTTCTCTTCGCTCGTTGCTCTGTTTGATTTTTTTACGTTCCTCGCCTGTCGCAAACTTCATCGCTTCTTCAGCAGCCTCCATATTGCTGATCGTTTTGTTGAGTCGTTCTTTATTGTCCGCGGGATCATTCGGTTTGGGGTAGTTTTTAGCCATTGTATAGCCTCCTTTCGTTTGTTTCGATCTACATAATGTAGTATCCCCATTTCATTACGAATTATTTATTCCGCTATTTTCTTTAGCCATAATTGTTCAAGATCTGCGGCTCCGTTTGTTCGTAAGACTTCGTCCATTGGTCCAGTTGCTAGCACAGTCCCTTCGTGTAAAATGAGGACGTCATCTGCCAATTGTTCTGCAAAGTTTAGTAAATGCGTTGAAAAAAGAACAGTACAGCCTTTGTTACGTTCTTCAGTCATCATTTTTTTCAGCTCGGCAATCCAGTACGGATCGAGGCCGTTTGTCGGTTCATCTAAAATTAGTAACTTGCCTTCCCCCAGTAAACTTTGCGCCAAGTTTAGACGTTGTCGCATACCTTTTGAGAATTGTTGCACGCGTTGTTTACGAACGTCCCATAGCCCCACCCGCTCGAGTACGCGTTGTTGTTGCTCTGTACCCACTTTTTTTAGGGAGGCAAGCAATCGTAAAATTTCTTCCGCTGTTAATGTTGAAGGAAAGTCCACATCATCTGGCATATAGCGCACTTCGCTCGACCCGTGCCATAGCAATTCACCTGCCGTTACTTTATCTTGCCCTGTCAATAAACGAATAAGTGTACTTTTTCCTGCACCATTTCCACCGGCTAGCGCTAAGATTGTACCTTCACGCAATGTGAAGGTCGCTTCATGTAGGCCACGTCCATTTTTATATTGTTTAGCAAGTGCTTTCGCTTCCAAAATCATGCGACTCTCCCCTTTCTATTTAGAAGTAGCCCCGCTAGAGTGAGCGGTACTAGGATCCACAGAAGCGTACCTGCTACATAAACGAAATGACCTGCAGTGGACTCATAAAACTTCACTATTTCAAAAAAAGATGGACCGAGAACACTTGCCTGTCCTGCAAATACTAAATAACCAAAGCGTAGCCACTCCACTGGATTCAAATGAATCACTACAACAGTAATTTTTTGTAGCAAATGTCCTGCGACGACAGTTCCTAGCGCCATCAATGCGTACGACACGAGCAATAAGAAAAATGACCAGGCGACAAGTGCTAAAGCTAACGCGTACAAACGAGTCTTTGCCAGCGCGCCAATCAAAACCGCCAGCGCTGAAAAAATTAAGATGCTAAGCACGGTAATTACAATGAATATTGGCGGCAAACTGACACCACCTAGAAAACCACCCAACATGAGTACTACACCAAATGCCAACACGACAATTAGTAAAAAAGCTAATACAAAAGCAGCGAATTTCCCTAGTATGTATTGTCGAATCGTAATCGGATATGTTTTTAGAAGCGATAACCAGCGCGACTCCATATCCCCTGCCACGCTCATACTACCAATCGCCAAAATAAATAACGGCAATAAAAATAATAATAAATTTAAAAATGAAGCGGTCTGCCTTGAAAATCCTTCCACATCAGGCAACGCAATTTGCTGAATAACTACAATCGTCGTGAAGACAAAGGTGAAGAGTAAGCCGACCATTTGCATCCAACGACTTCTGAGCATCTGTTTCCACTCTAGCTGGATCAACATCATTGGTGAATACCCCATTTAAAGTCTTGTAAATCGGCAAAACTAAATAATTCACCTGTACCGGATTCTGTTTGATACGCTTTTGCGTCTGCTGCATCTCCAAAAACAAGCACACCATAATTCATCGGTGTCCAAAATTCTTTATCATACAAATAGGTTGCTTCAAATACATTAATCCATTCATTCGTATCAGCATCCTTAATGAATGCAGCACCTATATCTTCTGCACGTTGCTCATTCCGCGTTAATTTCTCAACCAAGCAACCAATATCATCAAACACCTCATAATCACCATTTTTCTCGATAATTTGTCCTGCGAATTCTTGATGGACAATCGACATATTGCATATATCACAAATATCCGTTTCTTCATTAATCGCATGTGGCTCATAACTTTTCTCGCCACATCCCGCAAGCATCAATACGCCTACTACCAACCACTTTTTCATTGTCTCACACTCCTTTTCCATAGCAAACCTATCAAAAAAACGATCATCCCACCGACTATCACTTGTCTATAATTTCTCGGTAACGTCTCACGCCTTTGCGTCATTATTCTTGGCTTTTCGTCCACTAGTACTTGCTGTTCCACTTTCGTTTGGCTATCGAGTTTTGTTAATAATTCCACACTCGGTGACGCGACGAAATATTGATAGGCGGGTTGTCGAACCATCCATTGCCCGAAACTTGAGTAGGCCATATATGATGTGTCGCCATAGCCATCTTCATCGACATCGATTCCCTCATAATCGTCGTAAGTATTTGCTCGTAAAGACAAGCCTTTTTGATCCGAACGCGCGGTTAATATATTGCCTGTGAACGTATTATTCCTAACGATACTTGCGTCGTCTATACGCGTCGCTTCGATAGCCGTTTGATTCACTTCAAAATAATTCCCTTCTACTTCTATCGCTTCGCAAGTCTGCATCACTAAACCGACGCGATTTTCTAGTAACTGATTATCGGAAATACTGGCATTTTTCACATCATATAGCAACATACCGCTACCATTAAGGGCATGATGATAGCGCAAACCATTATGACGCGCTTCAAAACCATCCACCATCATTACCATCAAACCAGTCACATTGTGTTCAAACATATTATTTTCGATCAATCCATCATCGGTATGCATAAAATGCGTTCCATAGCGACTATGCGATACTGTATTATCATACACATGGATTCCCTTGATCTCCTCAATATACAAGCCATCCTGAACATTGGTGATAAAATTATGATGGATCTTCAAGTCCTCACTTTCAAATAGCGCCAGTCCATTTCCTTTTTTCGCATAATGTCCTTCGGGTCCTTCAATAATTGCCCCTTCGATTTCCACATGTTTCGTACGATGCACTTGAATACCGATATTCATATCCTTTGCACGCACGTCTTTAATAACTATATGTTCCGCATCTTTCACGACTACCGCTCGCTGTTTTGCGGTAAACGCAAGTGCGCGTACTACGACATCTTGTGTTTGCTCAATCGTTAGCGCTGGATTCGACCCTTCCGCATGAATAACCGCACCTTTTTCACCTAGTAACGTCAAGGGCTTAGTAATGATAAAATTCCCCGTATGCTCACCTTCTACTGTAATCGTTGCACCTGGTGCAGCATCGTCGATTTGTTGCTGCAATGTAGAAGCTTCTGTCGGCATCGCAAGCGCGAACCAAAAGAAAGCCACAAACAAGAGTTTCTTCACTTTATCACCTCTTCAAATAGCAAAAAGACTAGAGTTTTCCCCTAGTCTGCCCTTTTAGATTAATGGTCATGCTCACTGTGCATATCATGGCTACTTTCCGAGCTCATTTTCATTTGCTTCTGCTCGTAACGTTCTTTTGCTTCACTTTGAATTACTGCCAATTCCGTAATTGCTGCACCTTCATGCTTCGCCACATAAGCTTTCGCATCGGCTAATTCAACATATGAGATATACCCCCAATTCATTGGTGATTTCAAATCTGTCTTAACGATCGTTGCATCGTCTACTTTGACCCATTCTTTTGTATCGAAGTCTCGAACAAATTTCGTATTTTCTTCTTCATTAATTAGTTCTGCATTTAACAGACAACCGATATCATCATAAAACGCATTCGATCCATCTGCTTTAATCGCTTGAGCTGAAAACATGCCCATTTCATGATCCTTCATATAGACGTCCATATCACATACTTCACACTTCGTATCTTCCGTAGGCTCTTCCAACTTCGCCATCATTTCTTCAAGTTCTGTTTTTTCAGTTGGTTCAGTTGCTTCTGGTGATTCTACTACAGCAACTGGCGCCTCCACTTCCTCTGGCTGTTCCGCCTGTTCATTTTCTTCATCTGCTCCACATGCTGCTAACCCTAATGCTGCCATCATCAATACAGATAATCCTAACTTTTTCATCTTTAAAATCCCCCTGTTCCTTTTTGATAATTCTTATCTTATCAGCTAAGTGTGAAGTAAGTTAGAAATGATTGTGAGGTAACTGAAAAGTTTTATAGTCAGTTTACAGTATTTAAAAACCACAGGTAATGACACCCGTATAAAGGTGCTTACCTGTGGTCTTCGTTCATTTAATTATCTTCAAATGCCTTCTGCAAATAATAATAGGATTGTTTCAAACGTTCCACATACATTGGTTCCTGCCAATTATTCCATGTATAACTCTTCAAAGGACCGATTTTCTTTTGTTCTACTTGTGGAAATGAATCTAGCACTTCCCCGTCCTTCGTAGTAAGTAAGGCACCTATTTGAATTCCCTCAATGATAGTGCTTGATCCGGTACCACCTTTATCAAGATCACCTGTGAATTCTTTCATACTAGGATCTTTTGCTTGCAGTAGCAGCCATGGAATACGTAGCTCTAGTAAACCATCTTTCATACGATAATCCGTTAAAGAGTCGTAGTCTGGTGAATCCGGATTACCATTACCTTCTCTTAACTTTCCTGTTTCATAGGAACTAAAAGGAATGATGACATTTTCATTCTTTATTAAATACCTTCTATTTAATGCATAATGCATCGGCACGAACTGGCCTGTCATATCTTTCTTTGCAGAGTCAGGAATGAAACCTACATCTTTTCCATAATCATAATGGAATAAATCATAATGTGGGTTGATGAGCATACGAGATTTTTCTCCTGTCAGCTTTGCAACAAACTCCAAACCATTCGTAAAACGGATATCATTCACTCGGTCAATCTGTTTATTACCAATCCCGGGAATTGTATCAAATACAATAATCGGGAAATCATTTTCACTAAGACTTTTCTCATCATAATCTAGACGAACATACAAATATGTTTCGTCATGATCGACATAAAGTTTTTCCAATAAACCTGATTGCTTCTCGTACATCGGCGTTTTTGGCCATTCATCTTTTTTTCCATCAATTTTAATTTTTAACTCTTCGAAACTCATTAAACCAAATTTCTGCTCATTCGTTTGGATATTCGACCAATATGGTCGTCGATCAGAATTGTCATAATCTGCCGTATTCCACGTACGCTTAAACCACTCATCCTGCCAAGAGAATACAAGTCCACCCATCATCTGCTCATGTAGAATATCTTCAAATAGACGGGTTAACACTTCCCCTTGTTGTTTTTCTGACATGAAGCCTTGATTCCAACCCGAAGGATTTTCATGTGCTTTCCCGCGAGAGGCAGGAATACCGAATTCAGCGATTAAGATTGGAATCCGATGCGCCTCATGTAAATCTTTTAAATAAGCCGCGTAGTTATTCTTCTTCCCTCTAAAATCAATATATTCCCGATACACCTTTTCATAGTTTAGGAAATCTGGGTAATACGGATAAACGTGATATGAAGCAAACTGTCCTGCCTTCTCCATTTCATCAAGTGTATATATCAAATTGGGATTAACTGAAACAATATCTTCTTGACCCGTTGCATCGGACGGATGAGTCAAGGGATCCGTCGTTACCCAGTTCACGAAACTCATTGGTCGAATTTGATTATACTTTTCCACTTCATGCGTGACTAGAATATCCATCTGTTCCGCTAGCCAATATTCGAACGCTTGCGCACCTTTTGTCTCGAAATATTTACCTTTATACTCTCCAAGATCCGGATGAATTTTATTTGTATTTTCTACCATGAACGGATACCATTCAATACCGATCATCCAAGCAGATACCCACTGTGATATATCGGAATTATAAACACCAGACGCGTGACCGGGACGTGGCGGTACATCTGCGTTTCCATGGATGACATCTACAAGTTGTTTCATCTCTTTACGGAAATCTTCCAAATTCTCTTCCTCAAACGCATCCAAAGACTCTTCCAGGTTTTCTTCATTAATCCATACTCCGTGCATCACATAGAGCGGTTGATCATGCCCTTCATTATACCTCTTTAATGCATGATAAAAACCAGGTGGATGCAATGTGTAGACACGTATCGTATTAGAATTCATCTCACCGATTTGTTGGAACCAACGATAGTATTCCTCTTCTGTAATAGCAGCTTCTCCAGGAAATGCACCTGGCTTACCCATCCCTATATTGACGCCTTTAATAATCATCGGCTTCCATTCACCATCTTGCAAAATTTCAAGATATCTCCCATTCATACGGGAATTCATTTGTATGCCAGTTTGAATAGGTTCTTCAATCGCTACTGCTTCTTCAATTTCACCGAATTGTTCGAGAACCGCTTTCATCATAGGTACATATGTCGACCAATAAAATGATTCATCAGACGAGCCTTTGATTAGTTTATATAGGTGCTGAATTCCATTCATCTGATATACACTAGGCGGGTCGTTAAGTCGATTAAAGTTTCCTGCAAAATATAGATTTTCAGAAACACCTTTTGTATTTCGAATGACTGCATCAAATTGCGTTGGAATTCCTTTGTCCTTGAGAACTTTCTCGCCTTCGTCTGTCAGTGACCAATCATAGCGAGCGATTGATTGTGCGCCTTTAGCAGGTGTCACCATATCGAACCAAGAATCATATCGTTGGGAGCCTGATAGTCCGAAAACTTTATTTCCTTCTTCTGTAAAAGTCAAATCTATTCCTGCATTAGACACGTGTTTAGTTGTTTCCAATAACACGACAGAACCTTTGGCTTCATTCAATAATAAAAAACCTGCGCCTTTATACGTCCATTTATTTTGAAACTTATCACGTACCCACTGAGGGATTTCCTTATTTGTTAGTGGATCTGCTACATCAAAATAACGTCCTTTCCAACCTGACCACTCAACTCCTACTTGCTTCGTTACTTGAGTACGTACTTTCTCCGTTGTTGGTGAAGATATTGAATTCGTTTCCGCTATGAAAAGAGAGGGTTCTTTCATCTCTAAGCGTCTATGAATTCTTTGCCATTCTAATTCTTCTAAACCTCCGCTTACATTATTCGCTAGATTCTTTGAATTATCCCTCACTGTATTCGCAAGATAGATAACGTCCGTTTTCGTATAATCGCTCGGCAATGGATAAAAGTCATTATCGTCATCTCCACCTATAAAAGCACCATAGAAATCACGCGCCGGATCATAGACTTGTTGAGTCGATTTTTTCACTTTAAAGTGGTTCAGCACCCAAGTAATTCCTAAATGATCCTGATACGAATCATCCACTGCCACTTTATTAATAATTGCAACATGTAGCGAGTTGCTTTTTCCAATAAACCAGGAGCCAACTGGCAGTAGAAGAATTGCTAGTAAAAACGCTACGATTGCATAAATTTTCTTCATGTTCCAACTCCTCTCTAATCTGCGACGTCCTCGCGATCGCGCTTTATATTTACTACTATAATAAAGTTTAGATGAATTCTATGAATAATTATATCATATAATATAACTTTTTAACTATAAGTATCTAATTATAGTTTATAAAAATAGTATGTCAGTGAGATAAGAACTAATTCATTCGAAATTAGGCGACCTTTTGATTATTCACTTTGTTATCGTATGAAATCACATTCATGCTACTATGTCAGAAGAGACCGATTACAAGAGGAGTAATGAATGTGAATGAAAAGCAATTTGACATAGTAAAAAATGGTGAAGGATTTATTGTAGCTCTTGACCAAAGTGGGGGCAGTACACCTACAGCTTTACTCGCTTATGGCGTTCAACAAGAGTCCTACTCGAACGAAGGCGAAATTATACAAGCCTCTTAACCCGCTTCAAGACAATGAAAATGTCATGCTGAAATTGACGATTCCAACAGAAATGAACCTATATAAAGAATGGATTGATCATCCCCGCGTCGTACGTGTCGTCGCGCTTTCTGGAAGCTATTCAACAGATGTCACGAATGTAAAACTGAAAGCGAACGACGGACTTATTGCTAGTTTCTCCCGCGCATTAAGCCAAGGCTTGAATATAAACCAGACAGACGATAAATTTAACGGCATACTTGAAAAAGCTGTAAAATCTATTTAATTATTGTAGATAAAAAGAGTAGTAGCTCATAAAATCAGCTACTACTCTTTTGCAATTCCTCTTTCTTAACAACTTTATTTCAACAGTGAATGCGGTAAATATAGTAAATTAGCAGTTGTACTTAACTCATCGTCATGTACCGTCAGCAATACAACATAGCCTGTTTTATCCCATCCCGAACTAAATGAATACTCACCATCCGACTCATAATAAAAATCCGTTCCAAATTCACGTTGCGCATTTTCACTCAGTTCACTATAAATCGCAAATAACTCATCTGAATCATGATACAACTCTTCACCACTCATAAAATCATAGCCAATAAACTGTAATTTATTATTTTCGAAGTAATAAATTAAATCCGTACTGTAATTATATTTCGTTGTGCTATAGATTAATATAGTTGCATTTCCATCTTTTTCATCGACAATTAGCACTGCAGGAGACTTAGATTCGATACTTTTCACTTGTGTAGGATTCATACCAAAATGAATTCCTCTCGTCACTGTAACAGGTTGTGAAGGTCTAAACGCAGGATCCATCGCTCTAGCTAAAAATGCAGCAATATGTGAACGAGTTAGTGTTTCATTCGGCCTGAACGAACCATCAGGATAACCTGACGTTATATTTTCGTATGCCAATTTACGAACCGCATGATACGAAGTCGAACCCTTCTTAACATCTTTAAATCGAATATCTTTCTCCTTCGTCAATTTAAAAGCATTCGCAATAAAAGCAGCCATATGGCCTCTCGTCACCTTTTGCGTCGGTTTAAACGTTCCATCAGGATAGCCATTAATAATTTTCGCATTTACCGCAGAATTAATATAGCCCGAAGAATATCTACTTGCCGGCACATCCTTAAACTTCGTCTTCGTCTTCGTTCCATTCAACCCAGTAGCCTTGGCTACCATAACCGCCACTTCTTCACGCGTCACCTTATCATTCAAACCAAAACGTGCACTCGGCTCAATCACCTTATTCTCCAACAAGTACATAATAGCCGTATAGTTCGGATGATTATTCGGAACATCAGCAAATACTTTAGACGCGGCTTCTGTTTGTGGTACTGCAGATATTAATAAAGCAAGTGTTAAAATTATTGCGAAAACTCTCTTCATAGCTAGTCAACTCCACTTCATTTTATGATGTAGATACTATAGCACGTTGAATTGGAGTTTAGTTGAATTAAAAATAGTTTTCGGGAATCCTTTGAGAAAGTTATCAATTTGCACAACGTCGATATGCTTCTTGCATACTATCTTTATTTTTCAACATGCGTGATCTCTCAACTTAATAAATCGGTAAATAAAAATCATCCACCGACACCGAATACTCTTCATGAATATTTTCAAACAATGCATCAGAAATTAACTGTCTCAACACACCACTAAAATACCCCGCCACATTACGAATTTTCTTCGTCTTCGTCGCCATCACACTAATCTTCGCTGCACGATACGCCAATTCTTCAAACAACTTCTCTTTCCCTTGATGAATCTCAAAACGTAACATACGACCCGACAATGAACGATAAATCGCAAATAGATCTCTTGCCTTCGACGTATCTCCAGTTAACGCAAGCAAGTCCTTCATTTTCGAATATAACGTTGTGGATAACTTTTCATCTGCAAGATGAGACGTCTTTTGTCTTTGTGTACTGTTTTTAGATTTAAAGAAAGAAGCTTCCTTCTGCAAAACGACTTCAGAAACCGCGTCACCGCAAGGCTTATCTACTTTCTCTGGGCTGTTCATTTCCGCCTGGTCATGGACAGGCAAAATCACATAAATATTCGCACCCATCCCATTCATTAC
>NZ_JAPMIW010000039.1:0-10417 GCF_033088395.1 Sporosarcina sp. GW1-11 | reverse complement strand
AATGAATTCGCTCAATGATTTCTAGCTTAGCTAATTTTCGTAATGAACGGCGAATTGTAGAATTTGATACATGTAATTTCTTTTCCATCGTTTCATGCTTCAAGTGTGCGGCTAAATACTTCACCGAATAGCAGCGAATCATCTCCAGGACCGCACGATCTGTTTTATTCATCGCATTGTAGTGAATGTCTGAATGCTTGCGTGCTGCCGCGTCTAATTGTTCTTTGTTTGCGAATTTTGCGTAAGTAGAAAGATAGTGTGTCATAGGAAAAACCCCTTTTTCCCTCTATATAGAGAGCAGGGGTCAAAAAGTGGACAGGTTTTTAAAAAATAATTGTATTGTTTTCCACGAACGTTAGGTTTTATTTACAAACGTCAGATAATTGGCAATAGTGTGTTCACATGTGGTAAAATAGTGGTAGAAGGTTAGCTATTGATCCACGCTTTTTATAAAAAAGGAGGAAACGTAAATGACCGAACATGACCGTAAAAAAATCATCAAAAAGAAAGAAATGCGGACGAAGGAAATTTCGAAAATGATTAGTGAAGGTGGATTAGGATCGGACAAATATTACGATATTAAGAAAGTACCCCCTACGGTAGATTCAATCCAAGCAGATGACACCACTGGGGTTGACGAGGATAAATAAGCGAATGCATTAGTAAAAACAACAAGTCACCTTCCGCTAGTGAAAGGTGACTTGTTGTTTTTATTAAACATCAAAATAAATTTTCCATGAAAGGGCATCCCCCACTTACATACTGCTATTCGTTAATTCCTTTACAGGTAAAAATAATTCACCTGTCTCCAAATACGTAACAGTCAGTTGATCGCCTACTTCAACATAAATCGCCAGTGGTTCCACTTCCGATGAAACGAGGAAGTTTCGGCCATCTTCTGCGAGAATTGAGACTAGCGTAAAATCACCGCTACGTTCTTTAAATACACGTACAACTTTGACCGCCGCTTTCGCTTCTTCTGCACTAGAACTTCCATCGACCGAACTTCCCCCTCGTTGAAGTGCCGTTTTATACAATTTCAACGCCTCGTTTGGTGAATTCGCATAGACGGAGATTTCCGGATTTGCGGCGGATACAATAAAGTAATTTTGCAAGAATCCATTCGAATCCAGTACCGGCGTCAACCAACTCGCTTCACCGTAAAAGTTGTACAAGACTGGCATTTCCCCGCTCCATTTCTTTTCGATGAATTTCTTTTCAATAATTTGGAGCGCACCTTGTGAATCCATATATGACTCTTCCAAATTGCCCGTATAATATGTCGCTTTCCCCGTTCGGCCATCTGTTAATGCATAGCCAAGCATGGAATCGACGCCTTCTTTCGGACTGGTAAAATCAGTGAAATAATACATATGTCCTTGCGCATCAAAAATCGGGCTAACATTCGCTTCTGTTCCTTCATCTGAAGGAATTTTCACATCTTTTTTCCCGACAATTGAATTCCAAAATCCATGAATATACTTTCCAAAATAACTATTTTGAAGGCTGACCGCTTCGGGTGAAACCGCTCCGTTAATAAATTCAGGAACATCTTTTAACGCATACTTCTTCGTTGCGCCTGTTTTAGGATCCAACAGCACGATCCCTTTGGCTTCAAATCCGTTACGTGCTGAAATGAATTCCCCGTAGGTGCGAATATAATGCGGCTTCCCTTCATCATCGACTTCCAGTTGAACATCGCCATAAAATATTAAATTCGGCATAGCCATACGCATTTTACGATCCACTTTTTTATGGAAGTAAGAGGACGGCGTATAGGCCATTTCCGCTTGAATAAACTTAGGATTATCCGACGAATCAGTTGCGCTCATCGTGAAATAACCTGGTGTCGTTTTACCGTTAAACCATTTAAAGAAACCTGAAAACTCAACAGGTGCAATATACACAAATTCATCTTTCACTTTTTGAATTTGTAAATGTCCCAGTTCATAATAGCTCGTATTCGGTACTTGACCGAACGCCTTTTTCATTTTGTTGCGTGCAAATTTGGGTGGTACACTTGCGGGCGTTTTTGTATCATCAAACGCCGTGATCTCTACTTTAGTAGTCATCTCGACTGCTTCATACTTTTTATTCGCATTGAAAAGTGGGGCACTTAACACATACACACCGACGATTAGCGCAGCAAGGGATACGACCATTTTCACTTTGCGCTCGATTCCTTTAGAAAAAACTGCCCCTAAAACAGTAACGACAAGAAACAGTGCCCAAAGCGACGTCCAGTTCCGATCTATATTCGTTACGTAATAAAAAACGAAAACACCAATCGTGCCAATAACCGAAAGCGTCCCTAAAACGACCCACCGGCTTACAGATTTCGCTTGTTCTTTCGTTTTTACAGCGAGCAACGGAACAACAATCGCGCTCCCGACAACACCTACAACTAATGAAAATAGTAATAAATTTAACATCATCAACACCCTTTTTCAGTTTCAAGATTTTGTTGCATACTTTCTATACGTATAAGGGGTGAAATCGTTTCACTCAGTGATAAAAAACTTGTCTTGCGTTCTTTTCTTTAGCTGTCGCCAATTACATATATATGCACATTCTAGCTATGTAGCCAAGTTTTCCAATCGCTGACACAAAAAAAAGATACTAGCTTCTCACAAAATTGTTCGAAGACGTAGTACCTAATTTTACTATTCACTTGCATTTGTTAAGCAGATGGCACCGGCTTAGCCTCCAGCTCCGTCGCATCCAAGTCTACCGCATGTTCTTTCATTCGAATTGACAGCACAAACGCAACCGCGAGCGACACACTGCACATGATCAACGCCAACGGAATCTGCTGGAAATGATCAATAATCCAGCCGCCAATCCCCGGCCCAAACAGCTGCCCCGCCGCAAAGAAGAACGTCACGTAGCCAAGTGCAACGGGTGCATACGTTGGATGTACTTGCTCCGTTGACATCGCCTGGCAAAGCGACAGCATCCCAACAATCGTCGCTCCCCAAAAGAACTGACTTGCGATGAGGCCGATGTAGACTGGGAACAACACAGGAATTAGTAACGAAACCGCACCAATACCGAGTGTACATAATAAGGCGGATTTTCGTCCAATGCGATCCGATATACCACCCCAAAGCGGTCCACTGAGAATCGCCATCACGCCACTAATCGCCATAATCTGTCCTGCCTGATATTTCGTCAAGCCGACTTCGAGAATATAACTGAATAAAAAACTTTGAGGCACTAAATACGTAAAGCCGACCAATCCATAGATGAACGCGACACGCAATACCCGTTTATTAAAATAAACGAACTTCCAGAACGAGCGTTTTTGCTGTTCTTTCTTCAGCAATGGAATCGGTGGATCGCGTAAAATACTCATCGCAATGACAATCGATACAATCGACAAGACTCCATAGAAAAACCAAAGATAGCGCCAGCCCATATCCCCGAACCAGGTCGTGAAAAATGGTATTAACGCGCTTGATATCAACGTCCCAAGCCCCATGCCACTCACGAGAAACCCTATGAGCATCCCACGCTTTCTAGGGAACCAGCCGACAAGTATCGTGATCAGCGGCGTATAAGTGAAAGCGGTTCCAATACCGAGAATAAGCATAGCTATCATCGACAGTCCGTAACTTGGTACAAGCGATAGTATAAACAAGCCGAACGACACGAGTCCCGTTCCAAAAATAACGAGCTTTTTCGCACCGACTTTTGCCGCTAGTAAACCAACAAAAATGACCATGACTAAATAGCCAATGGAAATCGTCGTCGCAAGCATTCCCGCTTGCTTATACGACATCTCCAAGTTTTCTTTCATAAATGGCATAAGTATTCCGTATGACATCCGTCCAAAACCGAGGGAACTGACGGTAACCGCCACACTCGCAAATGCATACTTCCAAATGTTCTGTCCATGTTCACTCGCTAACATATGAATCCCACCCTTCCATCCACTACATGACCGTACTCATCAAGGTGTCGGATTCTAGTTGAAAGAGCAATTAGTCATCCTCATTTTTCAGATACTACTATATGTCTTTTTTGTGAACTTCAATACTACTATATCATTTATTACAAACTATTCAAACTTCTTTTTACGTAAAATCCACTTGACATAATAAAATTATTTAACGCAAAAAAACACGATTGTCCCCATTAGAGGGTAATCGTGTAGTAATCAATTACTTTTTATAAAAAAACGGCTTGCCGACTACTTCAACAACAGATGGCGCGAGGGCGTATAACTTACTCGTCAAACCCATTACACGCGGTACATTGACATCCCGGTTCGGACGCTCAATTGTCTTCACTATCGCATCGACAACCGATTCTACAGACAATACGTGAGAGCCTAGCGCTTGCTTATAACTTCCGGTTTGATCCGCCAACTCTATAAACGGTGTATCAATCGGACCCGGATGAACGACAGACACATCAAGCTGAAAAGGCGCAACTTCCATTCGCAAGGCGTTCGTATACCCAATCAACGCATGTTTCGTCGCTGCATAGACAGACGTCTTCAGAGTCGCCACTTTTCCAGCCTGCGAGCCAATAAATAGTAAATGCCCACTCTTTCGCTCCATCATGCTAGGCAGCAAACGTTGCGTCAGCTGCATAGGAACGAACACATTCATCTGAAACATCTCTTCCATCTCGTCGTCCGTTACATCTTGTGCCAAATTAAAGCGCCCGACACCAGCAGAGTACACTACAATATCCGGCACACCTACGCGGGACACAAGCCAATCTAGCTGCTTCGTATCTCGCAAATCTGCACAAAACCCTTCGATCCCAAGCGCTTGAAGCTGTTGTAGCGCACCCGCATTTCGCCCCGTAGCGAGCACGCGAAAACCAACACTAGCTAAACGCTTCGCCAGTTCAAATCCAACACCACTCGTCGCACCCGTAATCAGAACGGTTTTAGCAGACCGCATATTGATGCACTCCGTTGTTGTCAAGCGTTTCTTCAATCATTTCCCGGGAAACCAAATAATCTAGTTGACCTAGCGTTACAGATAATGTCAGCCCAAGCTCTTGTTCATAGACAGCTGGAAACAGACGTTGAGTTAATTCATACACCGTTTGTGGTTTTTCTTTAATCATCTCAAATACTTTCATAGCACGTTCTTGCTGTTTTGCGAGACGTTCTGTAATCAATTCATGCGCATTATAAATATCTCCTCCGTGTCCAGCGTAAACGATCTTCACTGGTAAATCGAGTAGACGTGTAAGGGACGCATTGTATTGAAGCAATGACCGTGGACGACCTTGTTGTTCTTTAAAAGGTGGTTCGACCAATGGATTGGAATTTATTTTCTCCAGTAATAAATCCCCACCGATTACCATTCCTTCGCGTTCATTCCACAAAGATAAATGGCTTTGCGCATGGCCTAATGACTCCTGCACGATCCACCCCGGATGCCCTGGCAACTCATCGCCTTCATTTACTACACGATCGACAGGACGATCGCCCATCAACTCAACGGAACGTCGGAAACGTTTAAGCCATTTATTATGTTCCTCGGGCACACCTACCTCATGCATCGATTGTATATAAAAACGATCATGACGTTCCATAAATTCAGGATCACGTGATAACCAATAATTCAAATACGGATGCCCTTGAATTTCCGCACGATCGAACGCTTCGATCCAACCGCAATGATCGGGATGATGATGCGTTACGAAAACTTGCTCAATATCATTGAATGAATAACCTAACTTTCGCAATTCTTGTTTTAACACTTCATACGCTTCAGGTGTTTTCGTACCCGCATCGACTAGCGTTAACGTATCACCTTTTAGTAAAAAACTATTTACATCTCCCACGCCAAATGGTGTAGGTGTCGCGATTTTATGAATCATAAAAAAATCCCCCTCAAAGGTGAATGACTATTCATTCTATTGTACACCTTTTTTTCCTATGCGTCACGTGACGGCTTATAAAATATTTATCCCGAAATGAAACCAAAATTCATCGTCCTTCGTATGGTATACTACAAGAAATTGCAGGTTTTGCAAAAGACTGTCGAGATGGAGGGTTTTCAATGGGAGTTTTCGGTTTTTTCAAGAATCAATTTATCGAAGTCATCGAATGGCAAGATCAACAGACGAATACATTAGTGTATCAGTTCCCTGTGCATAATAACGAGATTAAAATGGGTGCGGAGCTAACTGTTCGCGAATCTCAAGTGGCGATCATGGTGAATGAAGGGGAAATTGCGGACGTCTTTGGTCCGGGGAGACATGTTCTCTACACTCAAAATATGCCCGTTTTAACGAAATTAAAGTCTTGGAAGTATGGTTTTAATTCACCGTTTAAAGCGGAAGTGTATTTTATTAATACGAAGCAATTTATTAATCAAAAATGGGGTACGTCCAATCCAATTATGATGCGTGATCATGATTTCGGGATGATTCGTCTTCGTGGTTATGGGATTTATTCGTACCGAGTGAAAGAGCCCGTCGTCTTTTTACGTGAGTTATTTGGAACGAACAGTTCATATGATACGAGTGCGATTGAAGGTCATTTGAAGAAAATGATTATTTCAGGTCTATCTGATTTATTCGCGGAGTCACAAATCCCTGCGCTCGATTTAGCGATGCATTATGACGAATTAAGTGAATTAAGTAAGCAGAAAATGATTCCCCGTTTCGCGGAGTTCGGTTTTGAGATTACTTCATTATATATCGAAAATCTATCCCTTCCGAAAGAAGTGGAAGAAGCGATGGATAAGCGCACGACAATGGGTGTGCTCGGCAATATGCAGCAATATCAGCAGTACCAAGCAGCTGAAGCGATTCGAGACGCGGCACAAAACGAAGGTGGCGGGTTAGCTGGAGCGGGTGTCGGTATGGGTGCGGGTATGTCCATGGGGCAAGTGATGTCCAATGCGATGAATCCGACAAATCAGCCGACGCAAGCAGCTACGCCAACGAAAGCTTGTCCGCATTGCCAAGCGACGATTGATATAAATGCCAAATTCTGTCCAGAGTGTGGTAAATCAGCAGTTGCTGAGAAAGCTACTTGTATCAACTGTGATGCACAGATTCCAAAAGATGCGAAATTCTGCAATGTGTGTGGCACCGCACAAGTTTCAGAAAAAAAATGTCCTTCGTGCTCACATGCTAATTTGCCGAACGCAAAGTTTTGTGCAGAGTGCGGTGAGGCATTGTCGTAAAGTGAGGGATGCGTTTTGACTTCATTTGACGATAAACAACAGACCGTCGTAGAACATACGGAGAATATTAAATGTACGTCTTGCGGTGGAAATACTGAATACAATCCGGAATCAAAAGGATTAAAATGTCCGTTTTGCGGTCATGAAAGGCCGATCGAAGCGACGTACGATCATACAGTAGAGTTAGATTTCGAGTCTGCGGGTAACAGTCGGAATCATGTATGGCAAGAAGAGAAGCGCGTCTTTCAATGTCAAAACTGTGGGGCGGAGTCTGTTCTCGATGCCAATGTAGTAGCGGACTTTTGTTCGTTTTGTGGTTCTTCGCATATTTCCGTGACGGAAAAGGAGGCAGGAATCCAACCCGGACTACTCATCCCCTTCCAGATTTCACAAGAGCAAGCACTTGATAAGTTTAGAGTATGGATTAAAGGGCATTTCTTTGCCCCGACGCAATTAAAAAAAACTTATCGTCTGCATAAAATTTCCGGCGCGTATTTACCTTACTGGACGTATGACAGTCATACCGAGTCGCACTATGTTGTACGCGTCGGAAACTATTATTACGAAACGGTGACTCGTACGGTGTTTGAAGATGGCAAGCCGAGACAAGTGACCGAACAAGTGCAGAAAATTCGTTGGCATCAGGAAAGTGGAAATTATCGGGAGTTTTTTGACGATGTATTGATCAAAGCATCTTCCACCGTCGAGCCGAAACTCCTGCAAAAAGTCCAACCTTTCCAATTAACGAGCTTAACTGATTATAAACTAGAATATATGTCTGGCTTTTTCGCTGAACGCTATCAAACGTCCTTGCAACAAGGCTTTTTGGAAGCACAAGACGTCATGAGAAATGGTATTACGCGCGGAATTGAGCAAACTGTACCGGGTGATATCGTTCAAGTCGTGAGTTTATCTACCGATTATACAGATATTACGTATAAGCATATTTTATTACCAATCTGGATTTCTTCCTTTCAGTTCAATCAAAAAGTTTATCAATTTATCGTCAATGGACAGACGGGGAAAGTTTCCGGAAATTATCCGCTCAGTATCATGAAAATCGTCCTTGTATCCATTAGCGTCTTGATCGTTCTTTTGATTGTTTATCTGTTCTTAGAAAGCTAATCATAGTTTGACATTTTAGTAGGTACATGACATAATCATAAAAATAGATGGAACGAGCGTTGAGGAAGATCAGTAGATGTGGTGACGGATAAAAGAGAGTATGGTCAAGGCTGTGAGCCATGCATCCCACTCCCCATTGAACCTCCTTCCGAGCTGTTGTGGAAACACGACCGTATCTTCTGCGATAAAGAAGGCATGAAGTTGTGCTGTACACAAACAGCAAATTTAGGTGGCACCGCGGAAACCAAGCGTTTTCGTCCTGATGTTTAGGGACGAAAGCGCTTTTTTATATGTACATATTTAACAGAATAATCACTATAGGGGATGTATTTACATGGAGAAGATTTTATTCGTAGGCGCCGGTTCAATGGCCGAAGCAATTATTGCAGGAATTGTTGAGAAGAATGTATTACCGGGGAAACAAATATATGTCATGAATCGCTCAGACGCAGATCGTCTATGCGAATTGGAAGATCGCTATGGTATTACGAAAGTTTGTGAGGATCGTTCATTCATAAAAGAAATCGATTTAGTCGTGCTTGCGACAAAACCAAAAGACGTACAGCAAGTGATGAAGGATATTCGTCCGTACATCACAGACCATACAGCGTTCTTGTCTGTTATCGCGGGTATTTCAATCGAGACATTCGAAAAAGGACTTGGCAATCGACCTATCGCACGCTCTATGCCAAACACATCCGCTACTATCGGTTTATCCGCAAGTGGTATCGCGTTCAATGAAGATGTTTCAAGCGAAATGAAAGACTCTATCCTGAGCCTACTGAGTGCAATCGGCATCGTCAAAGTTGTGGAAGAAGACGACTTACACGCCGTAACCGCCCTTTCCGGCAGCGGTCCTGCGTATATTTATTACTTAGTCGAAGCACTCGAAGAAGCAGCAGTCGCACGCGGTCTAAACGCCGCAGACGCCCGCGAACTAATCGTTCAAACACTCGAAGGCGCCGCGGCCATGCTCAAAACTACAGGCCAAGAACCTAGCACCTTACGCACAAACGTCACCAGCCCAGGCGGCACAACCGCAGCTGGACTCAAAGCGTTAGAGTCCCACCGATTCAAATCCGTCATCGCCGACTGCATCAACAGCGCAGAAGCTAGATCACGTGAATTAGGTGCGATGTCTTAATAAGTAGCATAGTACGTTGTAGTTAGCGAGGGATTCAGTAACTTCAAGACACTTCAAACCGCTTCTGTATGTAGTGAAGTGATTCATCACTGAACCCACTTCGGCGCTGGCGGATGGCTCCCGCGATGAGCCAGAAAGGAAGATCGCCTTTCTGTCTCATCGCTCAGCCTACCGCTTGTAAGGCGCCTTCGTTTAGTGAGGAAAAGTAAGTAGCATAGTACGTTAAAGTCTAAAAGTGAATTTTCTTATGTAACAAAGCCTACTAAAACTACACTGTACTCACTAGCGTAGGCACAACTGCGGGGTCAGCCGAAGCCATGAGACAGCTAGCGTTCTTTGCTTGTTGGCTCATGGCGGGAGGCAATCCCCCACGTGCCGAAGCGGTGATAGGAAGCGGACCTTTACTCACTTCAGTACCATGAAAAAGTCGAGCAACGACACATTACAAACTAGTAGTAAGTCCCAGACACATCAATCCGCTTCTATATATAGTGAAGTAATTCGTCACTGAACCCACTTCGGCGCTGGCGGATGGCTCCCACAATAAGCCAGATAGGAAGAGCGCCTATCCGTCTTATTGCTCCGCCTACCGCTTGTAAGGCGCCTTCGTTCAGTCAGGAAAATAAATAGCATAGTACATTGAAAGTTGGTTAATAATTCAGTTTGTTCAAGACACATCAATACGCTTCTGTATGTGGAGAAGTGATCATCACTGAACCCACTTCGGCGCTAGCGGATGGCTCCCACAATAAGCCGGATAGGAAGGGCACCTATCCGTCTTATTGCTCCGCCTACCGCTTGTAAGGCGCCTTCGTTCAGTTAGGAAATAAATAGCAATGTACATTGAAGTTGAAAGGTTTAATTCGGTAAGTGCCAAAGCCCACTAAAACTACACTGTACATACTAGCGTAGGCACAACTGCGGGGTCGGCCGAAGCCATGAGACAACTAGCGCGATTTTCGCTTGTTGGCTCATGGCGGGAGGC
>NZ_JAPMIW010000038.1:0-10580 GCF_033088395.1 Sporosarcina sp. GW1-11 | reverse complement strand
CGTGGGGGATTGCCTCCCGCCATGAGCCAACTAGCAAAGAACGCTAGCTGTCTCATGGCTTCGGCCGACCCCGCAGTTGTGCCTTCGCTGGTGAGTACAGTGTAGTTTTAGTGGGCTTTGGCACTTACCGAATTAAACCTTTCAACTTAAATGTACTATGCTATTTATTTTCCTAACTAAACGCAGGCGCCTTACAAGCGGTAGGCGGAGCGATGAGACAGAAAGGCGATCTTCCTTTCTGGCTCATTGCGGGAGCCATCCGCCAGCGCCGAAGTGGGTTCAGTGACGAATTACATTTCTACATACAGAAGCATAAAAAAGTGTCTAGAAGTTGCCTAAATCTCTTACTTACTTCACGTTGCTCTCTTTCTACCTTAATGGTAAACTATGAGTGTTTATTGTAACCTTTAGTATTTTCCAAAAAAAGAAAAGGTGGTAATGCGACATGACGAAGAACTTTATCAAATGGAGTGCAGCATCTGCTCTACTACTCTCGGCAGCATCGATCACACCAACTATCGCATCAGCAGAAACGACAGCAAGTGAGAACTTTTCTTTAACCGTCTTTCATACGAATGACACACATGCACATGTTGAAAATGCACCTGAAAAAGCGGCACTTGTGAAACAGCTAAAGAAAGATCATCCTGCCAATCTATTACTAGACGCGGGAGATGTATTCTCTGGCACGTTGTACTTCAATGAATTCGAAGGCGAAATAGATATGAAACTCATGAACTATTATGGCTATGATGCCATGACATTTGGTAATCATGAATTCGATCTCGGACGTTCAGAAAATGGGCATGCCTCTCTTGCGAAAATGGTCAAAGCGGCCAACTTCCCTATCGTTTCTGCAAATGTCGATTTCTCAAAAGACTCACTATTTGATGGATTGCAAACGAAAGCTACTACAGGCGCTCCTGAAAATGGTCATATTTATAACGGAATCATTAAAGAAGTGAATGGAGAAAAAATCGGAATTTTTGGTTTGACGACTGAAGAATCTGCTGCTATTTCTAGTCCCGACAAAGTAACTTTCACTAATTATATTACAGAAGCAAAAGCAACCGTTTCTTCGTTTAAAGAAGCAGGCATTAACAAAATCATTGCGGTTACACATATTGGTTTCGACGATAATAAAGCAATCGATAATGATCAAGAATTAGCGATAGCCGTACCGGAAATCGATATCATTGTCGGTGGACATACACATTCTAAGCTACCCTCTCCTCATGTAATAAATGGAGACACAGATCCTGTCTTGATTGTACAAGCTAATGAATACAATAAATTTCTCGGCCAACTAGACGTAGAATTTGATGCGAATGGCGTTATTACAAACTTTGACGGAAAGCTCCATGAAATCGGTGGAGAAGGCGCTGCACGTGATGAAGGCGCCGCTGAAATTCTAGCTCCTTATACAAAGCAAGTACAAGCACGTATGGCAAGTCCAGTTGGAGCCACTTCAAAGGTTTTCTTAAATGGTTTACGTAATTTAGGTGGTGTTCGTGCAGGTGAAACGAATCTTGGAAACTTAATTACGGACGGTATGTTGGAAAAAGCGAAAGAAATCGATTCCGAAGTTACGATTGCTTTCCAAAACGGTGGTGGAATCCGTTCTTCTATCAATAAAGGTGAAGTGACATACGGTGAAGTGTTAACTGTGTTGCCATTCGGTAATCCTTTAGCAATCATTGAGCTTACTGGTGCCGAATTGCGGTCCACATTCGAGCACTCTGTAAAAGAGTACCCGAATGAATCAGGTGGTTTCTTACACGTTGCAGGTATGAAATTCCTCTTCGATCCTTCCAAACCAGTAGGTAGTCGAATCGTTTCACTCGAAGTAGCAGGCAAAGAAGTAGTAGATACGAAAATGTACAAAGCCGCCACTAACGTCTTTACGGCACGTGGAGGCGATGGCTTTGAAGCATTAGGTAAGGCATATGAAGAGGGTCGTGTCAGTGAACCTGGTTTCTCTGACTGGGAAAACTTTGCGGATCACTTAAAATCTTTGAAGACAATTGATAAAGGGATTGAAGGCCGTATCATGGCGAAAGTTCCTTTTACTGATGTGAAGGAACAAAGTTGGGCATATCCGTACATTTCTGATTTGTATTACCGTGATCTACTTAGCACAGCGACTAATACATTCAAACCTAGTAATCAGCTGACTAGAGCACAAGCGACTTCATTTTTAGTCAGAGCATTAGAATTACCAATTGACGCTACAGCAACTACTCCTTTCAAGGACTTAAAAGACTATGCAGTAGATACACAAAACGAAATCGCAGCAGCCTATGCACATGAAATCATTAAAGGATATGGTGATCAATTCAAGCCTAACGCACCTGTTTCACGCGCTCAATTTGCACAAATGATCAAGCGTGCATACGAAAACTATACAGGTAAACCGTACACTCCTTCTGTAGCTAATCCATTCGAAGATTTAGGGAACTATGGAAAAGAAGCAAAAGACGCAATTGCAATGATGGCAGAATTAGATATAGCCGACGGAGACAAAGGTCGATATATGCCAACTGCTTCCACTACTCGTCAACAGACGGCTAAACTACTCTCTAACTTCATCTATAATACGAAACAAGTAAAGAAAGCAGACTAACCAAAAAGCCGCTACGAGAATTTTTCTTCTCGCAGCGGCTTTTAAATTATACGGTTACTTGTTTAATTTCATTTGAAAATACTTCTTGCGCTTTGGAAATTTCCACTTGATAACCCATTTCATGTAGAGTTTCACCAATTTGTATGACCGCTTTCTCGAGCATGTCTGCTGTAGAGTTCCCCATATGTCCGATGCGAAACGCTTTGCCAGCCAAATGTGCTAATGAACCAGACAAGATTGTTCCTTTGTTTGCCATTGCAGCACGGAACTTTGCATCATCCACACCGTCTGGATATAAAATACAGCTTAATGTAGGCGCTGCTACTTCTTCTGATGCTAAAGCTTTCATGCCGTAAACAGCCAAGCTTTGACGTACAGCTCGTCCAAATGCTTTATGTCTTGCGATACGTTTTTCCATTCCTTCTTCTAAAACGATACGCAGTCCCTCTTCTAAAGCATAGATCAAGTTCACTGCAGGCGTCGCAAAGTATTTTGATGGATCATGCATGACTGGAATCCAGTTATAAATATCACAGTAATAGGCTTGTACTCTTTCCATTGCCGCACGTGCGTCAAGCGCTTTTTGATTGAATGCTACAAGCGCTAGACCCGGAGGCACACCAATCGCTTTTTGGGAACCTGTCAAAACGATGTCGAGTGTATTGCCTTCTCCACCATATTCCTTGCTCATATCTTCATCCATTGCTGTAGACGCACAGACACCATCGACAATCACTAATGCACCATGCTTCTTGATAACCGGTACAATCGCATCCAAGTCAGTCGCAACACCTGTAGATGTATCTGCATGCGTTACTGTAACCGCTTTATAATTTCCTTCTGAAAGTTTGTTGTCGAGGTCTTCAGGGGATACTTGTTGGCCCCATTCGGCTTGTAGTACGTCTACTTGAATTCCAAACGCTTGTCCTAACTTGATGAAACGATCGCCAAAATAGCCATGACTTACGATGAGAAGCTTCTCTCCTTCTGCAATCGTGTTAACAATAGCCATTTCCATAGCGATTGTACCTGAACCCGCCACGACAAAAACTTCCCCGTCTGTATTGAAAATTTCTCTCGTCTGATCAATTGTATGTTTATAGATTTTTACAAAACGCGGATCTGTGTGAGATCGTGTTTCGCCCGACATTGCATCATAGATGGAATCTACTACAGGAGTTGGTCCTGGAATTAATAATATTTCTTCATTTCTCATCATTTCGTTCCTCCTCTAATTTTTCTACATATCTACAATAGTAGACAAATTAGGGTGAATTTTCAAATAAATAAAAAAGGAAATTGGACTTTCATCCAATTTCCTTCTATATTTCACCACATCTACTGGAAGATGTGGTGACCCCGTTATCATATAATACCCCTTTGTTTAAACGAACGAGACTTTCTCCCCAAAGTCACATTCGGTAAAGCTATAAAACTACTATTAGAACTGCGCTGTTTCAGTTGAACCAGACATAGCAGTTGTTGAAGATTGACCTTCAGAGATAACTTGTGCAACTTCGTCGAAGTAACCTGTTCCAACTTCACGTTGGTGACGAGTAGCAGTATATCCTTTAACTTCGTTATCGAACTCAGCTTGCTGAAGCTCTGAGTAAGCGCCCATTCCGCGAGTCTTGTAGCCGTGAGCCAATTCGAACATGCTGTGATTCAATGTGTGGAAACCAGCAAGTGTTACGAACTGGAACTTGTAGCCCATTTTACCAAGCTCAACTTGGTACTTCTCGATTGTAGCTTCATCCAAGTTAGCTTTCCAGTTGAATGATGGTGAACAGTTGTATGCAAGCATTTTTTCAGGATACTTCGCGTGAATTGCATCAGCGAATTCTTGAGCTTCTTCAAGTGATGGGTGAGAAGTTTCACACCATACTAGGTCAGCGTATTCAGCATAAGCAAGTCCACGTGCGATTGCTTGTTTGATACCTGGCTTAGATTTGAAGAATCCTTCAGGTGTACGCTCTCCTGTTAGGAATTCTGCATCTACTGGATCAATGTCGCTAGTAACCATATCAGCAGCATCAGCGTCTGTACGAGCGATGATTACTGTGTCAACGCCTAGAACGTCAGCAGCTAGACGTGCAGCAGTTAGGTTGCGGATTGCGTTTTGAGTTGGAAGAAGTACTTTACCACCCAAGTGTCCACATTTCTTTTCAGATGCTAATTGGTCTTCCAAGTGAACACCAGCTGCACCAGCTTCAATCATGCCTTTCATCAATTCAAACACGTTCAATGGACCACCGAAACCAGCTTCCATGTCCGCAACGATTGGAGCAAACCAGTCAAATCCATCTTCACGGCCTTCTGCATGGTCGATTTGGTCAGCACGTTGAAGTGCTTGGTTGATGCGCTTAACAACTGCAGGTACAGAGTTTGCCGGATATAAACTTTGGTCAGGATACATTTGTCCTGCAAGGTTTGCATCAGCAGCAACTTGCCAACCGCTTAGGTAGATTGCTTGTAGACCAGCTTTAACTTGTTGAACTGCTTGGTTACCTGTTAGTGCACCTAGTGCATTGATGAAATCTTCTTCATGAAGAGATTTCCAAAGGCGAGCAGCACCTTTTTCAGCTAGTGTATTTTGAATTAGAAGTGAACCTCGTAGTTTAACAACATCTTCTGCAGTGTAGTTACGTTTGATTCCTTTCCAACGACTATCCTCAGCCCAGCTTTTTTCCAGTTGTGCAATTTGTTCTTGTCTCGTTGACATTATCTTCACACCTTCCCAATTTTTCAACGGCTAACTGTTACAGTCTGTTTCATAACAGTTATCTTCGTTAGGTATTACTATATAACAGTACATCAGAATTGTCAGTTCATTTCGACAAAAAGGCTTTTATAGAGGATGAAAGAATGATAGAATGGACGAAAGGTCGATGATTGGGATTTAACTACATACAGAGGAGATTATGTGAAAACATGGAAACAAATGATATTCCAAAAAAAGTTCTTAATCAATATGCTACGATTCTAGAAGATTGGGTTCCTAAAGATGCTTCCATCGCCATTGCAATTGCACACCACTATATTTATTACAATCCAGGGATGCATGATATTCATTTAAAGGAAGGTCAAGATATCCAAACGGGAAGCATTGCAGAAGTTACAATTAAGGAGCGGCGTAAAGTTGAAGTAGTAATGGATAATACGTTGTATGGCATGTCTTACTTTGGAATTGGTTATCCCATAGACGTAAATGACGAGCCAGGGGCTTTGATCATCATCTTACCACCGAACTTTCACGTGCTAAAAAGAGATCAACTTCAATTCCTCACAGGTAAAAAAGAGGATGAATGGTTTCCTGTACCGGTAGAACAAGTAACATATGTAGAAAGCCTACATAAGAAAACATGGTTTTATACTGCAGGAGAACACTATAACATTAGCTTCACATTAAAAGACTTACATCTTCGTTTGCCAAGATTCTTCTTACGTATACATCGTTCATACATTATTAATATGAATTGTATTGAAAAGATTTCACGGGACTTTTCATCCAACCTAGTAATTACACTAGTAGACGGTACAGAATTACCTGTTAGCCAAACGTATCTAAATGATGTGCGCTCATTATTAGGCTTTTAAATGACAAAACGCGTGTGAGACAATGTCTCACACGCGTTTTTTTATAGCTTCCGTAAACTGACGAGTCCCTTTCATAGCTGCATCATATAATGTAGATGAAAGTTTTTCAGTTTGCGCACATGTACTTTCCCAATCCGCTGTTAATGAATCATACGCTTTTGAAAAGTGATCTGCTGATTCATGCATTTCATCAATAGGTATCGATACATGTTCCAAATTAGCAAGCTTCATAAAGTCGGTCACTTTATGGTGATAACAAACTGCGATGACAGGAGTTGCGGTACAAGTAGCTAAAATCAATGAGTGTAATCGTGTGCCAATCACTAGATCTTGAGAAGCAGTTATCTCTAGTAAGTCTTCGGGCACTAAATTGCGATCGATAACAGTTGTACTAGCAGACTCTTTCATTAACTTTTGAATATCTTTCGTTACATCTGCATCTTGCGGAAACTTCGTCGCAAAAAAAGTGATCTCAACAGGTTGTTTAGCTGCCAATGCATCCAGATTTTTTGCCATTCCTTCTATATAAAGCTGATAAATTTCTTCCTTGCTTTCCGGCCAATACCCTCCATGATAATAAGGTACCGCTGTTACACCTATTTTCAATGGACGGTCTGCTGTAGTTCTACGTTCCTTTTTCAATGAAAATGCAGGATCTCCCATTACCTCAATAGACTTTCGTACGCCTACAGATTTCAATAGTTCCGCTGATTCCGGATCACGCACAGAAATACTATGTGCATGCTTACTCATATAACGAATAAACCATTTTCCTACATCACTGTTTAGTGGACCAGCTCCACAACCATAGATCACATAAGGTACACCTGAATTTTTGGCCATCATTGCATACGATCCATATAGGGGTGCTTCACGTTTATATAAGTCCATCAAAATCCCGCCACCGCCTATGATCAACAGGTCGAATGTTTTAACGATCTTTTTATTTTGCAAATATGTCGCTCCGAACGTTTTAACTGCATTTCCTTTTTTATAATACAAAGGTGCACTCATCACTTGATAGCGTTGTGCGGTTTGCTTTGGATTATTACTAAATACCGTGATCGCATCACTTGGAACTTGGAACACCGAAGTCACTTGCGAAATGATACTCAGTAAAATAGCTTCATCACCGTTATTGTCATTCCCATAGTTTCCTACAATCCCTATTCTCACTGTCATACATCCTTTTCAAATCATTTGCTATAAGTATAGCAGACTGACCTTTTTTATTGTATGTAAACGAAAGGAGGCTCCCAAATCATATATGTTTGATTTGAGAGCCTCCTTCATCTACTGCTTACAAGCGCATGCTTCTATAGAGAAACGCACTAAATTGTGCACGATTTACTGGAATACTAGGCATAAACTCGCCCTTTTCATTTCCTGTCGTAATTCCGTAGTTTGCCAAAATATGAATTTGCTTATATGCGCCATGCTGCGGAGAGACATCTTTGAATTTAACGTCCGATTCTCCTTCAAGTTCATAAGCTTTCACTAAAATCATCGCCATTTGTGAACGAGTTAACTGTCCTTTCGGGTTAAATGTCCCATCGGAATAGCCCCCTACGATATTTGCATTGGCAATCGCACTAATTTCATTATAGTAACGATGCGATTTAGGTACATCACTGAAACCTAGTCGAGCTTCTTCCACAGGCGGCAGATTAAATGCACGACTTAAAATGACTGCAGCGTGTTCTCTGGATAATGTATTTCTCGGATTGAAGTTCCCATCAATATCCCCCGTAATCACTTGTTTGTCACGTAAGAAGTAAATTTCAGTAGCGTACGGATACGATAAAGGTACATCTTTGAACAAGTCCGTAATCTGACCGACATCTCCACCTGTTGGCGGTGTCGGAGTAGGCGTCTCTATTGACTTTACTTCAATTGGTACCGCAATTACTTTTGTTCCTAGTGTGGCATGAACTTCTGTTATTCCAGGGTTGCTAGCTGTAAATGTGCCATTTGAAGTGATTGAACCAACCTTTTCGTCTACTACACTCCAAAGTAACTGACTTGGTTGGTAAATGATTGGTTTACCTGTTGAATCTTCAGGAGTAGCTGTGAATGTAATTCTTTCTCCAGGCATCACATGAGTCGCTGACGATTTAACTACTAACTTCGCTGGCTGATCTACTACTGTTACCGGGAATGATTGCTCGGCATGTCCATAGTTTACTTTCATACGGTCGCTCCCTGCTTTAACCGCTTTAAACGTTAGACCAGTACCTTCAACTGTTCCTTGTGCAGATGTAGTGACTAACTGAGATGAATTAGGAGCGATTGGATTGTAATAAGCATCCAGTACGTAATTAATTTTTAAATCAGCGGTTGCTCCTACTAGCATCTCGCCCACTTGTGGACGGGATACATTGACTATCGCTGGTTCCCCAGTCGGTGCAGTGCTGATAGCTTCTACTATGGCCGAGACACTTCGTTGACTAGCATTCGTTGTTCGATTCGCCAACGTTACTGTATTACTACCATAGTTTCGAATTCCCATCGTAGTAGAACCGCCACCATCAAAGTTCAATGCACGGTCATACCCTTGGGATACTAAATAGTTAGCAAATTGGGTAAGCGTCATACCATTGCTATAACCTGAACGTGAATCGACTGTTACTAAATGTACTTGCTTCTTATCTTTACTAATCGCTATAGCGGTTCTTGCTGTTCGAGCAGTTGCCCGCCAGTTAGTTGTGTCCATCGTAATATGTTGCTTGCCATCTTTTACAAGCATCGGACCGCTAGCCATCATAAACTCCGAGTCTTTCCATTTATCATCAATCGATAATGTTAAAGACACATCATCTCCAGCAGTAAGAGATTTGAAGCGATCCAAACCTTTCTTCCCGTGGACTGATAAAACAAAACCATTTGTAGGTATCTCTACTGCTTGCTTATCTCCATAGTCTCGTACTTTAACGACTTTTCCTTGAAGCTGTTGGCCGTAATGAGTAGACGTTACAGGTGCATTCGTTTCCACGACGATTTCAATCCCGTATTCATTGGAACCTGTACTTTTCTTACCATACTGTGGCGTAAAGATAATTGTCTCATCTGCTTGACGTTCACGATTGATACCTGTCATTTGATAGACATTACCTTTTGTCCCTACTTCAATGGCTAGATTAAAGTTATCGATTTCTGCAAGTCCATTACTCGTTACACCAAATGCGATGGGCTGACTTACATAGTAAGAGTTAGAACTAGAGATTACACCACCATTGACGATTTCATTTCCTTCCGAAAGTAGATACATCGGCATTCCTGTATTCATGTCAAAGAAAGATGCATTGACTGCGCCTACGACCCGATGTCCTTCTGTAGAATCGCGGTTTGCGAGTGTCAACGTAGGAGCTGTTTTCGCTATAGGCGAAGGCACACCCATTTTCAACTTTGTGTAAGGATCACTTAGGTTGATTGAAAGGTGATTGATATGGCTGCTTGCTGAGTATGTATAGTGGGAATAAGTAACGCCCGAGGAAACTGGGTAACTAGCGACAGTTTTTGTGCTGGCTGATGCACCTAACGGCAAGGATAGCAACATCGCTGCTGACATCGCAGTGATAGCAACTTTCCGTTTCGTACGTGACAGCAAACTACTTTTATTGATAACGCAACTCCACCTTTTCTTTTCTATATCACTATATAGTCTACCAAACCGACCATTAGATTACTATCTGTCGTTTGAACGAGAAAAGTGGGAATAAAGAAAGAAGAACGGAAGGATACCGTTTCACTGCGTTCCAGGCGGACGCGTTCCGGAGGGCGGGCGGTGAACCACACCCCTCGCTACGCTCGCTGGGTGTTTCACCTGTCCCGCTGACCCTCCCGGAGTCGCCGCCTTACACTCCGCTTCACTCGTGTAGTTTTCTGAAGTTAGTGGTGTGGTATTCGGCCGACACTTAACATTTGCTTTTAAACTAAAATAAAATTAAAAGTGTTACTAGATCTCTTGAAATTTATACTGAAATTTTAAACTAATTATATTCTCACTATAGGATTGCAGCGAAAATGGGGGAACCATGCGCGTCAACTTAACGAATTATTGATCAGACTTCATCATGATTTAGTGAATACTTTTTCAGTCACATACGTGATTTCATTTCACTTAAGACTGAATTTTTATTTGGTTAAATACTGGATACATTACAAGTAATTGTATTAATAATGTATTTGCCACTGTTCTCCATCTTTTAAAATTGTAGATTATCATATTAAGTCGAACGCTAGATAAATAAAAATAGCTCAATCGGGTACACATTAGTTAACGCCAATCAACTAATAAAGGAGTGCTCCCGATGAGCTATACACACATTTTACCACGGGAACGTGTTTTAATCGAAGAATA
>NZ_JAPMIW010000037.1:0-11842 GCF_033088395.1 Sporosarcina sp. GW1-11 | reverse complement strand
TATTCTTCGATTAAAACACGTTCCCGTGGTAAAATGTGTGTATAGCTCATCGGGAGCACTCCTTTATTAGTTGATTGGCGTTAACTAATGTGTACCCGATTGAGCTATTTTTATTTATCTAGCGTTCGACTTAATATGATAATCTACATATTTTATTGTTTTTATTAACTCTTGTTTTTAGAAATAAAAAATTATCACGTAAAAGCAAGCTTCTATTTGTCATTCCATCAGTGTTCACCGTGTTCTATTTTATTGATCTATTCATCCTTATGTTCGTGAATTAAAATAACTTCGCAATCAAGTGTGATGGCGGAATAAGAAATTTGAAAGATAGACAAAAAAAGAGCCCTAATAGACTGACCTAGCGATATGAGACACATATAAAACACCATGATTAGGCTGCCATTACACCATATTTTACGGGTGTCTGGTAGCCTAATTTTTCTTGGATACGTTCTTCATTATAATAATTTAAATACGTTATGACTCGTTCAACTACAACATCATTACGTAACGAATTAAATTTAACGTATTGAAATTCTTCAGATTTCAGACTTGAATGAAATGATTCAATCACCGCATTGTCCCAACAGTTTCCTCGACGTGACATGCTGCCAATCAGGTCGTTATCTTTAATACAAGCCTGGTACGCGTATGACGCGTACACACTTCCTTGATCCGAATGTACAATCACTCCTTTTGGATAGTTTCTTGCAGCTAGTGCCTCCTTTAACGTGTCAATAACGAGTGGTGTCTGTTGGTGGTCGTATAGTTTGTAAGCAACTATTTCATTGTTGTATAAATCCATAATGGTTGAAAGATACTTTGTCGTACTACCATACTGAATATAAGTGATGTCGGTTACCCACTTCTGATTTGGTCTACTAGCTGTGAAATTACGTTTAAGAAGATCCGGGGCAATTATGATACTTTCGCCTTGAGATTTCCACTTTCGTTTTGGCTTGATACGACACTGTAAGTTATGCTTTTGCATAAGGCTTTGAACCGTATTGCGATTCAATTTTATGTTGTATTCCTGCTTTAGAAGTGCTTTGATTTTTCTATGCCCATACCGATATTTAGTGCGTTTACACAATTCTATAATGGCTTCCTCTTCCACTGAAAGCGACTTACCAGTTCCTTCTAGACGCCACCTATAGTAGTTAGCTCGTGGTATTCCTAATACGGATAAAATAGCTGTAATCGTATACTTCTTTTTTAGTTTTTCTACAATCTGAAGAACTATTTCTTTCTCAATCTCCTTTCGATCTCCATGTACTTTTTTAGAATCTCATTCTCCATTTTCAAATGAGATATCTGTCGTTCTTTCTTGTCCCCTTCACTCGAAAGTTCTGGCCCGTGACCGAAAGTATATTGTTTACCGATTGGTTGATCAAAACGATAAATTTCATTTGCGCGATACCATCTCATCCAGGTTTCAATCTGGGATTTATTTTTGATTCCGTGCTTCTCCATAATTTCCTTAGTTGTTAATTCACCACTTAATTTATCTTTGACAACTGCCCATTTTACTTCGCTTGAATATACGTTTTTGCCCACGCAAAAACACCTCCGTTGTAAGTACTTTTTACAAGTGTACCACTTCGAAGGTGTTTTATATTGTCTCAAAAATTTAGGTTAGCCCATAATTCATATGCGAATTAGGACTCTTTTTTGTCGTTTAATTGCGTTTTCATGCCAGTAAAACTGAACAAGATATCTTGAAAAATTCGCTAGTTTAAAGCAAATGCAACATACTATATCCAAATAATCATATTAGTATATCCATATACTTCTTAAATTCTAGCAAGGCTTTTTCTTTATCCGCTGTACTAAATAACCGCTGATTGCCTTCACCAACAATGCGATAATGCCCGCCCGCTGTATGTTGCTGCAGCTTATAGTGTTGCCATTGCCCTACATCCGTCCACCACGTAACCGCACCACCCGGAAGCATACGCCCGGAACGAATCTCAGGATGCACAGCCATCTCCACTAACTCAATCGGGTCATCTCCCATAACCGAACGCAATAACGTACTTTCCCGATACACCGCGCAGACCGCCACCGCAACTGTCCAACTCAACTCCTGGCGCCCTTTTTCTAACTGCACCAACGTCTTTTTCGACACGCCTATACTATCCGCCATTTGATCTTGCGTGTAGTTCATTTCCGTGCGGATTAACTTTAAGCGCGGAAGCACTAAATCAATAAGTTGTTGTTTATTCACTCACATACCCCCTTCACCCCAAAGTTGTATTATTACACTTTTAATGTATTATGTTTATTTTATTTACTTAAGTAACTTATAAGAAATTATGTAACGAATCGTATACTAATACATAGTCTACCATAAATCTACAGTAAGAATCGACAAAAATCCCGTTGAACGATTACACGCTCAACGGGTTAGTCTAATTGCTATTTAGATCGTACGAGCTGCATCCCATCCTGTAATATCTTCCTCCAATGGAATCTGTGCAGCACGGGCTTTCACTGCGGCGAAGAAGAATAATGTTACTAGGAAGATTGAGATCACAGTTGCGCCAATATACGATACATTCATTGGTAAACCGAATCCTATCGCGGCATTCAATATATACGTCGTCGTAGCCATCAGCATGAATGTTCCGGGAATGAGTGCTACCCAGTAATTTTTACCTGCGATGAATAGATACATCGCACCTACGAATAACGCAATGACGGCAGTGGATTGGTTCGCCCAGGAGAAGTATCTCCATAAAATATTAAAGTCTATTTGAGTTAACGCAATTGAAATAACGAACATCGGAATCGCAATCCATAAACGACTTAAAACTTTCGCTTGTGGATACTTGATATAATCTGCAATAATCATCCGCGCACTGCGGAATGCTGTGTCGCCTGATGTGATAGGTAGAATGATCACACCTAGAATCGCTAGTGTTCCACCAACAGCACCTAGCATCAAAGTAGATGCTTCGCTCACGATCAATGCCGGACCACCTGCTGCTAATAATTCATTCAAACCGACTGGACCATTGAATAACGCCATACCAGCAGCTGCCCAAATCATCGCAACAATCGCTTCTGCAATCATCATGCCGTAGAAGATTTTGCGTCCTTGGCTTTCTTTCTGTGTCGTCCGAGAAATGATCGGTGACTGTGTCGCATGGAAGCCTGATAATGCACCACATGAAATCGTTAAGAATAATAGTGGGAAAATAGGTAATTTATCCGGATGTAGATTCGCAAACGTCAATTCAGGAATCGGTGCACCTGTAACTACCATCATGCTGCCAACGCCAAGTGCACTAATAATAAGCAATGCACCGAAGATTGGATAGAAGCGTCCGATAATCTTATCGATTGGCAGCAACGTCGCCAAAATATAATAGATGAAAATAAGTGCTACAATAATACCCATTGCCATCCAGCCGTTCATTAAATTGTACAGAAGGCCAGCTGGAGCGGAAACGAATACCGTACCGACTAATACTAATAAAAGAAGGGCAAACGCATTGACGATATGTTTCATCACTTTCCCTAGAAACTTTCCTGCGAGTTCTGGTAAATGTGCTCCGCGGTTTCTGATGGAAATCATACCCGTTAAATAGTCATGTACCGCACCTGCGAAGATTGCACCGACGACGATCCAAATGAATGCGACTGGACCATATAACGCACCCATAATCGGTCCGAAAATCGGTCCAACACCCGCGATATTCAGTAGCTGGATCAACGAGTTTTTACTTGTGCTCATCGGCACGTAATCTACTCCGTCGCCACTTGTAAAGGCCGGAGTCGCACGGTCTTCTTTCACACCGAACATTTTTTCAATGTACTTGCCGTACGTGAAGTATCCGACGACTAATAAAACGATAGAGAATAAAAAAGTAATCATAATTCATTTCCTCCCCCTTATCATGATTGCGCTTACACTCATTATAAGGGAGAGGCTCGTTCGCTATGACCTTTTCCTGCAAGATGTCAGAATCGTATAGTAAGATGCACTGCTAGACTACTAACATGCAGCGGTCAGCCTTCCAAACGGTGCCGCAGTTCTTTGACATAGTTTCTACTGACGGGAAGCGGTTCGGAACGGTTGAGTAATTCAAGCTGATACGCCCCGTTAAACCAAGGGGTTAAGCGGACGATATAGGCTAAGTTTACTACAATACTTTTATGAATACGGAAGAATGAAAACGAAGTGAGTTTGCTTTCTAGTTCCTTTAACGTCATTCGTGTCTCATACTCTCGTGTGAGAGATACAATTTTCGTCCATTTTTCCTCTCGATGAACAAACAAAATATCTTGTATTGGCACGTAATGGATTTCTCCTTCTGACTCTACCGGCAAGCGATCGATGCGTATCGGTTTTGTTTCGGTCGGTTGCAGTAGCGTACCTATGCGGGCAATCGTTTGACGCAATTGCTCTTCATCATACGGTTTGAGCAGATAATCCGTCGCGTGAATGCGGAACGCTTCTGCCGCGAATTGCGGATACGCTGTCGCAAAGACGATAAATGGTACGTTCTTTAGCGCACCTAGCGACTTTGCCACTTCCATGCCATCGATTTTAGGCATCTCGATATCGAGAAATACGACATCTGGTTGTAGCTGAATCGCTTTAACAATCGCCGCTTCACCAGAATCCGCCTCTCCGACAATCTTCACCTCGTTAAATTGCCCTAGTAAATAGATCAACTCTTCTCGTGCATAGCGCTCGTCATCTACAACGAGCGCACGAATTATTTCACTCATACAATACCTCCGACTTCGGAATGTGGAACGAAACAGTCGTCCCTTCATCCGGTGCACTTTCAATCTCTACCCCCGTACCAAAGGACATGATCAGGCGTCGATTGACATTGAACAAACCTAATCCCGTCCCTTTTTCAGAAACGACTTGCTCATTCCCTACTAAAGGCAAGCGCTCCGACGTAATCCCTTTCCCGTTGTCCTTCACCGTAATCTTAATCGTCGGCCCACGATCCTGAATCGAAATATGAACAATCGCGTTCGTAGCCAAATCTTTAATGCCATGTGTAATCGCGTTTTCTACAATGGGTTGAAGTGTCAGTGGCGGGATTTTCTCACGCATAATCGTCGGATCCGCTTCGATAGTAATCTTTAATTTATCAATGAAACGGGCTTCTTCAATCATTAAATACGCTTCTACATGGGCGAGCTCTTGCTGCAACGTCACCATTTTCGCCGTCGTCCCTTCTAAATTTTGACGTAAGAAGTAAGACAGTGAAGATAGTAGTTTACGCGCTTCATCTGGATTGGTCCGAATCAATGAAATAATGATATTCATTGAATTAAATAAGAAGTGTGGACTAATTTGTGCCTGTAACGCTTGGATTTCCGCTTCTTTTGCTAATTGATATGCACGGTCCGCTTCAGCGATTTCCAATTGATTGCTTAGTAACTCCGCAAGCCCCGCAATTAATTCAATCGTCACATCGGTAATCGCTTGTCGAGATGGATAATACAGCTTCAATGTCCCGACCGTTTCATTGCGCGTCTTTAGTGGTGCAATCACAACCGCACCAAACGAATAATTGTACGGATCGGGTTCAATCGCGTCCGATACGACGAGTTCTCCTTGCTGAATGACTTGCCTCGTAATATCCGTCTGAATCGGTCCGTGCAAGCCGTTACCCGCAGGTCCGACGAATGCTAGAATATCTGTTTTATTCGTCATCGCCACCGCACCTGGGCGCAATTCATCCAGCAAGATTTTACAAACAGCCGCCGCAGTGTCCTGCTTCATGCCGGTCCGTAAATAACCAAGCGTTTGATCGGCAATACGCAATGATTTTTGCGCTTGTAGTGCTGTTGCCTTTTCCTGATCGCCAATGACGTTATACGCAATAAGCATGAACAACGCCGTTCCTAACCCATTAGCGAGAATCATCGGCAAACCAATCGTCTGAACTAATGCGAGCGCTTTTGGAAATGGATCGGCAATGAATAAAATCAATAGCATTTGCAGTGCTTCCGCCGACGCACCAATTAAGAATGCAGCAAGCGGGCTCGTATGCTTACCCTTCTTATAGAAGTAACCCGCCACAATCCCCGAAATAATCGTCGAAATCCCACAAGAAATCGCTGTGAATCCACCTAAAGACATCCGATGAATTCCCGCAATCAACCCGGCACCGATTCCTAGTCGATAGCCACCAAGTAATCCCGCAACAACGACACCAATAACACGAGAATTCGCAATTGCTTCATCGGTAGTCAATTGCCACGACATATTTTCAAAATGAAACGTCTGCATATCAAGTGCCACACCGAAATACGTCCCGAAAATACCAAATAGACCAAAAAATAAAATGGCCGTCAGTTCTTGTCTGCGATCCAATAAGTCTTGATGCACCATGTTTTGGAAAAAGCGAAAACGAGTCAGGAGGAAAGCGACTGCCACAATCATCCCGACTCGTTCGAACATAATAATAAGCAAATCTAACATCGCAATCCTCCATCCAATTGAATGTTAGCCATATTACTTCTTCATCGATTTGTTAACGACCGACAACACTTCAAGACGTGACATTTTCTCGCGTCCTTCTTTTAGCGCGTCAAGTGTACCATGAGCGAGCGCCAACGGAATAGTACAGAAATTCAAGATCGTCTTCGTCTGAATATCTTCCATATACTGATCAGCCAAAGCTAAGTTCTCTTCCGCATAGCTGAACATCTCAGGCAATTTCCAACCATTCGGGAAGAAGTTCACGTCACGCACTGCGTCTTCTTTATAATTGCGTAAAATATTGACGGACTGCAGACCGCGGCCAAAACCAATCGCAAGGTCCTTGTCTGTTTCAGTGCCATCATACCAACGCCAAATGTCAGCTAACATGACGCCTACTAAACCAGCAACATAGTATGTGTAATCGTCAAGATCTTCACGCGTCTTTACTACCCAATTTTTTTCTGCCCACTTAGCCATTCCTCTACCCATAATGACAGTAGATTCTAACACTTTATCTGTGACAGTATTTGGACAGAAATCTACCCAGTCTGCTAGACGTAATGTTACTTCTGGCAGTTGATCGCGGTACGGTGCGAATAATTCATCGAGTGCTTCGGCGATCGGTTCGTCTGTTTTAATTTTGTTTTCTAAAATGTCGCTCACTTTATTTAACAAGGCTATGACTACGCTACCGTCTAGTTGTTCATGGTCTTCGATTTCGTCGATTGCGCGCATGCAAAGGTATGCGGATGCGACGGCTTCTCTAACATGAGGTTCAAGAAGTTTGATCGGGATGTAGAACGTACGACTCGTTTCTTTTAAGACTTTCATTGCTTCTTTTTTTAGTTTTGCTTCAGTTTTCACTTGGAAATCCCTCCATCAATCATCACACAATTAGTTAATTATATAGAATGTGTTTATTATAGCATGAAGACGACTGACAAGGGAAAACGAACGTGCAAGTATAGGATAGGCGCGCGATGTCCCGTTAAATGTTTATCAAATTGCTATACGAATGGTACACTTGAATTCAAGTAACATGCGTAGATACTTTCGGAGGTGAATGCGTTGGAGAAGATTAACATTCTTTCATTGAATGTAGGAACACCAAAAAATATGGAGTTTGGAAAGAAATCCGTTACGACTGGATTTTTTAAAGAGCAAATACATGAACCTGTTTTTTTATCTAAAGTGAACTTCACTGGCGATGGTCAAGGGGATTTAGTGCATCACGGAGGCGTTCATAAAGCGGTTTGCGTCTATCCATTTGAGCATTATAGCTATTGGGAAAGCATATTGGAAAGAAGTCTTTCGTTCAGTGCTTTCGGTGAAAACCTGACGCTGCAAGGCCTGACAGAAGAGGACGTCTGTATTGGCGATTCATTTCAATTAGGTGAAGCTATTGTGCAAGTAAGCCAGCCACGTCAGCCATGTTATAAGTTAGCACTCGTCTATGAACGAATAGATATGCCACTTCTCGTACAACATACAGGATATACAGGATTCTATTTCCGGGTGCTACAAGAAGGACTCGTTTCGCCAACAGATGCCTTACTTCCGTTAACGCGCCAAGCGCATGCGATCACGGTTGCTGAAGCGAATCGTCTAATGCATCACGATAAACAAAATATTGACGGTATCCGTCGTTTATTAGAAGTAGATGAATTGTCTCCAAGTTGGCGTAAGACTTTTGAGAAACGATTGGCGGGTCAGGAAATTAATACTACCGAAAGGCTATCTGGTGAAAAATAAGGATTGTGGATTGTAAAATGAAAAAATCCTCAAACCGAAGAACTCGGTTTGAGGATTCATCTTACTCGTACACATCATGTGTAATAAAACTTACTTAGTATACCCATTCATTTGTTGTTGAGCCTGACGCACTAATCGCTTAGTTATTTCTCCGCCGACGGATCCGTTGGCACGCGATGTTGAGTCAGGTCCAAGCTGTACGCCAAATTCAGATGCAATTTCTTCTTTCATTTGGTTAATTGCTTGTTGTACACCTGGAACTAAAAGCTGATTTGAGTTGTTACCACTGTTGTTGTTTGGCATGTCTCTCACCTCCTGACAACTATAGAATGGTCCATTTTCAAAAAATCATGCAAAAGAATTTTCAAAAGTTTTTAGCAGTCGTTAAATACTAGTACTCGTGACGCGTTACGCTTTTTTTATTTTAGTAACCAGCATGTCCCGCCATCCATTTTTTAAACACCTACAGGCAAAATCACATAGATATTCGCCCCTAAGCCATTCGACTGAGGTCGTACAAACGTAATTCGCTCAATGATCTGTAATTTTTCTAACTTTCGGATAGTACGTCTTACCGTTGAATTTGACATATTTAATTTTGTTTGTATTTCTTGATGACTAATATGTGCTGCTAAATGTGTGGCGGAGCAACTATGAAGCAGTTCCAATACGGCCCGATCCGTTTTGTTAATAGATCTCCAGTGCATGTCGATATGTTCGCGTACCGCTCTGTGCAGTTCTGTTTGGTTAGTGAATCTTGCGTGCTTCGTTACGTAGTGTGTCATGTGGAAAACCCCTTTTTCTTTCTATATAGAAGGTTCGGGGTGAAAAGTGGACAGGGTGTGAAAAATAATTACAACTACCTCCGCTTTATTGAAGTTTATCTATAGACGTTTCCATCCCACGAAACGCCTCCGCCACAAATAATAAATCCTCCTCAAACATAGACGCTACATTCGGTCGACGCCTTACCGCAAGCGGATGATACGCAACTGCAGTTTGAAATCCTCTCACCTTATGCCACTGCCCACGTAATCCTTTGACATCCACTTCCGGATTTTGAAAAAAGGATTGAACCGCTACATTCCCTAAACAGACTACGAGAGAAGGTTGTTGCTGTTGCAATTGCGCTTCTAGATGATGAATGCAAATCGAACGAACTTGCTCTTTATCGTATGTACGAAGCGGTCGCCTTTTCAGAATATAGGTCACATAAAGCAATTCTTCATCCAATCCAACCTTCGATACAGTCGTTCGTAACGTTTGTCGCGTTCCGCAAACTATCGGATCCCCTTCCCGATCTTCACGCGCACCCGGATTATCCAAAATGATCATGATCGGCGCATTTGGATTCCCTTCTCCCCAAATCATCCTAGATCCTTGCTTATACAACCCACACTTTTGGCACGCTTTCTGACTTTCGGGCGTCGGATCTTCCTGCCAACTTTCTGAACAACTAGTATTCATCACGTTCCCCCTCCTATCTACTTAGCATTCCCTGCACAAATGCAAACATACCAGCACGCGAATCGACAGGAAAGAAGCACTTGATTTTGCTGCTCGCGGAAAAGTGAAAGCACAAATCGAAACATAACGGGCTTACGTTGATGAGGAGAAAAACGACAATAACAACCGATTTAGCATGTGTTTTGTACATGAATTAACAATAGAAAAAGCAAAAAAAAACGCACAGACTATTACGCCTGTGCGTTTTTTACTTACCATAATTCCTAATATAAATTTCGTATCACTTGTTCCACAATCGCACTCGATTGCTTTAAAAAGTTATTCATTATTACAAATTTAAAAGGTTTGCAATAATTTCCGAGCTATTAGGCGTTAATAAGAAAACTGATAAAGCTATAAATACTCCTCCTGTAACAAGTGGAATAAACGCTTTACCCCCTCCAGCAGTCTTGATTTTAATTACCCCAACAATAAAAACGACAACGCCTATAAGAAGTAAAAGTAAGTACCAAAAACCCATAAAATCACCCTTTCTTTTAGCTTTTGATTAAAGGTGTTCCTATGGAAAACTTTCTTAAACCTTTGTAATATAAGACGGATTGAATTCATTACGAGTTTCATTCTTATAACACAATATGCCCATTAATGGCATAAAATTTGTGCCACAATCGCACCCGATTTTGGAACAGCACTATACGGTATTTTTGAAAAGGGCAGTTACATTGAAGATAGGATTTCACTTGCACTCTGGTCCACTTCTTCTAGTTGCTCATCTCTAGTTGGTGTTTCGCTCATCCTTATTAAGTCATCGCTCAGCAACTTTTTTTCATGAATAGGTAAGTCTTTAACTATTTGTTCTAAACACCAGTACTTCCAAACTGCATCTTCAGTTAAAAACACCCTTTTTATATGGGGAACAATTTCTTGTGGATATGCTGAAAGTACTTCAACAACACCGAACGCTATGGGCCAATTCATATCCTGAATCCATTCAAGAAGATCAGGCAGTAGAGGAATAACGTCTTCGTTCCTCATCAACTTAATTTCATTAATTCTTTCAAAATCAAACTTATCTCTTGGAAGTAGCTCATTGAAATTACCCATTTCGCACCTCACACTACAATGATTGGAAATTACCTTACCGAAGAAAATGGCCCGATTGCGTAAGAGTTTTCTTACTCTAAATATGCATCACTTAGGCTAGAACTTAAATATCTTGCCATTCCAGTCTTCACCTTATTCAGTCCCAACTTTCGATAAAACTCTTCATTACCAGTTGTTGCTATCAAATGTACACAAGATACATTTCTTAGTTTATCAAGTAAATACTCCATAATCTTTTTAGCTATTCCTTGCCCTTGATATTTCTGATGTACTACAACATCATAAATTGCTGCAGTGAACTACCCACCACTTAACATCCTATCCGGCTGTTTGAAGTGGGGGCTTCTCGACTTATCGTTTCTTTTACAAGCCAACAAAAACAGACCGAGCTAGCCCTCTTGTTCCAAGAGTTTTGTGTTTATGGTTTATTCATTTGCCAACAAACGAAGGCCTTCATTTTTGATATTTAGAGCAGAGTTATAGTCCCTATCGAGTACGGAACCGCAGGAACAACTATAGACCCGTTCCGACAATGGCATTTCTTTTTGATTGCCACAGGTAGAACACATTTTTGTAGAAGGAAACCACTTGTCTATTTTGATTAATCGCTTTCCTTGTTCTTTGAGTTTATAGTCTAAGAATGACGTAAACATTCCCCATCCATTATCATGGACACTTTTTCCGAAACGAAGGGCTTGCGACATTCCTTTCATATTCAAGTCTTCTATGATGACGGCATCAAACGAAACAGCTAACGATTTTGACTTATGATGCAGGAAATTCTTGCGTTGATTAGCCACTTTCTCTTGCAATTTAGCGACTACTATTCGTTGCTTATTCCAACGAGAAGAGCCCTTTGTGCGCCTAGACAGTATGCGTTGTTCTTTGGCTAATCGGGCCAACATTTGACGATAGAAGCGAGGATAATTGGCTTTCTCATCTTCGCTACTTACGTAAAGTTCAGCCATCGCAAAATCTAATCCAACGATACTTTCTATTTCTTTCTGAACGATTTCTTTTTCATATTCAGTTAAGATAGAGACATAATATGCGCCT
>NZ_JAPMIW010000036.1:0-12789 GCF_033088395.1 Sporosarcina sp. GW1-11 | reverse complement strand
TTTGCGGCATGCCCTTCAAAATAAAGCTCTACCACTTTCTTTTTCAGTTCATATTCATACGTTTTTCTAGTCATGATCTCACTCCTCAGGATGTAGTCTGTCCTTTAGGAGCGCTTTCTTATACTGTCTACTGTAAGGTAATTATGCAGACTTTGGCGCGGACGGGAATGGGCTTGGCGCGGGTTGACCGGACTTTGGCGCGGACGGGACTGGCTTTGGCGCGGGTTGACCCGACTTTGGCGCGCTTGCAAGCCAGTTTCGCGCAGAACGCGATGTCCTCAGCGCGCTCCTCACATAAAAGGTAATACATTCCCCCTACGAAGAAGAATCAGACTCACGCTCCAATTGCGTCACTTTCCTACTCCGCAAATACACCTCGATTGCACCGGAACCAAGGGATACCCCCATCACAATTAAAATAAATCCGATAAAATGCGCTAACAACAGCTTCTCTCCTAAAAATAGACCTGCACCGACTAATGCGAAAAACGTATTGAAATTTAGGAAAATTGAAGCACTCGCAGCACCAATCTTTTTAATCGATGAATTATATAGCATATGACCGACGGCTGTTGCGATTAGTGCAGAGAATACAAATACGAGCCAAATAGATGGGGCTCCGTCACGCAACGTCTTGAAACCGGTCGGCTCTATTACTACAGCAATGGCCATCATCACAAAAGAACCCATTAGTAGCATATAGCCCGTCATCAACCGTGCATCCATCGTTTGCGACGCCTTTTTTATAATAAGGAAGCTAAGTGCTTGGGATAGAATCGACAGAAAAACTTCTATATCTCCAATCGACACGTCCCCTAACTTTCCACTACCTGCTAGAACCGTAAAACTGACACCCGCCCCTCCCAGCAAAAATCCTAAGAATCGCAAACCTGTCAATTTCTCCTTCAAAATTGTCACCGCTAACACAGCAGTCAACAGAGGCCCTAAACCTAAAATCAAACCACCATTCGCGGCACTTGTTTTACTCAGTCCATCTGCCAAAAAGTAATGATGAAAGACAACATTCGTCAGCGTCCCGCCGAGGAGCAAAATCCACTCTTCTTTTCGTGGCAGTCGAACCTTCTTCATGAATGCAAGAATGATAAAGACGAAAATAGATGCTGCAAAAATTCGGAGCGCTGTAATCGTGATCACATCAAACTGATTGACGAGCACTTTAATCGCCGATACATTGACGCCCCATAGGAACATAACTCCAATTAATGTGACATAAATTTGATTATTCTTCAAAGACAACAGCCTTTCTAGCCGAAAATTTTAAAGTTCTCTGTCTATTGTACTCTTACTATGTAGATAGCGGCTATTTTTCTGTTCATATCTCGGCCGCTTATCCTAGTCCGTATCATTCATCTATGAAAAGACACATTCGCTCCATATACAATCTTATCGAATGAACTATATAGTCATATAAGATATGTTCACTAGTCGATTTGAAAATCAGTTACTACGCACGATCTTCTTCACCTTTTTATAGTAAAACAAGCTGTTAGTACTTCCCATCAAGAATTGAAAATAATGTATACTGATGATACACTAGACCTATAAAAACAAGCGTTTTCATACTTTACTTATACAAACATAGTAAATTTTCTTTAGTACTAGCACTTATCAAACAGGAGGTACCACACGTGCAAATTATTATATCTCACGTCAACACAGATTTTGACGCACTCGCTTCTATGATCGCAGCGAAAAAGTTATATCCAGACGCGCAGCTCGTCATTTCAGATAAGCTAGAAAGTCGCGTACAGCGCTTTTTAAATATTTACCGTGACTTATTCGACTTCATTCCAACGGCCCGCGTGGATTGGGAACAAGTGACGGAAATGATCATCGTAGACGTTGCTTCCTTATCAAGAATCGGCACGCTACCAAAAGACTTTGATCCATCCAAGCGACATATAATCGTCTATGATCACCATCAAAAAAGTGAAAAAGACGTGCAGTATGATGAAGGTATAGTTGAATTAACGGGTGCCGCAGTGACGTTGCTTTTGGAGGAAATTCAACGACGCAATCTATCTCTTACAACATTCGAAGCTTCGTTATTCGGACTCGGCCTGTATACAGATACAGGAAATTTTACATATGCCAATACGACGGTGCGCGACTTGCAGATGGCGGGCTATTTGCTTGAGCAAGGAATGAGTCTTGAAATGGTTCAGCGTTACTCTGAGCAAACACTCACTTCGGAGCAACAAGAATTATTGAACGAGCTTCTTGCACATACAGAGATTTATGAAGTGGACGGACTTGAAATTGCGGTGAGCACGCATGAACTGGATCATTTTTTAAATGGCCTTGCCCTTATAACGACTAAAGTGCTCGGCGTCAAAGGAACGGATGCAGCCATCACTGTCGTCAAAATGAAAAACACCGTATGCGTCGTGGGCCGTGCCAATTCAGAACGCTTTACACTATCGCCACTGTTGAAAAAACTAGGTGGTGGCGGTCATAAACATGCAGGTTCTGCTACGGTGAAAAAGGGCGACAAAGAAGCCATTCTTGAAGATATCGTCAAGAATCTCGACTCACTGTTACGCCCTGCGGTTATCGCAAGCGAACTGATGACGAGCCCAGTCAAAACACTTACACCAGACACAACGATTGAAGAAGCAGGCCGCCGCATGTATCGCTACGGACATTCTGGTTATCCAATTGTTGAAAACGGAAAACTCGTCGGGCTCATTACACGACGAGATCTTGATAAAGCGAACCATCACGGACTTGGCCATGCACCTGTCAAAGCGTATATGACAACGAATGTTGTGACGATCGATCCTACTACTTCATTGGAAGAAATTCAGGAACTCGTCATCGAGCATAATATCGGGCGACTGCCAGTCATTGTGGACGGCGAAATTATTGGAATCGTTACGCGTTCCAATATTATTGAAGTGTTGTATAACGACGTTGCGAAAGAGAAAAAATCACAAGGTCACATCACTTCAAATAAATTAGCGGAAAAAATGGCGGAGCAACTACCAGAAGATATTTGCAAACTGCTAAAGGAAATTGGAGAAACCGCAAGCGAGATGAAAATACCTGTTTATTTAATTGGCGGGATTGTCCGAGATATTTTACTCGGCAAGCCAAATAATGACATCGACATTGTAGCAGAAGGAAATGGCATTCAGCTGGCCAAACGCATGCAGGAACTACATGGCGGAGACGTGATTGAACATGAAAGCTTCGGCACCGCGACATGGACGCTTACATCTGGACTTTCGATCGACATGACATCATCCAGACTGGAATACTATGAGCAACCCGCTGCCTTGCCGCAAGTCGAAACGTCCAAATTAGGTGACGATTTACTACGACGTGATTTTACAATCAACGCAATGGCTATCCGATTGAACGAAGAAGCATTCGGGGAATTAATCGATCCATTTGGCGGACAACACGATCTGCAAGAACAGAAGATCAAAATCCTTCACAATATTAGTTTCATCGAGGATCCTACCCGTATTTTCCGTGCGGTTCGTTTTGAAGAACGTTTCGGATTTTCAATGGACGAACAAACAGAAAAGCTCGCTTTGGAATCTATCGATAAAATGATTTATTTAACACCGCATCGCATCAACGAAGAAATGAAGCGCTTATTTAATGAAGGAACTCCACAAAAAATACTGCGCCGCCTATTCGAACTGCGTGTCTGGCAACAGTTCGGCATCCATGAAAAACAGTTGGAATCGACAGTACAAGCAGCCGAACGTTTGCAAACGCTCCATAGCGAACAAGCACAAGAAGAGCCCGGTTGGTTTACGTACTTCCTATTGCCGTTCTACTATAACCGTAGCCTATACGGAGCAGAAAAGTTTACACTGACGAAAAGCAGACGCAAACTGTTGGAAGAAATACAGGAGTTAGATCAGCATGAACAATGGCAAGAAGCTAAATCTCTTGAAGACTACCATAGATTCTTAAGCGATTTTTCCGATCAAGCGATTTTATTTATGTTAGCAGTCGATTCGGATTCTTCTACTTCATCCGTTCTTAACTATTTGCAACAGCGCCGCCACATTCAACACTTGTTAACAGGTGCAGATTTAGTAAAATCCGGACTGAAGCCTGGACCTGATTTTTCAGACATTCTACTGCAACTAGAACTTGAGCAGTTGGGCGGAAAGGTTACATCTAAGGAAGATGCGGAGAAATGGCTTGAAACATATTTGTGTAAGCAATCTTGAATAATTAGTAAGTAAAACCCGTCAGCTATTTTGCTGGCGGGTTCCTTGCGTTTGCTTCTTTTTAGTTAGTTGGTAATGTATCAAACATCACATTGGCTCGTATAATTTTAGCTTCTATTTCCGATTGACTGACAAGTGTTATCGAAAGGCTCGTTTCTACTTCTTCCCTATGGATCAGCAACAAATCACCCTCTTCTAAATCGACGGCTTTATCCTCATTCATTTGTATAGAAGCCCGACCTTGTACGCTATAAAAGGCTTCAACGTTTCGGCACTTCTCACTACCTATTTCATACGGACGGTCTTTCCCAACCGTAATCGCCTCAAGTGCCCCGCTATAGCCGTCCGCCAGCATAAGATTAAAGTCTCTTACCTTGCCATAACTTCGCGTCGTCCATCCTCCACTAAAGCGATCTTGTTCATATGGTTTCAAATGAACCTGATGATGCCCCTCATGTTTCAACATCATTTCCCCGTCAATCACCATAATAATTCGATCAATCGCAGGTAAAGGAGTAAAAACAGACTCTTCCGCTTCCACCACAGCTGAACTAATTCTCCAGTGGAAATTTCGCTTCGCATAGTCTGCATCTGCTGGATAAATGGCTAGCTCCGTCGTATCACCGCCAGACCACTTTGTAGTCGTTTGCTCATGTTTTCGAATCAATTGTGTGGAATAGGACATAGTTACAAAACTCCTTTTTAATTAATGAAACTAAAAAAACACCTGTGCAATACTACACCTCACGTATCACACAGGTAATCTATTAATCACACTTCTTCTTTCCATTGATTCAACTTTTCCATCACCAGTTCGTATGTTTTTTGCGAGATATCCGGAAGCGTTCCACCTAACGCATCCTTCGCTGCATTAAACCCTTCTTCAATTGCACCCTTTAGCAGATCAAATTTGCTTTTATCTCCGCCAGAAATAGCTTTAGCAAAATCAACAATGCGGTCACTAACCTTTTCAGGGCTAGACTCTCCACCCTCGCCAATAGCTGCCTGCGCTTCCAAACGCGCTTGCTCGTCTACTACGACTTCTTTCTTTCCACTTACTGCATCTTCCATACTAATTCCTTGTCTTTCTAGAAGCTCTCGCACTAAGTTTCGCAAGTTTTCATGCGCCTTTTCACTTTCTGCTTTTAACCGTTCAATCGATGCTGTATCCACTTTAGTCGTTGGCTTCTCATAGGTCACGCTTTTCATCGGTTCAGACGGTATATACTGATCCACTGGTTTATTAGCGGTAGAATCATTTTTCTTCGGAGCATCTTCTTTTTCAGCAGTAGGCTTTTGCGGTTGAGGGATTTTAAAAGTAGATGGGTTTGGGGTAATCTTCATTTGACTTCCTCCTCTCTTTTTTGGCAAACTAGTTAGTTAGTATATCGGTTGTGATTTGCAATTTTACATAGCATCACATTCATGAAGCGTAGCAGGTCCTTAATTTTAGACAAATAGCCCGACTCATTGATCTTCTACTTTGATTTCACTACCGTCGTCCACCTTGACTATCCACGCCGCTAGTTTTTTGTCATAACGTACTTCGTGTATTTCATTAAAATTAAAGTATTCCTGCCCCTTCTCTTCAACCGCCTTCGCCACCGCTTGCGATTCAGAAAGTACTGCATCTGCTGGTTTATAATCAGGCAAGATTTCCACAAACTTCGCTCCCCCCTGTGCCGGATAGGATTCCAAAATAGCGCCGGAAGCTTCCACTTTCACGCGCTGGCCGATCGTAAGTAAATGCGCTTCATCAAATGAATAGTACGTAGCTCCTTCCGTTCCGCCAGAGACAAAAATGCTACCGTCCGACACATCCATAATAAACCCACCATCTGTAACAGGCATTTCGGTCACATCCTTCTCGGGATGAATAATAGCGGACATCCCCGGCGCTGCGATCATATTGCCTTCTTGCTCGAAGTGGAACGTATAGCCAGGAAACCGCTTTTCTAACTCTTTTTGCTGTGCTGCCTTCAGGAAATCATGTCCTATTTCAACACTGCCTGTAATCGTGTTGACTGCTAACGAAAATGAACCACGCTCTTGGTTCATACCCTTTAATACGGTGGCCACTTCATCTTGGATCGTATTCAGCTCTTGCTGTGTATGCGGACTGCGGAAAATATAAATCGGTTCCGCCAAAATGTCACCGCTGTCCACTTTCGGTTGCAACCAGTCAATCACTTCCTGCACTTTTTCGTCAGGATTCTTCACACCGATCCATACTCCCGATTGCGTAGCCCCATACATTTGGTTTTCCAAGAAAAGTACCCCTTCCTTTTCAAACGCTTCATTGCCTCCATACACTTCTTCAACCGCTTGGATTGCGATAGGCCCCTCAATTGCCTGTAACGCCATGTCTTCTTCCAATGCCGTTGACGGTTCGCCGTAGAAACCTGCAATATAATCAGGACTTTCTAATTGTTCTTGAACTGCCTGATCACGTCCCGGCGTTTCTTCAACAGTCTGCTTCAGTTCAGCAATAATTTCACGACCATCCACTTTTTTTATCGTCTGCCAGTCATCTCGTTGAACGGAACCGTTTGGCGACACATTACCCGTTCCGCATCCGCCTACCAGTAATACAGCGCAAAGTACAAATGCATAAGTAGTCTTTCTCACATTTCCGCCCCCTATCTACTGCAGTAGACGGAAAAGTTTTTGGAAAGTTACGGAAAGAAGTGAAACTACTTCAAATCGTTTTATTAATGCTTTCCTATATAAATAAAAGGCATCAACTCCTCACATAGCGTTAGATCCATTTCGAAAGGACAAGATCTCTTGTTAAAGCACATGTACAATCACCAAAGTAAAAGGAGATGGACTAATGGACAATTTCGTAAAATCTGAATCCCTTCACCTTCAAGCATATACCATTCTGAATACTGCAATCTTATCGGGAAAGTTCCAGGACGAACGTGTAGTTGAAACCTAATTAGCAAATAAATATGGGCTAAGTAGAGGGCCAATTCGAGAGGCCATCCGTATGTTGCTTCAAGACGATCTGCTTACACAAACCAATGGAATCATAAAAAGTTTTCAACCAACTTCCCATCCTGAATGTCAACGGTTAACCGTTGACTAAAGCAATAATTCATGATAAATTCAAAACACAAAAATTTTTCTAACTATTGATACTATCTAGTACATTTATCAAACTTAGCAACTCTATTTTTGCCTATATATACGCATTCAATCTTTAAAGGGGGAACTATACAATGGGAGTTATTCTTAAGGAAAAAGTTCAAGGGGCTTCAGCTTGGAAGGGAAAAGATTTACTGAAAGATGATTCGTGGATTTATTACTGGTCTGATGAAGCGATTGCATCTCTTGAAAATGCTTTAGAACAGGTAAAACAAAAAGGATTGCAAGTGCCGAATTTCACGAAGGAAGAGTTTCCTATTCCCGAACTAGCTAATGAAATAGCTAGTTTTAATGATGAGTTGGAAAACGGCAGAGGCTTCCTGCTTCTTCGTGGCCTACCAATTGAGCGATACACAGATGAAGAGGCAGCCATTATCTATTACGGTATCGGTCTTCATATGGGAACGCCAGTCTCTCAAAATGTAAAAGGTGATATGCTAGGGCATGTCAGAAACATCGGGAAACTGGATACTAAAAATGTCCGTGTGTATGAAACGAATGAAAACCTTCCATATCACGCTGATTTATCAGACGTTGTCGGATTGCTTTCCCTTCGAAAAGCGAAATCAGGTGGACTAAGCAGTCTTGCAAGCGGTATGACACTTTACAATGAAATTCTAGAAAAACATCCAGAATACATAGGAATTCTCTACCGTCTATTCTTAATGGAACATCTAGATGACGGTAAACCGGGATTGACGCCAATTTTTAGTTATCATGATGGAAAATTGAGTGGCCGTTACATGCGTCAGTATATAGAAATAGCGCAAGAAAATGCAGGTTTTCCTTTATCAAAAGTGGAAATTGAAGCTTTAGATCTTGTCGATTCGATTATGAATGATGAAGATCTTCGCATAGATATGATGCTTGAGCCAGGCGATATGCAATTCGCAAATAATTATACAGTATTCCATTCCCGTACTGCATTCGAGGATTATGAAGACGTGGGTAAAAGACGTCATTTATTAAGATTATGGCTGAAGATGCCTAACGCTAGGGAATTGGCCCCGGACTTTCCGGGAAGAAACGGAATCGCGAAACGCGAAGAAGCATCTGAAGTAGTGGAAGCCTAAGGAGATATATGAAAAGGATGACTCCTGAAATTATAAGGGGTCATCTTTTTTAAATGCGAAACTACTAGTTGCATATCGAAATATTAGGAGTGGATATGAATGGAAGTTACTACAGAGAGTCTAGTTGAATCATTGCAACGTGTGTTATCTGAAGATCAAATCTCAACGAATCTAACAGTTCGAGAATTAAGAAGTAAAGATGAGTCTTACCATAAACCCCATTTGCCTGACGTTGTTGTATTTCCTAGGAAAACAGATGACGTCATCAACATCATGAAAATAGCTGTAGAGAATAAGACACCCATCGTTCCATTCGGTCTTGGTTCTGGACTAGAAGGACAGGTAATTCCTTTGCAACACGGTATTACAATTGACTTTTCATTAATGAATCAAATTTTGGAAATTAGAGAAGAAGATTTGCTAGTAAAAGTGCAACCGGGCGTTACTCGTTCCCAATTGAATCAGGAACTGAAGAAATATGGGCTGTTTTTCACTGTAGATCCCGGAGCTGATGCGACGCTTGGCGGCATGGCAGCAACCAATGCGAGCGGTACGACATCCGTAAAATACGGGGTAATGCGCGATCAAGTAAGGAATCTGGAAGTTGTACTCCCGGATGCCACAGTCATACATACAGGAAGTAAGGCGGCCAAATCATCTTCTGGATATCATTTGAATGGACTCTTTACCGGTTCGGAGGGTACGCTTGGCTGTATTACAGAATTAACGTTGAAAGTACACGGGATTCCCGAGCACATCGTAGCGGCGAGGGCATCCTTTACAACAATCAAAGATGCTGTTGAATCAGTTGTAGCGATATTACAGGCTGGAATTCCGATTGCACGTGTAGAATTGGTTGACGAGGCTTCTATAAAACAAGTAAATCTACACCAAGAAACTAACTATGAAGAAAAACCTACTCTGTTCCTCGAGTTTCACGGAAATGAAGCGGGTTTACAGCAAGACATCGAATTTACAACGGACATTGTGAACGACCATCAATGTTGCAAAGTGGAATTTGAAAAGGACACTGCCGCGCGCAATCAATTATGGGCAGCACGTCACAGCATGGCCTATGCGTATATTCATGGATATCCCGGTAAACAGATGGTTCATACCGATGTTTGTGTACCGATTTCCGAATTGGCGAATGCTGTTTTATTCGCTCGCGAAAAATTAAACGAAGCTGGATTGCCTGCAGGAATTGTAGGCCATGTCGGAGATGGCAACTTCCATACACTTTTCATGGTAGACATGGATCATGCAGAACAAGTTGCACAAGTAAATGATCTGAATGAACAAATTGTTATGTATGCATTAGAACATGGCGGCACTTGCACCGGAGAACACGGTGTGGGTATCGGAAAGAAAAAGTATCAGTCCATTGAGCATAAAACTGCATTGAATATGATGAAAAATATAAAAGATGCAGTAGATCCAAATAATTTAATGAACCCCGGGAAAATCTTTTAAACGAGACAGAAGACATTCAAAAACCTGTGTGAAAAAACATGAAGATGTAAACAATCATAAATGTTTCTCACGCAGGTATCTCTCCTCCTTTTATAACCTTTCCATTACATCCTATGAATTATCCTTCCAGCTTTTAGCGCTTTAACTACTAGGTCCCGATACAATTCTAAATTACTTCGGGATCAAGTACCTATCTTCCACCAATCCATACAACCGATTGCGTAGCCCTAGTTCTTCAAGAACAGAATTCCTTCCCTTTCAAACGCTTTATTCCCCCCATACACTTCTTCTATGGCTTTAATCACAATAGGACGCTCAATTGCCTGCAACGCCCTACCTTCTTCCAATGCCGTTGACGGTTCGCCAAAGAAACCTGCAATATAATCTGGACTCTCTAACTGCTCTTGAACTGCCTGATCACGTGCCGATGACTACTTTTGCCGTTTGCTTCAGTTCAGCAATAATTTTACGACCATCCACTTTTTTATCGTCTGCCAGTCATCTCGTTAAACGAAACTGTTTTGCTACACATTATCCATTCCACATCCGCCTACCAGTAATACAGCGCAAAGTACAAATGCATAAGTAGTCTTTCTCACATTTCCGCCCCCTATCTACTGTAGTAGACGGAAAAGTTTTTGGAAAGTTACTGAAATGAGAAAACAATCATTTCAAATAAAATATGAGGGCCACATGAAGCATCCTCATTTACACAATTTACTTTTGATCACAATTAGATTTGGTGTGCTTTGGCGCGGTGTTATGTGGGTTTGGCGCGGTTTGCTCTGGCTTTCGCGCGATGCTATGGGGGATTGGCGCGGTTCAACTTAATTAAGGGCCACTTCATCACAATCCACAAACATAAAAACCCACCAACACTTTCATGCTGGTGAGTTCATCCAAAAACATTGACACTTACGCTTCTACGCTATCAACTATTGATATATCTAAGCTTTACTTGCAAGGATAAATTATATAGTCACTAATTATCACTCTTTCGGTTGATATTGAAGATATACCATCATTTTATTGATCCGTTTGTTTTTGCTTTTTTTCCAAATACGCCGTACGTATTTTTTCAAGTTGCTGCTTTTTATCAAATTGGGCAGGCTTGTTTTTTTCATGATACTTTGCCACAGCCGCCTTACCTTTGCTATCCAATTGATACTTCCCCATTTTATTCACCTACAATTCTTGTCGTCTTTGAAGACCATCTATTCAACAAATTTACTATATTTAATATTACTGAACTAGATATTCTTACTTTATTAGTATACTCCCAAACCTTGCATATATCAGTAAAAACTAATTATTGCATAGGAAGGAGTTGTATGTGGACTTGGTACCTGCTATTACAAAAGAATTTAGAATCGATTCCAAGCCGTTCAGTGTAACGACGTAGATCTTTTATCGTGAAAAGTAAATAACCGACTATACCTTAACGACCGGCTCCATCACCGTTAACGTTCGATTCATCGTATTCATATTCACACGGGCTCCAATAGGTATAGTGGCTTTATAGTGACTATGTGCGGTGGCAAGGTTGGTCATTAAAGGTTTTCCAAGTGGAACTAGAAATTCATTGATCAAATCCACGTAACTTTTCCCGTAGGCTGGTTCACAGTTCGTACATTGTCCCATTATAATTCCTACGCAATCATCAAATTTCCCTGCCATCGCTAAGTGGTTCACGTACCGATACACCGTATTGATCGGTTCATGTGTTTCTTCCAACAGAAAAATCTTACCTTCCGTATTGATTTCATAGGATGTGCCTAAGGTGCCCAGGAATGACGTGAGATTTCCGCCTACAATTGGTCCTGTGACATTTCCGGGAACTACTCCGATAAGTGGAACTTCGGGTGGGTTGATAATTTGCCAAGGCGCAGTGACAGTCGTTGTCGCGGCAAAAAATTGATTGAAATTATATGGAGGGGTTTGTGAATTAAAGTCTAACAATAACAAACTTTGAAAACCGATAAGGTCAGCATATTCAAACAACACATTTAACAAAATAGTGATGTCACTGTATCCAGAAACAATTTTAGGATTTTGTTTAATGACGTTAAAATCAAGGAATGGTAAAATACTTCCCACCCCGACTCCACCTCGAGCAGGTAAAATCCACTTCACTTCCGGATTTTTAAACATCTTCATTAAATCAGAAGCCATTTGCCTGGGAGTTGCCGCAAGAAAGCCATTCGCGGAATAGACATGTTCCCCCACGACAACTTTAAACCCCATCCTTTGCAACATTCGAATCCCTTCCGTAATGCGATTAGCCGCCAACGGACTTCCAAGCGTTACAATCCCTACCGTGTCGCCCCTTTGTAATTGCCGCGGTTTCGTAGCCATGAACTGATAACTCCTCTCCACATGTAAGGTACACAAACGTATTCACATGTAGTAGCATATGTTTGCGAATCTTTTTTGGGAACAAGGCGGGTTCCAGTATGCTAAATCAAAATTTGTATGGGGACCTGGTACCTCAGTTTGGTGTGTTTGGCGCGATTTGCTCTGCCTATTGCGCGGGATTGAGCAGGATTGGCGCGCTGTAATTTGGTTTTCGCGCGGTACGCCATGTGTTTGGCGCGATTTGCTCTGCCTATCGCGCGGGATTGGGCAGGATTGGCGCGCTGTAATTTGATTTTCGCGCGGTACGCCATGCTTTTGGCGCGATTCGCTCTACCTATCGCGCGGGATTGAGCACGATTGGCGCGCTGAAAATTGGTTGCCTTACACCCTGTCAAGTAGACATCTTTAGAAACCGCTCACTATTCTCTTTCCGCTTGTTTATTCCGTTGCTATTTCTATCAAAAGGGCGACTTGACATGGAGCCTCCACAGGCATGACTTCCACGTCTGGAAGCCAGCTGTTGT
>NZ_JAPMIW010000035.1:0-15564 GCF_033088395.1 Sporosarcina sp. GW1-11 | reverse complement strand
GCGGCATGCCCTTCAAAATAAAGCTCCACCACTTTCTTTTTCAGTTCATATTCATACGTTTTTCTAGTCATGATCTCACTCCTCAGGATGTAGTCTGTCCTTTAGGAGCGCTTTCTTATACTGTCTACTGTAAGGTAATTATGCATGGTTTGGCGCGGTTCGGTTTAGGAAAGGCGCGGTTTGGGGTAGGAATGGCTCGGTTCGAGGTAGGAATAGCGCGGTTCGGGGTAGGAATAGCTCGGTTCGAGGTAGGAATAGCTCGGTTCGGGGTAGGAATAGCTCGGTTCGAGGTAGGAAAGGCTCGGTTCGAGGTAGGAAAGGCTCGGTTCGAGGTAGGAATAGCTCGGTTCGAGGTAGGAAAAGCGCGGTTTGGGGTAGGAAAGGCTCGGTTCGAGGTAGGAATAGCGCGGTTCGAGGTAGGAATAGCGCGGTTCGAGGTAGGAAAGGCGCGGTTTGGGGTAGGAATAGCGCGGTTCGAGGTAGGAATAGCTCGGTTCGAAGTTGGTCTCCACGCAAACCGCTCAAAACTCCGACATGTTAGCCAACCCACAAAAATGGGTATAGTCAAATTATGGTTTCATTGTATAATGTGCAGTGGGTTGGAAATAATGTGTATAGCATAAAACAAGGGGGAAATAGTATGTGGAAATTACCTAGTATCGTATTAGGATCAGTTTTGTTAATGGCGGCGTGTGGTGGAACGAAGGAACAGGTGCCGGTCAGTGGCGGTGAAGAAACGGGAGTAGATCAAGAAGTAGCTGCAACGGAAGTAGTAGCGCCAGTCCGTAACACAGATGGAGATAATATAGGGACAGCGATTTTAACGGAAGGACCTAGTGGCGTATCGTTGAAAGTGGATGTAACGGGCTTGACGCCTGGCGAGCATGGGATGCATTTCCATGAAACGGGTGTATGTACTGCGCCAGATTTCAAAGCATCTGCTGGCGGGCACTTCAACCCGACAGGTTCAGAGCATGGTCTAGATAATCCAAAGGGACATCACGCAGGTGATTTGGAGAACCTCGTAGCGGATGAAGACGGTAACGCTAAAGTCGAAATTACAACAGACGCTGTAACGCTTGAGATGGGCAAGGATAATTCATTGCTTGACCAAAACGGTACGGCGTTGATTATCCATGAAGGTGCGGATGATTACAAAACCGACCCAGCAGGTGATTCGGGCGCACCATTTGCTTGTGCTGAAATCACTTCTAGTAATATCGGTAAATAAAAATAAACGGTTTCTCCTAGGAGAAACCGTTTTTACTTACAAAAAGTACGCGCGTCCGAACGATTATCGTACAATCGCAATAATACCTTCTTCATCATCCAACTTCAGCTGAATGCCAGCCGCCATTGGGTCAAGCTCAAGATATTGGTCGATCCATAGACGAAGTGCTTCTACTAAACGAGTGGTATCTAAATAATGCATCTGGCCGTTTAGTTCTGCTTCAGCAGAAAAACCAGTATCATCATCGTAACCTAGCTCAACTTCTACATCATCAGGCATGACGCGTGATTCTTTGGCAATTAACACACACACAGCATTCGCTACATCTTGTTCGTAAATTATCTGCTGTTCCATGAATTCATATCCTCTTCTTTTTTACGTTGTTTCTCTTTGAAGATCATGAAAATTTTCCGGATCATGAAGATGATGAAGACAATGGCAAGTACGTTGATCATCAACCCGAGGATTGATCCAAGCATACCCATGTTCGCGAAAAGACTACCGAATAATAGACCCGCAAGTCCACCTACCAGTAAGCCTTTCATCAAACCGCCACCCATACCAGGCTTTTTCGCTGTGTTGCCAGCTGCTGTCTTGTCATTGTTTTGTTTTGCGTTATCTGTTTTCGTATTATCTTGTTTCTTCTCGATTTTGTTCGGTTGTACCTTGTTCGGCGTACTGAAGCTCTTCTTGCCAGACTTATAGCCTCGCGCTTCCGCAGTAATTTCATCTTGGAAGATGATGTTTCCGATAGGCGACAAAATTAACGTCGCAGCTAGGAAAAATGCAGCTAGTTTTTTCAATTAGTATTCTCCTTTGATGCTTTAATGAAGGTACCTTAATGATAAAGGACCTTGAATTTATTTTACTAGATAGCATTGCGTAATGAAAGAAAAAACCCTTATTTTGAGAAGAAGTTTTCTGTATAAAATGGCTGTTCTTTATCGTTGAAGTCCACACCGATTCCTAGGAACTGATAATCACGTATTAAAATATTCTCTCGGTGGCCTTTTGAATTCATCAAACCTTCATGAGCGAAAATGCTGCTAGACTGACCGTATGCTAGGTTTTCTCCTGCGCTGATGAATTTCACGCCTTCCTTTTTCATGCGATCAAAAGGGGACTCGCCTTGTAAGTTTTCATGACTGAAATAATTATGTGCCGCCATATCGAGACTATGCTTGCGTGCGGAACTAGAAGCTTTTTCATCCCATGTTAAAATCGAACGTCCATGCCGAACGCGTGCTGCATTGGTCAAATCAAATAACTGAATTTCGAAGCCTTTGCGCATCGCATCATTTTTAGGAGCGTAAAGAGCGGTTTTCTTTTGTTCCAATGTATCTGAAATCAATTGAACAGCAGTGACTATATGATCTTTATGCAAGTCATAAAAAACATACATATACATGCCATCCGAATGAAAAAGGTCCATTCCTTCATCGTCTTGTAGTTTATAAATATTTGTCCCTTTGCGAATTTCTGTAATTGGCTCTCCCATGACTCCGCGAACGTCGGCTCTTGGTATCCCATATTCAATACCAATAGATGAAGAAATCAGCCGATCATTCGTGTAGATTGCATTGACGTGCCGTTTGATATCATACGAAAGCATGACGAAGTTTTGATAGTCTTGATGAAACGTCAGCCATTCCGTACCGTATTCATTAGTAGTTTTACGGACGGGCTCACCGAGTTCCGCTTGTACTTGTGCTTCGGGCATACCGATTTCGATATTGTGAATCGAAATGATACCACGTGTCGGTGCATCGAGCGCAGGTTGTTCCACTGGATCTGGGGCGCGCGAGGCTGCGGTTTTATCTGAAATAAATGAAACGATAGTCGAAATCGATTGTTTTGTATAATCAAGCGCAGATTCAATCATTTCCTCATCAAGTACGGATTCTACACGTGCATCGAGTGGGTCTAAGAACGATAAATCCACATATTCGGACATGGGACCTTCCCACCAAGGTTTGGCAGCGTATATAATCACAACGAGAAAGAGCAACTGAAATAGGCGTTTTATCATGTGACACTCACTCCTCTAATGTATTATACTCTTTTCCTATCGTGTCAATACAGTGGAAGCTACCGAATTGTTGAAAATTATCGTCCTTAGATGAGGGAAAAAGGGTATACTAAAAAAAGAATGGAAAGTCTGGAAGGAGTGGATGGCATGTTCGGTGGTGTGAGCAGTGTACCTTCCTGGTTCTATATCGTCGCATTTGCAGTCATCATATTGCTTGTCTTGTTTATCGAGTGGAAAACGAGATAATAAAATCATTTTATCAGAGAGTAGGAAGATTATGTTAACATTTGAAGAGAAGCAACAAATTATAGAAGAATTTCCGGAGCTTGTGAAAAAAGAAGTGTCCATGAAACGCTTGAACTATCATTATGAAGAGTCTTTATTCGATAAGACAGTCGTCGTACAGCACTTGCATCCGAACGGTAACGCGTTTGTTTATGTAGCGAATGTTGAAGGTTACGAGCCGGATGAACGCGGTCTAGTCAACGTACGTGAATTTTCTGCGGATGAATTACGTAAAGTGATTCGCGCAGCTGTTGAAGGACTTGCGACAGAAGCACCTGAAGTAGAAACGATTAGTGAAACATGGCAGCACCCGGAAGGTTCGAAGGTGACACTTCTTGAGGAAGATGGTTTCTTTAACATCTACCACGGTCCGAATCTTGAAGAGGGCTTCGGTGATTACGGTGAAGCAGCAAGCTATTTGAAAGAAGAAGGATTTTCAGTTAAGACGAAATAAGGGCAATAGGGGTGAACTCGAATGAAGGGCAAAACAGTCGCAATCGGCTTAGTCATTTGTGTTATCGCTGTAGTGGCGGCGATCTATTTCATGGTACAGGCTACCTTTAAAAACAATCCTACACAAAAAAATCACCAGTCTATCGAAAACCAGTCGTATAGTGAACACGGCTCGTTTGGTTGGCAATAAAGAAAAGCAGTTACTCATTTATATGCGAGTAACTGCTTTTTCATTTTGATAGTGGTCCGGGATTCAAAGCAAAAGCCGTACTTCGCAACGGCTTTCGCTACGTTTCAGGCGGACATGTTCTTACCTGTAGTCAAGAGTTTTATTTAAATGGATCAAGAATAAGTATAAAGCCGGGCGTTCCAATTATTGGCTTCAGGAGAAGACACTAGTGAAGCGTAGCGCAAGGCGGCGACTCCCGGAGGATCAGCCCGATAGGTGAGACGACCAGGGGAGCTTGCGACCGGTTGGCTCACCGCGGGCCCTCGGGAACGCGTCCGCCTGGAGCGCAGCGAAACGGTAGCCTCTCCACTTCTAATTATCCTTAGGAAACTGACTAGTAGACCGATACAAGCCCTTGCCAAACGGCAGCCACCAGTTCCACTTACCGAATAGCTTCATTAGGCTAGGGACGAGTAGTAGCCGGATGATTGTTGCGTCGATTGCAACTGCGACGGCAATGCCTACGCCGATTTGCTTGACGGGCATGACGTCGGTGAAGGCGAATGCACCGGTTAGGACGATCATAATTAGAGCTGCAGACGTAATGACTTTACTCGTTGTTGCGAGCCCCTCTACAGTTGACTGATCATTATCGAACGAATACGAGAACTCCTCTTGCATTCGTGAGATTAAGAAGACTTCATAGTCCATGCTGAGTCCGAAGACTAAGCTGAAGACGATGACCGGGATGATGAGTGCTACAGTTCCCGGATGCAAACCAAAATGGCCGTATTGGAAAATGTACACTAAGATCCCGAACGTTGCGGATAATCCAAGAATATTCATCAAAATCGCTTTGATCGGGATGATTAAGGATCGGAACGCGAACATTAATATGAAAAATGTAGAGACGACGATAATAAGTAATACATAGACGATGTGATCCGCGATTTCATCGAAGATTTCTTGATTGAATCGCGGTTCGCCACCGATTAATAAATTCCAGTCTGTTTGTTTAGCGGACCAGTCGCGAACCCAGTCTTGTGCTTCATTGGAACTGCCGGCAGCACCTAGAGTGACAGGAATGAGCAATCGGTTGTCGTCGGTGAAATCCTTCAAGATAGGATTTAGCTGATCGTACATTTGTGGGATCTTCAGTCTGTTTTCCCATTGAGCAGGTGTTTCGATCCCGCTTAATGTGTAAATAGTAGAGACGTTTTTCACTAATGAATCATCCAATAATTGATCTTGAAGCTTTTTCATCGCAGTGAGTCCTTCAGTCGTTTTCCAGCCACCATTACGCTCAGCTAGTAAGAAGACGGTGCTTTCATTATCCAAACCGAATGTGTCTTGCATTTGTTCAAAGGACGTACGAGTATCAAATGACTCCGGTAAGGAATCGATTTGAGGAATGGTTAGTTCCATATTGCGAACAGGAATGACTGCGATCGCTAGTAACACAGTGGCGACAAGCGCAATCGTTACGGGACGCTTAATGACGCCATTGGCAAACTTGCGCCAACCATTGGCATCTTCACCGCGTTCTTTAAGTAACCGTCCTTTATGAATTCGCTCACCAAGCATCATCAGAACAGCAGGCAATAACGTAAGGGATGAAATAACTGCCATGCCGACGACAATCATGCCACCGAGTGCAATATTCATAAAAATATCAACTTTGATGAGCAACATAGCGCCGAGCCCAATAAATACACAGACGGCGGAGAAAATAATCGAACGACCCGCTGTACGAATCGTCATAATGATAGAATCTACCACATGTTGCTTTTGAAGTTCTTCTCTATAACGGCTGATGAAAAGCAACGCAAAGTCGATACTCAGTGCGAGTCCGAGCATAGGCACGATGTTTAATACGAAAATAGATAAATCCACTTGATTACCAAGCAATGCCATCACACCGAGCGTAGAGACGACTGTTCCAATCCCGACAATTAAAGGAACGAAAGAAGCAACAAGCGTACCGAAAGCAAACAGCAAGACGATGATCGCAATCGGCAAACCAATGGCTTCTGCCGTCATTAAATCACGCTGACTCGCTTGATTGATATCGTGTTCAAACGCACCTCCACCCGTAAGTACGATACCTTCTGTACCATCAAAAGAAGCGCGAATGTCTTCGACTACTTGTGGCATATCATCTGGCGCTTTGCTGAATTGGAGAACTGCATAGGAAAGGTCGTCTGTGTATTGGTCTTGTTCTGTTATTGGAGAAACGATTTCTGACACGACATCGAGTGGCTCCAGATCAGCTAGTGTAGACTCGATTTCTTTATCCGACTTTCCATCAAATACTATAAATAACGATTCTGCCGGTAAACCGAAGTCTTCCGATACAATCTTCATAACTTTTTCATGTTCACCATCGACTCTGAATCCGTCTCCAGCAAGCAAGCCGGGAAGTTGAATGGCAAAATAGGTCATGACACCAAACAGTATAATCCAAAAGGCGAGAATCCATTTATAGGACTTCGTCACGAACTTCGCAAAATGTATCAAGGTGATTCCTCCAGTCTGTTTCTAAACTATATAGGTAATTCATGTATGTGCTAGATGTTCTACGCTCATCATAACGAAAAAGTAGTGAAAAGTGTTGTTGATTTAAGGAAATAAACGCACAAAAAAAACCACTTCCTAAAAGGAAGCGGTTTGTAAGGTTAAATTAGTTTTTAGTTACGTTAGTTGCTTGAAGTCCGCGCTGACCTTGTTCGATCTCGAAAGATACGTCTTGGCCTTCTTCAAGAGTTTTGAACCCGTCGCCTTGAATAGCTGAGAAGTGTACGAATACGTCGTCGCCATCTTCACGTTCGATGAAGCCATAACCTTTTTCTGCGTTAAACCATTTTACTTTACCTTGTTCCATGTTTGTTTCCTCCTCGTGCACACGTGTGTACACATTGTATTACTATCCTTGCTCAATTACTAAAAACGGTCGAGATAAAATCGTAGACCTTGCGTCGAACAAAAATAATTCTTCTTTATCATAGCAAATATTGTTAAACATTGCAAGTTAAAAGTTTACTTACAAAAAAAATGCAAGCGCTTTATAAACGATAGCTGCAACAATTGCGGAGATTGGCATCGTAATAATCCACGTTAATACAATCCTTTGTGCAACGCCCCATTTCACACCTTTTAATCGCTGTGCGGACCCAGCTCCCATAATAGAAGAAGAGATAACATGCGTTGTACTGACAGGCAAGTGAAGAAGGGTAGCACCGAAAATAATAACAGCAGAGTTCAGATCTGCCGCGATTCCGTGGATCGGACGAATTTTCATAATCTTACCGCTTCGATGGGTGTCATGAATGATGTGTTTAATTTTGTCATGAGTCCATGATGGAGAATCAGTTGCAACAGAGAATACCTTTACCAACCGTTTGGCTCGTTTTATTACTCGTCGTCAGGAATCAATGGTCACCTGTTGTTTTTCACGGTCGTTAGGAAGGCGTCTAACGCGTTTTAATTCAAATTTTCCAATAAATGAGGCATGATAGAGAGAGAGTCTGATTACAACTTCGAGAGGTGGATGGAAAATGGAATATCGCATAGAGCACGACACATTTGGTGAAATACAAGTACCCGCAGACAAGCTATGGGGTGCACAAACGCAACGTAGTAAGCAGAACTTTAAGATTGGCGGAGAACGTATTCCGCTTGGCGTCATCCAAGCATTTGCCCATTTAAAGAAATCTACAGCAATCGCCAGTCATTCATTTGGAAATTTATCTGAAGCGAAAATGAAAGCGATTAAGGCAGCAGCTGAAGAAGTGATCGAAGGTAAGTGGGACGAGCATTTCCCGTTAGTCGTTTGGCAAACAGGAAGCGGTACGCAGTCCAACATGAACATGAACGAAGTGCTCGCGAATCGCGGCAACCAGTTGTTGGAGGAGTGGGGCGAGGAAGAGCGCTTGCATCCGAACGATGACGTCAATAAATCTCAAAGCTCAAACGATACATTCCCGACAGCGCTACATGTGGCGGGTGTCATTGCGGTGGAACGTGAAGTGCTACCGGCAATTGATAAATTAAAAGAGACATTGCAACAGAAAACGGAAGACTTCATGGACATCATCAAAATTGGACGGACGCACTTGCAAGACGCGACTCCATTAACATTAGGTCAGGAAATTAGCGGCTGGCATCGAATGTTAGAGAAAACACATAGCATGCTAGAAATCAGTGTAGAGTCTATGAAGGAATTAGCAATCGGTGGAACAGCAGTCGGAACAGGATTGAATGCACCGGCTGGTTTCGGTGATAAAGTAGCAGAAGAAATTTCAAAGTCTGTTGGGATTGAATTCACATCGGCTAAAAATAAATTCCACGCGTTAACGAGCTATGATGAAGTAGTCTATACGCATGGTGCGTTAAAAGCATTGGCAGCAGATTTGATGAAGATAGCAAATGACGTACGTTGGTTAGCAAGTGGGCCACGTTCAGGAATTGGTGAAATTACGATTCCAGAAAACGAACCAGGTAGCTCGATCATGCCAGGTAAAGTGAACCCGACACAAAGTGAAGCATTGACGATGGTCGTTGCACAAGTCATGGGGAACGACGCAACAATCGGTTTCGCAGCGAGCCAAGGGAACTTTGAATTGAACGTCTTTAAGCCTGTAATCATTTACAATTTCCTGCAATCCGCGAAGCTATTAGCGGACGGCATGATCAGCTTCAACGATAATTGTGCAGTTGGTATTGAACCGAATCGTGAAGAAATTGATAATAAAGTGAAAAATTCCTTAATGTTAGTCACAGCATTGAATCCGTATATCGGCTACGAAAATGCAGCGAAGATTGCGAAGAAGGCGCATAAAGAAGGCACAACGCTAAAAGAAGCGGCACTTTCTACAGGACTATTAACGGAACAACAGTTTGACGAATATGTTGACCCTAGCAAAATGACAGGAATTCAGTAATTGTCACTAGTTTGTACGCGCGTTTTCGTAGTGAAGCTTGTATAATGAAGGCATTACGTTTACATGAAGGAGTTACAACTAGATATGAAAAAGAAGTTACTTGCGGGATTGGCTGCGCTAACTTTGGCGCTAGCAGCTTGTGGAAACGGTGCGACTGAAAAACCGGCTGAAGTTGATCAAGATGTACGGGAGGAAGCAGGGCATGACCACGCAGAACATTTGCCAAATGGCGACTTACAAGAAGTCACGGCTTCTGCGGATATTTTGCCATCATTCTTAGATGATAAGCCAGAAGACATGCGGATGGTTTATCAAGTGGCGGGCAAAGCTACAGATGTTTTGGAATATATGCCTTGCTACTGCGGATGTGGCGATAGCGCGGGTCATAAAAGTAATATGAACTGTTTCCTTGACGAAGTACGCGAAGACGGCTCGGTCGTCTGGGACGATCACGGCACACGTTGCCTAGTTTGTTTGGAAATCGCAGTGAAGTCTGTGCAAATGAAGCAAGACGGCAAGTCTATGAAAGAAATCCGTGATGCCATCGATGCGGAGTATGGTAATGGAAACTATGCCAAGCCAACGGATACCCCGATGCCGGCTTAATTTATTTATTGATTGGAACCCCCTTTCTGAATTGGAAAGGGGGTTTATTTTGCTGGAATTTGCGGTGCTGAGTGTGAGTTCCGTGAAAGTTGTCGCGAGTTCCGCGCATGTACCCCAATCGACCGTCCATCATGATGGAATGCCCACAAATGCAAGTTGAGAATAGCCGCCACTATCTACAAAGGTGGCTGGCAGAACAAAACATTAAAATCCCTATTCAATGTGCTGTCGTGTTAGCCAATCAAAAAACTTCTGTACATGAAGCCCCAACAGAAATGCAGTGGCTTTACGCTAAACATCTTCCTCTCTTTTTCCATTCGCAACCTCCAAAGGATCCAATACTTACCCCCAAACAGCTGGATACACTGATTCAGCGCCTTACCGAACAACAGACACTTTATAATCCGTCACCTCTCAAAAACTATTACCATATTGAAGAACATATGCTACGTACCGGATGTCTTTGCAATTTATGCAATGCACCGCTCCAAAAAGTTAGTGAACGAAAATGGCGATGTGTGCATTGCGATAGATTTGAAAAGTCAGCGATCAGACAGGCGACACAAGATTACTTTTTGATTTTCGAAACGGAACTGTCTAATAAACAATGTCGGGAGTACCTAGGTGTGAATCAAGATGCTGCTTGCTACGTTCTGAAAAACTTACCACTTCTCAAAGTTGGTTTCATACTACTTAGACAGACAACAATTACCTAGTTTGCTAACGGAACACTATGTAATTAGTCGTCGCTCTGAAAGGATTTCTGATTAGTGATCAGGTTCGTTCGTTTCATTGGAAAGTTAAAAAGGTATGGTATAATTTAGTTAAACTAGGCAGGAGGGGATTCAGATGATACGATTTGTTGAATTTGAAGAACAATATATACCGCAGATGGCCTCGTTACTGGCAACTAGACATCAAGAAGAACGTCAACGATTTCCATTTTTGCAGCAACGTTTTGAAGAAGTAGAGCAAGCGGAAGAGCGCTTGCGTGAGGAAATGAATAAACCGTATGTGGGTGGATTGGTTACGTTACGTGACGATGATGTCATCGGCTATTTATTATATGAGTATCGTCATGATTCTACGCGAGGCCGCACAGTGTATGTAGGCTATCCGTCATTTGTAATTCATGAGGACGAGCATCCGCGACTGGCACGTTTGATGTATACCGAAGTAGGGGCAGAGTGGATTCGTAATGGGTATTTCGAGCATGTGATAGATGTACCCGTTGGCAATGATGAATTAATTCTTGAAATGTTAGAGCAATCATTCCATTTCGAACAGCGCTTTGCGGCCTTACCTTTAGGACTTTACCGCGCGCAACCCGGGGAGAATAGCCTCGTGAAAGTAAATGAATTGCCGTCGGATGAGCAAGTAGTGTTGCAAAAGATGGCGCCTTGGAATAGTTTACACCAAGCGAAAGCACCTGCTTGGAAGCCGATTACACAAGAAGCTTTGGATGCGGAACGCGATATGTTAAGCGCCTATGAAGGTAAGGAAGGTACGCGAAGCTTTATCGCCGAACAGGATGGCGTGCCCGTTGCGTTTCATTTATATACGCCAGCCGATGCAAGACATGCGATGACGACACCCGATCGAGCAGCGGTACTCGTGCAGGCGGCTACGAATGTTGAACTACGTGGACAAGGCATTGGGAAATCAATTGCCAACCATAGTTTCACACAAATGAAAAAAGCCGGCTATGAATACATCATGACTGACTGGTATACAGCGAATCATCTCGCTTCTTACTTCTGGCCGAAGCTTGGTTTCCGTTCTTATATGATCCGCATGGCGCGTACAGTAGATGCACGAATTGCATGGGCGGACGGACAATGACCGGGGCGAAGTTTGTTGCTTCGTGGAGTGGCGGAAAAGACTCCGCACTTGCTACTCACCGAGCGATAAAAGCGGGTAATACACCAGCGATGTTATGGACGATGTTCGAACTAGACGAGTCCTATTCCAAATCACATGCATTGCCACTCGAGATCATTCAAGCGCAAGCGAAGCAAATTGGCGCGCCGTTGATGATTCGAAAAGCAGATTGGGCAGGTTATGAGATGCAATTTATAGATGCGATGCGTGTTTGTAAAGAGCACGGTATTCCGCAAGCGGTTTTCGGTGACATTGATTTGGAAGATCATCTTCTGTGGGTGCAGTCAATGTGCGCCAAAGTGGGCATGAAAGCAGTTCACCCCCTATGGGAAGAACCGAGACGTACGTTGTTAGAGGAATTCATCAATGAAGGATTCGAAGCGTATATCGTCGTTGTCAATACGAAGATGATGCCAGCCGAATTTATAGGGCGCCGTTTCACCATTGAGCTAATGGACGAGCTTGAAGCACTTGGAATCGATAGTTGTGGCGAGTCTGGTGAGTTTCATACTGTAGTCGTCGATGGCCCGATTTTTAAGGAACGGATTGCTGTGAAAATGGGCGAGACGGTTGAAAAAGATGGCTATGTATTTTTGAATTGTGAAATAGAGAAAGACACTTCTGCAGACTGAATCGGTCGCGGAAGTGTTTTTTGCGTTATTTTAGGGAGAGGTTGGGCTTTAATTGGATTACGCGAACTTTTGTTAGAATAGCTCCAATCGGATCTAGAACCGCGCCAACCGTTGCTGGGACCGAGCCAAACTGTGTTGGGACCGCGCCAAACCGCGTCACAACCACGTCACAACCACGTCACAACCACGTCACAACCACGCCTAACATCAACCAAGTAATGCGTTCTTCCAGTCAGAATATTCTCCGTACTATATATATGCTAAAATATACGTAATACACTAGTTCTAACTCGAACGAAGGGAGGGCACACAGATGAACGTGATTGAGATGAATCAAGTGACGAAAGTATTTGGTAAGCATCATGCATTGGACGGACTAGATCTTGAGGTGAAGTCTGGGGAAGTGTTTGGTTTTATTGGGCCGAATGGGGCGGGGAAATCGACCGCGATTCGAGTGTTGCTTGGGATGTTGCGCGCAACGAACGGTTCGGCGACGATCTTCGGTAAAGATGTATGGCGGGATGCGGTGGAAATACATCGCCGCATTGCGTATGTCCCTGGCGACGTGAATTTATGGCCGCAGTTGACGGGTGGCGAATTGATTGATTTATTTGCGAGCCTTCAAGGACAGATTAATGAAAGAAAGCGGGATGAATTGCTTGCGCGTTTTCAGTTGGATCCGACGAAGAAGTGCCGGACGTATTCCAAAGGTAATCGACAAAAGGTAGCTTTAGTTGCTGCATTTGCATCGGATGCGGAGCTGTTTTTGCTGGATGAACCGACGTCTGGCTTGGATCCTTTAATGGAGAACATCTTCCAGCAATGCGTGGCGGAAGTAAAGGCAGAAGGCAAGACGGTGTTGTTGTCGAGCCATATCTTGTCGGAAGTGGAGAAGCTTTGCGATCGTGTAGGTATTATTCGGCAAGGTCGCTTGATTGAGTGTGGCACGTTGGATGAATTACGACATTTGACTCGTATGCGTTTGACGGTGGAGACGAGAGTTCCGATTGAGTCACTTGCTTCGTGGCAAGGTGTTCATGAGGTGTTGCCGACAGAAAATGGCTGGGCATTTCAAGCGGATGCAGATGAAATGGAAGCGATTATGCGTAAATTAAGTGAGCACGGTATCCAGAAAATCGAGAGTGCCTCACCTACGCTTGAGGATTTATTCATGCAGCATTATGAAGAAGCGGTAGAAAGCAGGAATTCATGATGATGGGAAAGTTTGCGGGAACTTTACGTCTCTCGCGGTTCATCGTACGGCAAGATCGGTGGCGCTATGTTTGGTGGCTCTTTGGGATCGTTGCGATGACGTTGCTTGTACCGCCTGCATTAGATTCATTATATCCAACGCAACAAGATCGCGACATGATGGCAGCAACGATGGAAAATCCCGTTATGACTGCGATGGTTGGACCTGCTGATCTAACGCATTATACGCTCGGTGTGATGGTGGCGCATCAGATGCTTCTGATGACTGGGATTGCGGTCGCCATTATGAATATTTTATTGATGGTACGGCATACGCGTGCGGAGGAAGAGGAAGGGCAGGCGGAATTCCTGCGTTCCTTGCCTATTGCGCGAAACTCGCAATTGACGGCTTCGATATTGGTGCTTTTGGCTGTCAATGTAGTGATGGCAATGTTGATAAGTGTCGGTTTGTTTAGTCTTTCATTCGATAGTATGGATTTGCGAGGATCGCTTATTTATGGTGCGGGACTTGGCGCGATTGGGTTGTTTTTTGCAGGTGTGACGGCCGTATGTGCGCAACTTTCGGAAAGTTCGAGAGGTACAGTTGGTTTGTCGTTTACTGTAATGATTGTTTCTTATTTAGTACGAGCGGGAACAGAAGAGTTTCCTCCGTTCGGTTGGCTTGCGCAAGTTCAGCCTTATAGCGAAAACAATATGTTACCAGTAATTTTCCTGATTATAGGAAGTCTTCTATTATTCATTCTAGCGATTGTCCTGCATGCGAAACGCGATTTAGGCTCGGGTTTTCTTCCGTCGAGAGGTGGTCGTGCACATGCGTCTATATTTTTACGCAATCCACTCGGGCTTGCATGGCGTTTAGAGAAGACTGCTTTTATCTCTTGGTCGATCGGTATGGTCGTTCTTGGACTGTCTTATGGTTCGGTTCTCGGTGATTTGGAGAAGTTCTTCCAAAGCAATGAAATATTTGCTTCGATGATTGTGGCGGATGAAAATAGTTCATTGGCAGCACAATTCTTACCGATGTTGATGGCGGTACTTGCATTCATTAGCACGATTCCGGCATTGCTGGCGGTTCATAAACTAGCGGGTGAAGAGCGCAAGTCTAGGCTAGATATCGTACTGGGTCGTGCAGTTTCAAGAGTGAATTTATTGGCAACTTATATAGTACTGGCGCTGTTCACCAGCTTAGTCATGTTGAGTTTTTCAGCTTTGGGGCTATGGCTAGCGAGTACGGCTTCTATGGATGAGCCTTTTGCCTTCCGAACGGTGTGGCAAGCAAGTATAGTTCATTTCCCAGCGGTGGCAGTGATGATTGCGATTAGTGCGTGTTTGATCGGAGTCGCGCAAAGAGCAACAGGCTTCATCTGGCTCTACCTGTTTTACGGTTTCCTGACATTGTATCTAGGGGGGCTATTTCAATTTCCTGAATGGATGGAAAAATTGTCGCCATTCGGCTATGTGTCTAAATTACCGATTGAAGAAATGAATTGGCTGTATGCTGGCGGATTGCTTGCGGTGGCGGCTGTTTTATTTGTGGTCGGCTTCAATCGCTACAACAATCGAGACATTCAAGGGTGAGTCTGTAATTCTACTTATGGAATTTCCCGTAAACCTTGACTAGTTTTGCATTAATTAATTGTAGGATAGCATTATTGGGGAGGTTTATATTAATATAATAATCATTTTATGGAGCTGAGGCTGCTGTGAGCAAAGACTTAAAAGTTGAGAATACGTCTAGCTAACTTTAATAGTACAGACAACTTTAGAGTTTATATCAGCTTCCTATCATCGCTTCGGCACGTGGGGGATTGCCTCCCGCCATGAGCCAACTAGCAAAGAACGCTAGCTGTCTCATGGCTTCGGCCGACCCCGCAGTTGTGCCTTCGCTGGTGAGTACAGTGTAGTTTTAGTGGACTTTGGCACTTACCGAATGAAACCTTTCAACTTCAATGTACTACGCTATTTATTTTCCTAACTGAACGAAGGCGCCTTACAAGCGGTAGGCGGAGCGATGAGACAGAGAGGCGATCTTCCTTTCTGGCTCATCGCGGGAGCCATCCGCCAGCGCCGCAGTGGGTTCAGTGACGAATTACTTCACTACATACAGAAGCGTATTGATGTGTCTT
>NZ_JAPMIW010000034.1:10698-17488 GCF_033088395.1 Sporosarcina sp. GW1-11 | reverse complement strand
TATAACAGCTGGCTTCCAGACGTGGAAGTCATGCCTGTAGAGGCTCCATGTCAAGTCGCCCTTTTGATAGAAATAGCAACGGAATAAACAAGCGGAAAGAGAATAGTGAGCGGTTTCTAAAGATGTCTACTTGACAGGGTGTAAGGCAACTCTAGCCATCCGCGCTATTCCCCTGTCCAACCGCACCAATCGTATCTAGGTAGAGGCAAAAATTAACAGTACATGCATGGAGCTTTACTCTAGATATATTTTACAGCTCACCAAAAACAGCTGGTCCGTTGTACTGCGGACCAGCTGCTGGGCTTTCTGAATTACATACGCTCTGGCGCTTCTACTCCAACTAGTTTCAACGCGTTTGCGATAGTTGTGCTAGTTGCGGTGATTAGGGCTAGGCGTGCTTCGGATAGTTCTTTGTTTTCTGGATCAAGAACTTTGTTTGCATTGTAGAAGCTATGGAATGCTGCAGCTAGTTCTTGGATGTAAGTCGTCACACGGTGCGGCGCGCGTAGGCGTGCTGCATCGCTAACTAGTTTCGGGAAGTCACCGAGTTTCTTCAATAATTCTAGTTCTTTTTCGTCTTGTAATTGTGTAACGTTATCTGTTGATGCCTGCATGTTCTGTTCTTTTGCTTGGCGCAGAATGGAACAAATACGAGCGTGTGCGTACTGTGCGTAATAGACTGGGTTTTCGTTAGACTTGGAAACGGCTAAGTCTAGGTCGAAGTCCATTTGCGCGTCACCTGAACGCATAGCGAAGAAATAGCGTACTGCGTCGAGTCCGACATCTTCGACTAGTTCGCGCAAAGTGACAGCTTTTCCTGTCCGCTTGCTCATCTTGAACTTTTCTCCGTCTTTATACAGCTGAACCATTTGAGCAACTTCAACTTCCAAAGTATCACGATCGTAACCTAGTGCTTCGATCGCCGCTTTCATACGTGGAATATAGCCGTGGTGGTCGGCTCCCCAAATATTGATGAGCTTATCGAAACCGCGCTGAAGTTTATCCTCGTGATATGCAATATCTGGTGTTAAGTACGTAAATGAACCATCTTGCTTAATTAGTACGCGGTCTTTATCATCGCCAAATGTTGTCGAACGGAACCATGTAGCGCCGCCTTCTTCAAAGACATGACCATTTTCACGTAATTTATTTAACGCAACTTCTATTTTTCCGTTTTTATACAATGACGTCTCAGAGAACCAGTTATCGAAATGAACACGGAAATCCGTTAAGTCTTTTTTCAACTTATCAAGTTCGATTTGTAAGCCGTGTTCTCGGAAAAACGCCAGACGTTCTTCTTCTGTGACATGTACATATTTGTCACCATATTTCTCTGCCAAGTCCTTACCAATTGCAATAATATCTGCTCCGCGATAACCGTCTTCAGGCATCTCTTTTTCAAGCCCCAACGCCTCGAAATAACGAACTTCGATGGAAAGCGCCAAGTTATTGATCTGGTTTCCAGCATCGTTTATATAATATTCACGTGCTACATCATAGCCCGCTTTGTCGAGGATGTTGCATAATGAATCCCCTAGTGATGCACCGCGCGCGTGACCTAAGTGCAAGTCGCCAGTTGGGTTAGCCGAAACGAATTCCACTTGCACTTTTTGTTGCTGACCACTTTCTGAACGGCCATAGTTCTCTCCTTGCTCCAGAACGGATTTGACGACATCCGCTAAACTATCCGACTTCACTTTAATATTGAGGAAGCCTGGTCCTGCAATTTCAATTGTTTCAATTGCGGTATTCGTCGTATCGAGATGTTCTAAAATAGCTTCTGCAATTGCACGTGGTGGCTTTTTCGCAAGCTTTGTTAATTGCATAGCGATGTTTGCTGCGTAATCACCGTTTTCTTTGTTCTTAGGTGACTCTAATTTGATCTCTGGAATATCCGGTGTGTCTACGAGTTTTGCCGTTTCTATCGCCAGTTTCAGCGCTTCCTTAATTTCGTGTTGAATCTGTTCTACTGCATTCATTGTGTTACCTCCGAGTAGGTTATTGTCAGTTCATAGCTTCCCAATACATTACCTTCTGCATGCAATTCATATGCTACTGCGAACCGTCCTTGCGTATACAGAAGACTTTTCGTGACGACCAATAAATCCATGACGGCTGGTCCATTGCCGTATGTTCCGATCCTTGAATCATCGGGACGGAATGGCAGTCGCATCTGTACGCCGCCTTTACGCATAATAAACGCGTCTTCCGCATGTAATTTTACGGTTGTATGCACGGTCGGCATACCTTCTAATTTTTCCTCAAACAGTAAGTAGTGTTGTCCTTTTTTCTCAATGATCTCTCCACTCGCCTGCAGATGATGTGTTTCCGCTGGCTGATCTGGATGTTGAATAACAGAACGGAGTTGTACGTCCACTTTTGGCGCTTCCATTCTTTCACCGCCTTATGTTACATAGATTTACTCATTATACACTTCAACCACCGCCACTTTCAATGTTACCGCGACTAATCTTTTTGCAGGCAACCGTTTAATCCTCCCTATTCCATCCCATACTGTCAAAAGATACTGAATGAAACGGGATGTGATGCTCAATGAAACGTACCGACTATATAAAATCCACTAATCGAAAAAGGTTAAAAAAACTCTTCTTTTCGCTTTCTATTATGCTGATTACCGCGGCTGTCACTGTGATGATCGCCCTCCGGATCTATGCGCAATTGCTCGGTGCTCCTTCACTGAGCGTTCCGAAAGCTTCGTTATTTTTAGATCATAGCGGACATCAGATTGGAGATCATTTCTCACAACAACGTCGCTATTGGATGGAGTTATCGGATATGTCTCCTTTTTTATCCGACGCCTTCATCGCGACGGAAGACCAGAAATTTTATTCGCATCATGGATTTGATTATAAACGGATTGCGGCGGCAGTTTTGAAAGACGTTAAAACGATGAGTAAAGCACAAGGTGCCAGTACAATCACCCAACAATATGCACGGAATTTGTATTTGACACATGAAAAGTCGTGGACACGAAAGTTTCACGAAGCATTATTTGCCTATCGTCTGGAAGTCTTTTACGACAAGGATACGATATTAGAAGGCTATTTAAATACAGTCTATTTCGGTCATGGGATGTATGGCGTGGAAGCTGCAAGTCGTTTTTACTTTTCCAAAGCCGCGAAAGAATTAACGCTTGAAGAAGCCGCCACGATTGCAGCGATTGCAAAAGGTCCTTCAATTTATTCGCCCCTTGCGAATCCGGAGAAGTCCCGGAATCGACAGCTTTTAGTGTTGAGTTTAATGGAAAGTGGCGGTTTCATTACAGAGACTCAAAAGGAACGTGCGAGTGCAGAGAAAATCGTGCTGAAAACAGAAAGCTGGGAAGATACGAAACAAGTAGCCCCGTACTTTCTCGATGCCGCTTGGCAGGAAGCGGAAGAAATCTTGATTACTAAAGGTCGCGTGCCTGCTGAAGGCGGATGGACGATTCGTACATCTCTCAATCAGCAACATCAGAAAACTGCTGAAGAAGTCATTCAGCAATGGATGCCCCCAAATGATTTGCAGCTTGGATTTGTCTCTATGGCAGCGGATACGGGCTTTATTACATCGATGGTCGGTGGGGTAAACTTTGCGGATAGTTCATTTAATCGCGTGACACAGGCGAAACGGCAGCCCGGTTCTGCGATGAAGCCCATTTTATATGCGGCCTCCCTTGAGAATGGATTTAATCCATTAACCTTTATGACAGCAGAAAAGACGGTCTTTACGTATGATGAAGGACGTTCGACGTATGAACCAAGCAATATCAATGGTGAATTTGCAGCGAAGCCGATTTCTTTAGCACAGGCGATAGCGATTTCGGATAATATTTTCGCAGTGAAAACATTAGAAAATGTAGGCTATAAACAATATACGAAGATGGCGCAACGTCTTGGAATAGATGTTGCGTTTCCCGAATCTCCGGCAGTAGCTCTCGGAACGTCTGACGTAACACTGTTAGAAATGACGACTGCGTATAATCGAATCGCATCAAAAGGCTTAGAAGTAGATCCACAAATGATTTTGTCGATTACGGATTCAACAGGCAAAGTTATTTATGAACATACGAAGAAGAAAAAAAAACAGATCATGTCCGCGCAAGATGCATTTGTGCTAACACATTTGATGACGGGCATGTTTGACCCAGTTTTTAGTGATTATTTATCCTCAACTGGGCTGTCGATGCGTCCAAAGCAAACACGTCCCTATGCAGCCAAGTCTGGAACTACGATTTCTGATCAATATTTAATCGGCTTCTCCCCTACATTGACAGCAGGTATCTGGACAGGGTTCGATCGCGGAAAGCAATTAGAGAATCTAGAAGACAAAGCCGCATCCAAAAAGATTTGGATCGACTTCATGGAAGCCGTGCATGCAGGAACCGCGCCAGAGCCTTTTCTGCCCCCTAAAGGCGTACAAGGCGTCATTGTTGATATTGAAACGGGCGGTGTCGCAGTCAATGAATGTCCGAAGCAACGATTGGTGTATTTGAAGGATAAAGATGTCCCAAAGAAATTATGTACGGATCGTTCACTACGCGAGCAACATTCTGGTGATGAAGAGAATTCGAAGTTGGAGTTATTTCCATTTTCCTTTTTTGAATGAAGACTTTATTAGGGGAACTTGTATGGGTGGGTTGGATGAGGGTGTTGCGGGCTATGAGCGCGAGACCAGGGTCTATGAGCGCGAGACCGAGGGCTATGAGCGCGAGACCAGGGTCTATGAGCACAACAAGCCATAATACACAAGAGAAAAAGACCTCGCTCTCCGAATCCGCGGAGAGCGAGGTCTTTTTGACTGCAATACAACCAGTGAATGAATTCACCCGCTTGGGTTTTGTGGCTTCATCAAACAATTAGTATGCAAAGCAGGTGTCCTAGATTACAGCAGCAAAGCTGTATGTTTAGTTTACTTCGTTTCATGCAGACATTCAACCTCAAAGAGACCACAAAACAATTTGTCACACATTTGACTTATTTGGTTGGAACCTTGCTAGGATAAATCCTTACTCCGTGCGTAATCCTTCATGCAATTCAGGTGTACTGCGTTCCCAAAGTTCCGCATTATGGTTTTGTAAAAAGTCTGCCAAAATCTTCTTCGAACGATCATCCATATCATCCACGATAATATGACGCTTCATCGATTTATCCATTCGGTTGACGTGATCAGCCAATACCTTATAGCCGCGTCGTTTTTCACGATTGACTACCATTTCACAAGCTGTAACGCCTGCGTAATACGGGCCTTCTTCACGGTAATCAATTGTTACCCAGACCAACCAATACGGTTTACCACCTTCCGAATCTTCGCGATTGGTCGTAAATTTAATGCCACGTTCTGTATCACTACGGGCATGCATCGCACCCATTTCTACTTGTGCAGTACCTGCTTCCACATCGATTATGACAGGTGAAATGTTTTCCAGTGACAATGATCCAATGCCAAACCCTTTATGACCATCTGTCGGGTCATTTTTAATAATCGTAAAGCCTAACTTTGGTTTCGAGTTTTTCTCACTCGCCATGTAAATCCACCTCTATCTCTGTTATTATATGTACTATACCTGAATCTTCTGCAAAGGAGGAAGTAAAATGCCATTCATTACTGTGAAAATGTTAGAAGGACGTACGGATGAACAGAAACGAGCGCTTTGTGAAAAAGTCACACAAGCGGTCGCAGAGACATCTGGCGCACCTGTCGAAAGAATTAGCGTCTACATTGAAGAAATGTCAAAAGACAATTTTTCTACTAGCGGCGTTAGAGAAAGCGATAAGTAATCAAACAAAAGGATTCTCGTCACGAGAATCCTTTTGTTAATGTAAAAAGTGAATGAGACAGTTGGGGAGCGAAAGCGAAGTGTTAGGATCACAGTGGCCTTAATTTCTGCAAAGACCGCAGAAATTAAGGCCAAGCTCACCGCGGACCCTCCTGAACGCGTCCGCCTGAAGCGTAGTGAAACGGGTATCCCCCCACCCACTCACTCACTCATTAATTCATCCAGCAGAAAGCTCTTGCAACTCTTCAATAAATTCAAATGCTTGATCCATTTCTTGCTCAGTAAAGTTCAACTTATTCTTCACAATACGCACCTTGGCTATTTGCTGTTCCTTGTCCAACTGATCGAAAAACAACAGCGTAGAAACTAATTCAAGGAAGCGGGATGATTTGCTGTTTAATCGCTCGATGCAATCTGGCAACTGCGTCCGTGGTTCTTCTGCAGTGTTCAAAAACATTGATCCCTCATCCGTCACTTGATAACAATATTGCTTATACGATCCTTTATCTTCAAAACGCTCCGCCAGAAAACCCATCTCGCATAATTCTTCCACGCGCAACGTCAATTCTTCTGAATACGGACCATACATATGAAGCTCATACTTTTCCACAAACGGGAAATTCATCTTTTTTAATATATAGACCATCTTTTGCATTTTTTTACGGCCATTCACTTCACTCGCCAACGACACAAACTGAACGATTTTTGCATGCTCTTGCAGCAACTCGTGCAACCCCTCTCTTAACCTTTTAACAACTCCAAAATTTTATCGTGTAACGGATTGCCGTTCACAAGTCGGTCCTCTGGATAATAAATTTTATGGTCTGTTCTACGCTTTCCAGATATGGCATCCACTACATCGGACATCCGTGAAAGTTCACGTAAATCTCCATTTTTCATTTGCAGATAAATCGGTACCCGCTCGTTTTCCTCGCCTGGACGATAGAAATCATAAGGCAAATCAGAGGAAGAATCCGTTACTAAATAATACTCTGGATCGAGTCCTGCTTC
>NZ_JAPMIW010000034.1:0-10670 GCF_033088395.1 Sporosarcina sp. GW1-11 | reverse complement strand
ATCGAACTCTGCGTACTGGAATAGTCGTCGATTAACGAATCGATCACATAAGTCCGCTAAGATTGGATCCGCTTCATCCATCCACAGCTGGAAATACATCAATAACACACTTTCATCAAGCGCTATATATTGTTTTAACTGAAATTCTTTTTCAAAAAATGATATAAAATGGATCGGTTCTTGTGCAAATGAATAGCCCGTTTCATATAGATGTCTTGCCCGATGCAAAATTTTGATCAAAATCACTTCTGCACTGCGCGACACCGGATGAAAATACACTTGCCAGTACATTTGATAGCGACTCATGATGTAATCCTCTACCGCATGCATTCCGCTGTCTTTGATGACGACTTGATCTTCCGTCGGTCGCATGACACGCAAAATACGTTCCATATCAAAATGACCGTAGGAAACGCCTGTATAGTAGGCATCTCGCTGCAAATAGTCCATTCGATCCGCATCAATTTGGCTGGAGATCAAACTGACGACCAGTTTATCAGGATACGTTTTCGCTATGACATCTGCCACTTTTTGCGGGAAATCAGGCGCGACTCGACTCAGCACTTCATGGACCTCTGTTTGTTCCAATAAAATTTGCTGGGTGAATTGTTCATGATCTAAATTGAATACTTTTTCGAACGCATGGGAAAACGGACCGTGTCCTAAATCGTGCAATAACGCTGCACATAATGTGACGAGTCTTTGATCTTCATCCCATTCGGCGCGGCTACTAAAGCCCGTGTCGATGATGCGACGCACGATTTCATAAACGCCTAACGAGTGCTGGAATCGGCTATGTTCGGCTCCGTGAAAGACTAGATAGGTCGTGCCAAGTTGGCGGATTCTCCGTAATCTCTGAAATTCACGCGTGTTGATGACGTCCCAGATCACGCGGTCCCGGACGTGTATGTAACGATGCACTGGATCTTTAAACACTTTTTCTTCAGGCAGTTTTTCGTTTTGGTACGCCATGTCTACACCTCATCCTTCATTCTTTCCAGTATAGCAAAAAACGACGAGAGGTGACATAGACTCTATGACGGATTTTCGTATTCTCTACACGAATCCGCAATACATACTTGCTTCACACCTTGCTATACCGTCATTTACAACATTTGTTTACTAGAATTTTAGGAGTCTTTGAATAAATGTTTCGATGAATGGTCATAATGGCAGTAGAAAGAGAGTACAAGACAGGAGGCATGGAGATGGTGAAAGTTAGACAAGACGCTTGGTTAGAGTCAGACGATGAGTTGTTAGCAGAGACGGTGTTACGACATGTGAGAGAAGGTAGTACGCAGTTGAGTGCGTTTGAAGAAGTGGGTGACGCATTGAATCGAACAGCTGCTGCTTGTGGTTTTAGATGGAATGCAGTCGTACGAAGAGAATACGAGGGTGAGTTATCAGAAGCAAAGAAAGAGAGAAAGCAGACATTGCGCGTGCTAGGTACAGATTTTAAAAGACGCAATCAGGCGCTCTACAGTCCCGATGCTAATGGGGATGGGCAAGAAAAGATTCAAGTCCCTCTTTCAGCTTTATCCCTTGATACAGTTATTGCGTATTTGATTCGCATGCATCATAACGGGGGTGCTGATACAGATGCACTACGTTGGAGACAGACTGCTAAAACTGCGACAGAGCAACTAAAATCGTTGGAAGCGGAATTGGAAGAGTTGAAAAAAGAGAATCGTACATTGAAAGATGACTATGAACAATTCGTCCAAATCATGAACCGGGCACGCAGATTAATCGCGTTCAATGAAGAAAGCGAGCATGTAGCCCCCTTATTCAAAATGGAGCAAAACGGTAATCTAGTATCATCAAAAGAGCCGCCAACCAGTCACTGATTGGCAGCTCTTTTTTTACGATAACATTTTCTGATTACGATCGACGACACGTTGTAAATAAAAGCCGTACAGTTCGAGCTCTTCATCGGTTAATCCACCTTGTTGAACATCATCCGTTAAAGAGCGCAACAACAATTGCAAGCGAATCACGACTTCATTGACCGTCAATGGTGTGCCAATAATCTCCGATAATGAAGCCATGACATCAGGCCGAATCACAGGATAGCTGAATTTCGTCGGCTGTCCCTGCAAACCTGTCTCATACACGTCGCGAATCAACTCCGCACGCTCCGACCCACTACCCTCAATGCACAAATATACTTGCACAGCTACTCCTTGGCGCAAACGCCGCTGAGAAATGCCGGCAAACTTTTTACCTGCAACACTTAAATCATAGGAACCTGGACAATACGAACCGACAATTTCATAGGCTTCAATCTGTTCTCCTAATTCCGGAAACAGTAACTTCACGAAGGCTAGCATCGCTTCATAACCTACTGGAATATCAATCGACGACTTTTGCTCGGAAAAGAGTAAAGAAATATTCAGTACCCCTTTATCGAGCACAACCGCGAGGCCGCCAGAATTACGTACAATTGCTTGATAGCCTTTGTCTTCAATTTCTTCGATCGCCTGTTGAATAAAAGGCATGCGATGATCTTGAATACCAAGGACGACTGTTCGGTTATGTACCCACGTCCTAATGACAGGGACGCTTTGCTGTTGGCCAACAAGTTGACAGAGCGCATCATCCATCGCAAACGATTCTAGCGCAGAACGACTGCGGGCCGTAATCGATTCATCGATGAAACGCCAAGCTGGTTGATTTAATAATATTTTATCTTGTGACATGTCTAGTTCTCCCATTGTTGTTCATGATGTAGACGCTTCACAATCTAGTATATCAGCTATACATGAATTACGTTATAGGCTTTGAGCTGCTGTGATGAGGGAAAGTTTGTAGACGTCTTCTGCAGAACAGCCGCGTGACAAATCGTTAACGGGTCCATTTAACCCTTGCAAGATCGGTCCAATCGCTTCGTAGCCACCTAAGCGCTCCGTTAATTTATAACCGATATTTCCTGCATCTAATGTTGGGAAAATAAAGACGTTAGCATCCCCTTTAATAACGGATTCCGGTGCTTTTTTCGCTGCAACACTTGGAACATACGCCGCGTCAAACTGGAATTCTCCATCAATCAAAAGTTCAGGCGCTAATTCTTGTGCAATTTTCGCTGCCTCTACTACTTTTTCCGTTTCTTCCGTCACTGCAGAGCCTTTTGTTGAGAATGATAGCATCGCAACACGTGGATCGATACCGAATGCTTTTGCTGTTTTTGTACTTTCCACCGCAATTTCAGCTAATTCTTTAGCTGTTGGATTTACTGTGATTGCACAATCCGCAAAAATCATACGCTCTTCGCCCTTCATCATAATAAAAGCTCCACTCGTTCTTGAAATATCCGGCTTTGTCTTAATGATCTGTAAAGCCGGACGTACAGTGTCTGCTGTCGAATGCGCAGCACCGCTTACTAGGCCGTCTACACGTCCTGTATAGATTAACATAGTACCGAAATAGTTTACATCTTTCACTTGCTCGCGCGCTTGCTCAATTGTCGCCTTACCTGCGCGACGCTCAACGAACTTTTCTGCTAGTTCTTCACTGTAGGAAGCGCTTGCAGGATCGATTAACTGAATTTCAGAAATATCGAAACCGCCTTCTTCCGCTGCTTTTCTAACAGCTGCTTCATTCCCCAATAAAACTGGTGTCACAATACCTTCTTGCTTCAGATGTACAGCTGCTTCAAGAATTCTAACATCTTCCCCTTCAGGCAATACAATCGTTTTTCCTTTACCTTCTAGCGCTGCTCGGATACCATCAAAAAGATCTGCCATGTGCAATTCCCACCCTTTGTTAGTTTTTCCTATTCATCATACCTGAAATCATTGCATAATTCACTAGCAATTTCTAAACTTTCAGACAGCCCTTTAGCATTTCCACAATTTCGTCATACCTTTAGACAGTTTCACCTTTATCCTTAACGTCTAAAGTAGGTTTATGATACACTTGAAGTAGAACGAATTTTTATTTAAAAGGAGACTGAATTCAAGTGAATGAAGCAGCTATTACATTAGACGGTTGGTATGTACTTCACGATTTTAGATCGATGGACTGGGCTTCTTGGAAATTGATTTCAAAAGAAGAGCGTCAAACAGCAGTTAATGAATTCTTAGGCTTTCTTGAGCGCCTAAACGAAGCGGACGAAGCAAAAACAGGAAGTCATGCTTTTTATACAGTCGTTGGTCAAAAAGCAGATTTCATGCTGATGACATTACGCCCAACAATGGACGAAATACAGCAACTAGAAGCAGAGTTCAATAAGTTAGCAATTGCAGATTACACAATTCCTGCATACTCTTATGTTTCGGTAGTCGAGCTATCAAATTATTTAGCTGGCGAATCGGATGAAGACCCATATCAAAATCCATATATTCGCGGACGTCTGTACCCTGAACTTCCACGTAGCCAATATGTTTGTTTCTATCCAATGGACAAGAAGCGCGAAGGCGAAGATAACTGGTATATGTTAGATATGGATCAACGCAAGAGCTTGATGCGTAGCCATGGTATGATTGGCCGCACATATGCTGGAAAAGTGAAGCAAATCATTTCCGGTTCTGTCGGTTTTGATGATTACGAGTGGGGCGTGACGTTGTTCTCGGATGACGTGTTGCAGTTTAAGAAGCTCGTATATGAGATGCGTTTTGATGAAGTGAGTGCACGTTATGGCGTGTTCGGCTCGTTCTTCATCGGTACGATTTTAGCAGAAGACAAGCGCGCTTCGTTCTTCGAAGTGTAATAAGCAAGACCACGAATTCGTTCGTGGTCTTTTTTTATTGTCCTTAGAATGAGGAAATGGGAAGGATACCGTTACGCTGCGTTCCAGGCGGACGCGTTCCCGCGGGCCCGCGGGAGTCGCCGCTTTGCACTACGCTTCACTAGTGTTTTCTTCTGAAGTGAGGGAGTGGAATGTTCAGCTTTGCACTTTGTCTATTCATTTGAATTTAAAGAAATAAAGAACAGACACTAAGTCACTTGCAAACTACGTTGAAGTCTTAAATTATTTGTATTCTAACTATAGGATTGAAGCGAAAGAAAGGGCGACTCCGGGAGGATCAGCGTGCGCCTTATGACCCTGGACTGAGCGAGAGCCGTAGCGTAGTACGGCTTTTGCGAGTAAAAGCGAAGCGTTAGGAGCACACGCACTTGCGAGGGAAGCGGCATAAGCCACGCCCTCCGGAAAGCGTCCCTTTCTGTAGCGGAAATCCCGGACAATTTATAAAGTATCCACTTCTACATCCTTTTAAATCTTTTGTTCATACCCTTCCCCCCTTGCACATAGGATAGACGCAAGGGGGTTTTACAACGGCTTTACTTTCCTACCGAACAAGTCTACCCACCTAGCCAACAAACATAGAAAGGATGTTGAAATGGTTCAATATTATTATCCCGGCTACGGCCAACAGCAAATGGCTCCACCACAAGGAGCTTTCACGGGGGCAACACCGAACACACCTCCGTTTCGAGAGCAATCATACATCGAGAACATCTTACGATTAAACAGAGGAAAACCAGGCGTCTTCCATTTTTCATTCGAACATGCGGTAGAGGCTGGTAAGAATACAAAATCTGTCGCGGGTGTGGTCGAGGCGGCCGGACGAGATCACGTCATACTTAGCGAAGCGAAAACTGGACGTCGCTTCCTCTTCCCGATGATTTATTTCGATTACGCCGAGTTCGGTGAAGAATTAAATTACTTCGATCAAACACCATAAGTGCACAAAAAACCGTTCACGCGCACGTGAACGGTTTTTCGTTATGAGGATCAGTGGCCAAATTTAACAGCTGCGATAATCAATAGAATCCAGCCAGCGATAAACGCTACGCCACCGATTGGCGTGATTGCTCCTAATATACCAATACCGGATAAGCTGAGTGCATACAAGCTTCCGGAGAAGACAATGATACCTATAAGCAATAAATAACCTGCCCACGATAACTGTGTAGAAGGACCGAGTAACGCACTACTCATTAAAATCCCTACAGCCAATAGACCGATTGCATGAAACATTTGGTATTGTACCGCTGTTTCCCAAACAGCTAAATAATGTGCTGACAGACGCTCTTTCAATGCATGCGCACCAAACGCACCTAAACCAACAGCAATCGCTGCGTTAATCGCTCCTGCAATAATAAAAAATGGCATGACAATTCCTTCTTTCTTCCGGCTACTAACGTACATATCGCTTCTATTTTATCATAACAAGACTACGCAAAATGAACGGTTTTCGAACGCTTTGTGGCAGCGTTAAAAATCAAATAATGATTCTCCGTTCGCATCCGCTTCCTGCAAAGGTTGTTCACCAAACGTAACAGGCGTAGGTGCTTGCACAGAACTATGCACTACAGGCACCGGTTGACTTGGTGCGTGATCGTTCAGTACGACATTACATAGTGAACGCACAGCTGAAATTGCTTCTCTTCTCGTTTGTTCAGTACTCGCTTGCTTCGCTACATGAACTTGTTGCTCGATTTCCGCAAGCACTTGTTCTGATGAAATCATCGCAACTTCACTCCTTTTTTCGGTTCAAACTTCATGCATTCCATACCTGACGATTGCTTCACAACGACAGACGGTAACATTTTAGTTTTAAAACCATATGCCTTACACCCTCGTGGATTTTGAGGTTCCCATGTCGTAAAGAAGTAAATGCATTCAAAACAATTGACTGCCATTACTACACTTCCCTTCTATTTATCGTCTCACTCCGCAGACGTTTTCGACCAATCAATTGGCTGCACGCCCCATTCACGCAAATATGCATTCGTTTTTGAAAACGGACGACTGCCAAAAAAGCCTCGTGATGCACTAAATGGACTTGGATGTGATGATTCAATAATCACATGTCTTCTACGGTTAATCAATGCTGTCTTTTCCTGCGCGTGACGACCCCATAGTATGAAAACAATCGGTTCCCTACGCATAGAGAGTTTACGGATGACTACGTCCGTAAACTCCTCCCAACCTTTCCCTCGGTGTGAAGCTGGTGCACCTTCACGAACCGTCAATACCGTATTCAATAATAGTACACCTTGTTTCGCCCATCCTGTCAAGATTCCACTTTCAGGAATCGGTATATCGAGATCCGCTGATAGTTCTTTAAATATATTACGTAAACTTGGTGGAATCTTAACGCCCGACTTCACAGAAAAACTTAAACCATGACCTTGATTTGGACCGTGGTATGGATCCTGTCCTAAAATAACTACTTTGACATCTCGGTATGGTGTTAAATTGAAAGCTGTCCACATATCCATCATTTGCGGATAAATCACATGTGTAGCGTATTCAGACTGTAAAAACTTACGCAATGTTTGGTAATATGGTTTGGCAAACTCATCAGAAAGTATGGTGTCCCAATCATTATAGAATTGTGGGTTCATCTAATTCACTCCTTGAATTCGATTTCCAGCGTATAGCCCGCAAATGAAAACATGTCTTTTAATGTCTTCTCTGCATTAACTTCAGCTGATTGAAGTACGCCCTGTTCTAGCGCTTCTTCTATTATTAATGTCTTCGCTTCATTGGCTAGTTCGTATCCTTCTTTTATATCTGCTTTGCCACGAAATAATCCTTTTACTGAATAGACTTCCACTTGGTCGAAATATAATTCAGCCCCGCCAAAAAATTCAGCATGCGGTAAAATTAAACGGATATTCTTACCGGATTCATCTATTTCCAAATCTTCTTCTGTTAGATTCCCAAGGTCAATCCCCGCTTTAATAGAGCCAGGAATCACGACCAATACATTTCGCTTCGTACCTGGAAAGTTGACACCGATACTTTGACCGAATAATTCATTGTCCGTTCGTTCCACTAGCACTTTCGTGTAAGCTTCCGCTGTAGTCAGTTCTTGTAACGCTTGCACACGCTCGAAGAAAGCCCCTTTTTGTTCAGCAAAAGTAGAGCCTAATTTCATTAGATTAAAACCTATAATCGAGAGAATAATAAGAGCAGCAACTAATAATAAAATAAGAACTATATAGGTTTTTCTCCACGAAGACCATAATGCCAGCGCAAGGTTAAGAACGCCCGTTTTACGTTGATTCATCATTCACATCCTTTCTATTAAAATGTGCAGGAATCAACAAATTAGCAGAAAACACACTTTCTATCTGTACGTTCGTCACGTTAATAGGTTTCATTGGCTACCGTTTAAATCACCTGAAGCGTAATTGGTTTGTATTTCAACAATCTGTGATATAAAATAAGGAACAAGAAAATTTGGTAATTGAAGGGGACGTTTTGTAATGGAATTGAAGAAGACTTTGACGATTGCGGGCTCTGATACGTCAGGCGGGGCAGGGATTCAAGCGGATTTGAAGACGTTTCAGGAGCATGGTACGTATGGTATGACTGCTGTAACAGTGATCGTAACGATGGATCCAGATACTAACTGGGAGCACAGTGTCTATTCATTGCCAATCGATGTCGTGAAAGCTCAAGTGAAAACGGCATTATCTACTGGAATTGATGCGATTAAGACCGGTATGCTAAGTACGGAAGAGATCATTCAAACGGCTGGCGAAGCGATTGACGAATCAGGATTAGACCATGTCGTTATTGACCCTGTCATGGTGTGTAAAGGCGAAGATGAAGTATTAAATCCTGGAAATACGGATGCAATGATTCGCTATTTAATACCAAAAGCTGAAATTGTTACTCCGAATTTATTTGAAGCGGGCCAATTGGCTGGCATGAAAACACCAAAAACGATTGAAGAAATGAAACAAGCTGCACAGAAAATCCACGCACTCGGTTCACGTAATGTCGTAATTAAAGGCGGTAAGCAATTGGATCACCCTGCGGCAGTTGATTTATTCTTTGACGGTCAGACATTCACTTTATTAGAAGCTGAAAGAGCAGACACGTACTATAATCACGGAGCGGGCTGTACTTTTGCGGCAGCCATCACTGCGAACTTGGCAAATGGTATGACGATTAAAGAGGCTGTAGTCGAAGCAAAGCAATTCGTAACCGCAGCAATCACACACGGCTGGAAGCTCAATGATTATGTAGGTCCTGTAATGCATGGCGCGAAAAGCCAGTTCGATACGCCAAAAGTGACGTTAACTGAAGTATAATCACCCGCTATGTGCAAAAGCCAGGAAACTCTTTCTGGCTTTTTGTGCGAGCCATCTAATCGCATTCAAACAGGAATTTCTATATACTTTATTACTATACAAGGAGGATGAGTATGCAAACCGTTGATGTGAATCGTTTACAGGAGTTACTGGACTCTTTTGCTACTAAAGATGTGTACATACATTTAGAGACAACGAATGGATCGTATGCTTCCCATTTTCAAGAAGGCTTTTTCAATGCGGGCGCGTTTATCCGCAATATTGTGATTCGCTATGAACTTGGGAAAGTTACAGGTGACTCCCCTCACCGCGTAGGTCTAAAAATGCCGAGTGGTTGGATTTATGCGCAAGGTATCACGCATTATACACTAGACGAACATAATCGTTTATTGATGGCGGGACTTGGATCGGATGGCAAACTTGCCGTAGCGCTTGAAATTAGCGAAACACCATTCGCTTACTAAGAAGGGAGTTTTTCACATGTTGCAAAAAGAACGACATGTATTAGTTATTTACCCTCACCCCGATGACGAATCATTCGGCAGTGCGGGAACGATCGCTACATATGTTGAAATGGGTGTACCGATTACTTATGCCTGTTTGACACTTGGTGAAATGGGACGAAACTTGGGAAATCCCCCATTCGCCAACCGTGAAACGTTACCACAAATCCGGAAGCAGGAATTAGTAGACGCTTGTGACGCGATGGGTTTAACCGATTTACGTATGATGGGTTTACGCGATAAAACAATTGAATTCGAAGATCCCGAGAAATTGGTTAAGATGATGGCAGATTTAATCGATGAATTGAATCCTTCACTCGTCATCACGTTCCACCCAACATTAGCTGTCCATCCGGATCATAACGCGACCGGTGTTGCTGTGTTAGAAGCTGTTCAACGGATGCCGTCAGATGAACGACCGGTCGTCTATGTTAAAGCTTTCGATAATGATACCGTGAAATTAATTGGCGAACCGCATGTGGTGCATCATGTAGCAGACGCTGCGGATAAAAAAATTGCGGCGTTACGCGCACACGCTTCCCAAACTATTTGGATGCTTCCAGACATGGAGAAGCGTTGGGCTGCGAATGATCAAGATGCATTAGAGTGGCTTCACACCGAAGCGTATTATATTCATACATTTGAATAAATCGAATTGTGAACTAGCAACAAGTGCCGAGAACGAATAAGTTCTCAGCACTTGTTTTTTTGTTTGAAATACTTCGTGTGAAACTGGATATGATTGCAGAACTCAGGGCTATGAGCGCGAAACACAGATCTATGAGCGTGGAGCACAGGGCTATGAGCGCGAAACCAGGGGCTATGAGCGCGAAGCCAGAGGCTATGAGCGCGAAACCAGGGGCTATGAGCGCGAAATCAGAGGCTATGAGCGCGAAACCAGAGGCTATGAGCGCGAAGCCAGAGGCTATGAGCGCGAAACCAGGGGCTATGAGCGCGAAGCCAGAGGTGCCTTACACCCTGTCAAGTAGACATCTTTAGAAACCGCTCACTATTCTCTTTCCGCTTGTTTATTCCGTTGCTATTTCTATCAAAAGGGCGACTTGACATGGAGCCTCCACAGGCATGACTTCCACGTCTGGAAGCCAGCTGTTG
>NZ_JAPMIW010000033.1:0-19687 GCF_033088395.1 Sporosarcina sp. GW1-11 | reverse complement strand
CAGTCTAGTAACGATAGCGAAGAGGTCACACCCGTTCCCATACCGAACACGGAAGTTAAGCTCTTCAGCGCCGATGGTAGTTGGGGGTTTCCCCCTGTGAGAGTAGGACGTTGCTGGGCAAGCAAAGCCATTCCCTTTGGGGAGTGGCCTTTTTGTGTTTCTTCCAAGACTTGAAGTAAATGAAATTTAAGCTATATTCAAAACAGAGTATTAGGTTTTTTAATGAAAATCAGGTAAAGTGAATAAAAAGAAATGAGGCGAATGTGTATGACAACTATTTATGATTTTAATGTGAAAACTACTGGGGGAGAGCAACAATCCCTAAAACAATACGAAGGACAACCAATGATAATTGTAAATACAGCGAGTAAATGTGGCTTTACGAAACAGTTTAAAGAACTCCAGCAACTCTATGAGCAGTATAAAGATCAAGGGCTAGTAGTACTTGGTTTTCCATCTGACAACTTTAATAATCAAGAGTTCGATAATATAGATGAAACATTGGAACTTTGCCAAATTAACTATGGTGTCACCTTCCCTATATTTGCAAAAGTAGATGTAAAAGGAGACAGTGCAGATCCTTTGTTTACATATTTAGCGGAGCAACAAAAGGGCATGTTGACAGAGGAGATCAAATGGAACTTTACGAAGTTCTTAGTGGACAGAAACGGTCAAGTAGTCGAGCGGTTTGCGCCACAAACAAATCCATTAAAAATGAAAAAGTCACTTGAGAAGTTATTTAGCGAATAATAAGAATAGTTAATTAGCACGTATGTACCTTGACACTTTTCATTGTCGCTGATAACCTTTTAATAATCTTAACTGACAATAGTTAATACTGGGAGGCAGAAAGTAAATGTGGGAATCAAAGTTTTCTCGTGAAGGTCTGACGTTTGATGATGTATTATTGGTGCCGGCTGCATCTGACGTGTTACCGAAAACCGTGTCGTTATCTGTAAATTTAACGGATCGTATTAAGTTGAACATTCCTATTATTAGTGCTGGAATGGATACTGTAACAGAATCCAAGATGGCTATTTCAATGGCTCGTCAAGGTGGAGTCGGAATCATCCATAAGAACATGAGCATTGAGCAACAGGCTGAGGAAGTTGTAACGGTAAAACGTTCTGAAAATGGTGTTATTAAAAACCCGTTCTTTTTAACTCCTGAACATCAAGTATTTGATGCAGAGCATTTAATGGGTAAATACCGAATCTCAGGTGTACCTATCGTCAACAATATGGAGGAAAAGAAGCTAGTAGGTATTTTGACGAACCGTGATTTACGATTCATCCAAGATTACTCTATCATTATTGATGAAGTTATGACTAAAGAAAATTTAGTGACGGCTCCCGTTGGAACGACACTTGAAGATGCTGAGAAGATGTTGCAGCAATATAAGATCGAAAAACTACCTATTGTAGATGATAAAGGAATTCTTAATGGTTTGATTACAATCAAGGATATTGAGAAAGTAATCGAGTTTCCAAATGCAGCGAAAGACCAAGCAGGACGTCTATTAGTTGGTGCAGCTGTTGGAGTTACGTCAGACACGTCTGTACGCGTTGAGAAGCTTGTCCAAGCAGAAGTCGACATCATCGTTATAGACACAGCACACGGCCATTCTAAAGGTGTAATTGACACGGTTAAGGCAATCCGTGAGAAATATCCGGAACTAGCGATTGTTGCAGGGAACGTTGCAACAGGAGAAGCAGCAAAAGCCCTTTATGAAGCGGGCGCAGATGTTGTGAAGGTTGGGATTGGTCCTGGATCTATTTGTACGACACGTGTAGTAGCGGGCGTTGGGGTTCCTCAAATCACTGCTATTTACGAGTGTGCGACGGTTGCGCGCAAATACGGCAAGACTATCATTGCTGACGGTGGAATTAAGTATTCCGGAGATATCGTTAAAGCACTGGCTGCTGGTGGACATGCAGTTATGCTAGGAAGCTTACTGGCAGGTACAACTGAGAGTCCTGGAGAGTCTGAAATCTTCCAAGGGCGTCGTTTTAAAGTGTACCGTGGAATGGGTTCTGTTGCAGCTATGGAAAAAGGATCTAAGGATCGTTACTTCCAGGAAGATGCGAAGAAGCTTGTTCCTGAAGGTATTGAAGGTCGTATGCCTTACAAAGGGCCACTTTCCGACACGATTCACCAGTTAGTTGGCGGTGTTCGTGCAGGAATGGGTTATTGCGGTTCAAAAGATTTGGAAACTCACCGTGAAAATGCACAGTTCATTCGTATGACAGGCGCTGGTTTGCAGGAGAGTCACCCACATCAGGTGCATATTACTAAAGAAGCACCTAACTATTCTGTACGTTAATTATTGGATTACAAGCGGTCACGAATGCTTTAATGCTTATGTGACCGCTCTGAATTGCACCTTTTCACCATTTTCCATGGGTGAAAAGGTGTTTTTTTAATGCAAATATACAAGACGTTGTATGAATATGGTACACTGATTTTTGATATGATTACGACGGGGGTATAATGAGTGAAAAAGGTAAAAAGAAGATGGCTGGCAGCGTGGATGGTGCCGATAATGTTGTTGACAATGGTAGGTATTACGCCTGTAGCAAAAGCTGAATCTTCACTAGGTATTCGAGTAGGTGGAGCAATTTTAGTGGATGCAGACAGTGGAAAGGTTTTATATGAAGAAAATGCTGATCAACCATTAGGCATTGCAAGTATGACGAAAATGATGACAGAGTACTTGATGTTTGAAGCGATAGAAGAAGGCACGATTACGTGGGATCAACAGTATCGAGTAAACGGTTATACATATGCTATATCACAAGATCGTCGTTTGAGTAATGTACCACTTCGACGTGATGGCACATATACAATTCGCGAACTATATGAGGCGGTTGCCATTTATTCTGCTAATGCAGCGACTATTGCGATTGCAGAGACGATTGCAGGGACTGAAGCAGAGTTTGTTAATTTAATGAATGATAAAGCGAAAGAACTCGGATTAACTGACTACAAATTCGTTAATTCGACAGGACTAAACAATGAAGATTTACAGGGGATGCATCCAAGTGAATTTGGAGGAAGAGACGAGAACGTCATGCCTGCACGTTCGGTTGCAAAGATGGCCTATCACTTATTAAAAGATTATCCAGAAGTATTAGATACAACGAAAATTAGTAAAAAGGTATTCCGTGAAGGAACATCTGATGCTATCGATATGAAGAACTGGAACTTCATGCTACCCGGTTTGGATTATGAGTATAGAGGTGTAGATGGTTTAAAAACGGGCACTACGGTGTTTGCAGGTCATTGCTTTACAGGTACAGCGATACGCGATGATAAACGAATAATCGCTGTCGTTTTAAATGCTGTAGATGATAAAGGTGTTGGCTCATATGAAGCACGTTTTGACGCGACACGTTCTTTATTCGATTATGGCTTTAGTCAGTTTTCGAATGTCGAGTTGTTGCCGAAAGGATATCAATTCAAAGAGCAGAAAACTTTAGGCGTTTTGAAGGGTAAGGAAAGAAAGGTCGGAATTGAGACAAAAGAGCCGATTAGTTTGTTAATTCGTAACATGGATAAGAAAAAGTATGAACCGCAACTGATACTTGATGAGAAACTTGTGAAGAATGGTCAGGTTCAAGCACCGATTGAAAAAGGTACTGTTATTGGCCATGTGAAGCTAGTGAAAAAAGACGGCACGGATCTTGGTTTCATTGATGGGAAAGTAGCAGGCACGGAGGTTATCACAACAGAAGAAGTGGAGAAGGCAGGTTGGTTCGCTTTAACTTTGGGTGCAATAGGTGATTTCTTCTCTAGTGCTTGGAGCAGCTCTACTGGTTTTGTTAAAGGAATATTTAATTAATAAAAAGCAACGGGCCTATTGATTAGGTACCGTTGCTTTTTCTATATTCCAGACATGTAATAGCTTATTTACCCCCATTCTGATCTCGTCTTCAGACAGTCCGCCGAAGCCTATCAGAAAGGAAGGAACGGAGTGAGTTTGAATGACTCTATATGTGTCCAAACCACGTATTTTAATTCCTGCATTGAGTGCTAGTTCTAGCAATTCCTTTTCAGTTTTTTCCGTGTGTACATGCAACAAAATATGCATGCCTGCTTCATCGCCAGAGAATGTAATTGTAGGCTCGTATGGCTTGAGGGTGTCTGTTAGGATTTGCATCTTTCGTCTGTAAATTTTCCGCATACGATTGAGATGGCGGGAAAATTGTCCTTCTGCCATAAAGCGTGCAAGAATGTGTTGGTCGATTCTAGGTACTGATGATGAAAAGGGAATGAATGCCTGTCTATAGGCTTCTAAGAGTTGCGGAGGTAGCACCATGTAGGCAATCCGCATCGAAGGCATAAGTGATTTCGTAAACGTACTGAGATATATAACGTTTTCACCTTTGTCCATGCCTTGTAAAGAAGGAATAGGACGTCCGCGATATCTGAATTCACTATCATAGTCGTCTTCAATAATGAAAAAGTCAGAATTAGACGCTGCCCAGTTTAAAAGAGCCGTTCTACGCGCTGCAGACAGCACTGCACCAGTCGGAAACTGATGAGAAGGGGTAACATAAGCAATTGTCGCATCTGTCCTCTGAAGGGCCTTTACGTCTAGTCCTTCTTGATCAACGGCAATCGGAATCGTCATGCCGTTACTTTCTGAAAAGGCATGACGCGTCATTAAGTATCCAGGGTCCTCAATCGCATAACATGCTTGTTCGCCGAGTATACGGATAATTAGTGGCAATAACTGTTCTGTCCCGGAACCAATGATAATTTGCTCAGGTATGCAATCGACACCTCGCGAGTGGTATAGATAGCGCGCTATTTCCTGGCGCAATTCTAGATCACCGTGTGGATCACCTAACAGTAATAGATGTGCATTTGAAGTATCCATCACATCACGTGCATACTTTCGCCAAGCTATGAAAGGGAAGTGCTCCGTATCGACGGTGTTTGCTGAAAAGTCATAGTGAATAGTTTCAATATCCCTTTTTTCAGTGATGGGGATAGTAGACTTCGTCGGTTGTACATACGCTAACTCTTCAATTGCTTGCACGAAGTATCCTTTGCGAGGTTCCGCTGCAATGAAACCTTCTGCTGTCAATTGATCGTAAGCCATTTCAATAGTCGTCTGACTCACACTAAGAAGATCTTCTAATTGACGTTTCGACGGTAATTTCATTCCAACAGGAAACTTTCCGTCAGTAATATCCTGCTTAATTTGATTATATATTTGTTGATAGAGTGGTGTATGTATGTTCTTTTGAAGCTCAATAAATATCATATCCATAGAAAGTCCTCCGATTGACCACCTTGGTTATTGTACAACTGGTCATTTTAATGTGGTCAAATTCAATTATACTGAAAATATCGAAAAGGAGGAAGGAAAATGAATTTTAACTATGGTGGCGTCATTATGGACGTAATTAATGCAGAACAAGCAAAAGTAGCAGAAGCGGCAGGTGCAATTGCGGTAATGGCGCTGGAACGTGTGCCTTCAGATATACGGGCAGCGGGTGGCGTGGCAAGAATGGCAGATCCAAGAATTATTGAAGAGGTTCAGCGCGCTGTTTCAATTCCGGTCATGGCGAAAGCGCGTATCGGACATATTTCCGAAGCACGTGTTCTAGAATCCATGAGAGTCGATTATATTGATGAAAGTGAAGTATTAACTCCTGCAGATGATGAATTCCACTTATTGAAGAGTGATTTTAGCGTGCCATTCGTCTGTGGAGCACGGAACTTAGGAGAAGCTGCACGTCGTTTAGGAGAAGGTGCAAAAATGCTTCGTACAAAAGGGGAACCAGGAACGGGTAATATTGTAGAAGCTGTACGTCATCTACGTATGATCAACGCACAGGTCAATAAAATTGTGCATATGAGCAAAGATGAATTGATGACAGAAGCACGTGATTTGGGCGCACCTTACGAAGTGTTGCTAGCTATTAAAGAAGCGGGACGTCTACCAGTAGTCAATTACTCTGCTGGCGGCGTAGCAACACCTGCAGATGCGGCATTAATGATGGAGCTTGGAGCAGACGGCGTCTTCGTCGGATCTGGTATTTTTAAATCAGATAATCCAGAAGCATTTGCACGTGCCATTGTACAGGCAACAGCGAACTATCAAGATTACGCTTTAATTGCAGAGCTTTCAAAAGATATTGGAACGCCTATGAAAGGCTTGGAAATCTCAAAGCTTGCGGAAAGTGAATTAATGGCTAACCGCAGTTCATAAGTAGTAAAGATCGCTATGGAGAGTTATCTGGCCCTAGCGATTTTTTTAGTTTACAACACCTCACTTCTTCCGTAGACCTTGTCAATGCATCAAATTTGTAGTATGGTATATCTAATTTCACATATATCACGATGATAGGAAATAGTAGCAACAGTGTTTTTTTTTAGAGAGCCAGCGTGTGGTGGAAGCTGGTAAAAACCGTTGTGAATCCATCCTGGAGTAGCAGAACTGAAGTTAGTAGGTTCCTGCCGGTAGTTGAGCCGTTATTTCAAGCAAGTGGATTGGGTAACCAATCAATTTGGGTGGCAACGCGGGTAGTTCTCGTCCCTTCTATAGGGGATGGAGGGCTTTTTTTACGTTCAAAAGCGGAAGACGCCGTCTAGTCTCGACAGGCACTGGAGGGCTTATCGAAAAAGGTGCGACCTTTGCACCTGTTCGAAAAGACCGAAGTGACCCGAGAGACTGGCGTCTGGAGCTAGATGTATCCAAAAGCGAAAGACGCCGTGATGGAATAGCTTACCAATACAAAGTAATTACAAGGAGGCGGATAGCATGCTAGATAGTAAATTATTACGTGCGAATTATGAAGAGGTAAAAGCAAAGCTTAGTAAACGTGGAGAGGATTTAACAGACTTTGAAAAATTTGGTGGGTTGGACGAGAAGCGTCGTGCGATTCTTTCGAAGGTAGAAGTTTTAAAAGCAGAGCGTAATGAAGTATCACAGCAAGTAGCACAAATGAAACGCAACAAAGAAAATGCTGATGACGTTATTGCAAAAATGAAGACGGTTGGCGAAGAGATTAAAGCATATGATGCAGAATTATCAAAAGTAGAAGAAGAACTCAACTACGTGCTTATGCGTATTCCGAATATCCCACATGATAGCGTACCGGTGGGGGATAGTGAAGATGACAACGTGGAAATCCGTACATGGGGGGAGCAACCAACGTTTGATTTTGAACCAAAACCGCATTGGGAAATTGGAACAGATTTGCAACTTTTAGACTTCGAACGCGCTGCAAAAGTAACAGGTAGCCGATTTGTATTCTACCGTGGACTAGGTGCTAGATTAGAGCGTGCATTGATCAGCTTTATGCTTGATCTTCATCAGGACGAGCATGGTTATGAAGAGATGCTCCCACCGTATATGGTCAATCGGACAAGCCTAACAGGTACAGGACAACTTCCTAAATTTGAAGAAGATGCATTCCTAATTGAAGAAGAGGACTACTTCTTGATTCCTACATCTGAAGTGCCGGTAACAAACTTCTATCGCGATGAGATTTTAGACGGTGCCAAACTACCGATTGCGTTTACGGCGTACAGCACGAATTTCCGTTCAGAGGCTGGATCAGCAGGTCGTGATACACGTGGTTTGATTCGTCAGCATCAGTTTAATAAAGTAGAACTTGTACGTTTCGTAAAGCCGGAAGATTCTTATGATGAACTAGAAAAGTTAACCGGCCACGCAGAACGTGTACTTCAATTGTTGAATTTGCCATATCGTACATTGAAGATGTGTACAGCAGATTTAGGATTTACAGCTGCTAAGAAATACGACTTAGAAGTATGGATCCCGACACAAAATATGTATCGTGAGATTTCTTCTTGTTCAAACTTTGAAGATTTCCAAGCGCGTCGAGCATCTATTCGTTTCCGTCGTGAGGCAGGTGCGAAGCCGGAATACGTTCACACGTTAAATGGTAGTGGACTTGCAGTAGGTCGTACAGTGGCAGCCATATTGGAAAACTATCAACAAGAGGATGGTTCTGTTGTAATTCCGGAAGTACTACGTCCGTATATGGGTGGAAAAGAAAAAATCGAAGCACCAAAATAATAGCAAAAGAAGCTAGTCAGCAAAGAGTTACTCTTGTTGCCTAGCTTCTTTTTTAGCTTGTTTCCGCTTTTCACGCAGTGAACGGAAGAAGTCAGTTAGTAATTGCCCGCATTCTTCTGCCAAAACACCTTCCGTTACATCGCATTCATGATTGAAACGGGAGTCATTGAGCAAGTGATAAAATGTATGGACACAACCACCTTTAGGATCTCGTGCTCCATAAACAACGCGGGGAATACGTGATTGTAGAATGGCTCCCGCGCACATCGGACATGGCTCTAGTGTTACATAAAGAACCGTATCTTCCAATCGCCAGCTACCTACTACTTCACAAGCTAACTGGATTGCGGAAAGTTCAGCATGTGTCACAGCGTTTTGTGAAGTTTCACGTAGGTTATGTGCACGCGCAATTACTGTATCATTATGAACAATGACTGCGCCAATAGGAACTTCCGCAAGAGCAGCGGCTTTCTGTGCTTCTTCTATTGCCAATTTCATATAAAATCTATCGTCTTTTTGCATACAGTTCACTCCTTACAAATAGTCTATCATGCGAAACATCAAAATCAATAAGCTGAATGTTCCACGTGAAACAAGAGAACTACTCTATATATTTCAAGTAGTCGGTTATGAGATATGGTAAAATAGGAAGTGCAACGATATAGGAAGGGTGGGGGCTATGTGTTTGTTCCATTCATTGCTGTAGAAGGTCCAATTGGCGTAGGAAAGACTACGTTGACAGCAGCAATTGCTGAGACTTTTTCATATGAACAGCTTCAAGAAATCAGTGGTGAAAATCCTTTCTTAGACCAATTCTATCAAGATAAAGAAAAGTGGAGCTTCCAAACAGAGATGTTTTTCTTGTGCAATCGTTATGAACAATTAAAGCAAATTAATAAAGAGTATATTTCAGTCGGCAAAGCTGTCGTAGCAGACTATCATATATTTAAGAACATACTGTTTGCACAACGGACATTAGAGGCAACAGATTTTGTGAAGTACAAAGAAATTTATCGTATTTTGACAGAGGACTTGCCGATGCCTAATATTATCATTTCATTGTCTGCAACGTTGCCGACATTACAGCAACGTATTGCAAAGCGGGGGCGCTCCTATGAAACGGATATAGATCCTGACTATTTGCTACAATTGTCTGCAGACTACCATTCCTATATACCAGAATTTGAAATCGTTCATCCCGAGATTCCCGTGATTCATATTAATGGGGATGAAATGGACTTTGTGAGCAATAAAGCCGACATGGATACTGTATTGAAGCGAGTGTATGAAGCTGTACAGAAAGGTTTGAAGCTCAATGAAATCACATAATATACGGACAAATAGTGTGTTTGCAGTTGCGGGGATGGTTGGAGTGGGGAAGTCGACGATGACGAATGCAGTCGCTTCTCGTCTCGGTTTTCAAGCGTCATTTGAAAATGTAGCGAAGAATCCATACTTGGAGAAATTCTACACCGACTTTGAGCGTTGGAGCTTTCATCTACAAATATTCTTTTTAGCAGAACGTTTTAAGGAGCAGAAGAGGATAGTTGAAAATGGTGGCGGATTTGTGCAAGACCGCTCGATTTACGAAGATGTTGGAATCTTTGCGAAGATGCATGCAGATGAAGGAACGATGGATGCTGTCGACTATGAGACGTATATGAATTTATACGAAGCAATGGTGATGACGCCTTATTTCCCGCACCCTAACGCATTGATTTACTTGGAAGGATCATTGGAGTCAATTCTCGAACGGATTGAGGAGCGTGGTAGAAATATGGAATTGCAAACACCTCGTAGTTACTGGGAAGAAATGTACCGACGCTATGAAGAGTGGATTAATTCATTTACAGCGTGCCCTGTCATTCGTTTGAATATTAATGACTATGATTTACTTAGTAATGAGGAAGATATAGACCAAATTATTGAGAAGCTAGCTGCAGTTATGCAAAAAGAGACGGCATCCCGTAAGTAAGGGATACCGCCGTTCATTTTAATGTACAGGAGCTTTAGTGAAGAATTCTTGGTATAATTCACGAAGTACAATGTTTTCATCTTTTTCATGAATACCAAAAACTAAACTAACTTCTGAAGAACCTTGGTTAATCATTTCGATATTCGCGCCTGTTCGAGCAATCGCAGAAGCGGCACGTGCGGCCAAACCTCTTGTGTGGCGCATACCTTCTCCGACTAGTACGATCATGGAATAGCCACGTTGGAAGTGAACGTCGTCAGGATGTAACTCTTCTTCAATACGGTTGACGATACGCGCTTCTTTTTCTTCTGTTAAATGTTCGTCACGAATAATAACGGACAGGTTATCGATTCCGGACGGAGTATGTTCGTAAGGAATTTCCTCATCCTCGAGGATTTGTAGCAAGTGACGACCGAAACCAATTTCTAAGTTCATCAAGTATTTATCGACGAATAATGTGGAGAAACCATTATCCGCTGCAATTCCAACGACTGATTGTAATTTGTGATCACGATCACGCACAATCATCGTTCCGGGAGCACTTGGATTATTCGTATTCTTAATGCAAACTGGGATCTTATGGCGGAATGCTGGAACTAATGCTTCTTCATGGAACACGGAAAAACCAGCGTAAGCCAATTCACGCATTTCACGATACGTCATCGCGGTAATTGCGCATGGATTTTCAATAACTGTAGGATTCGCTGAAAAAACGGAATCAACGTCAGTGAAATTTTCATAAAGTTCTGCGTTTGTTGCAGCTGCAAGGAGTGCACCCGTAATATCGGATCCACCGCGGTTGAATGTACGTAATGTGCCGTCCTCTGTATAACCAAAGAAACCTGGGAATACGATGATACCTTTTTTATCACGTAATGTGCAAAGCTTCTCGTTACCTTCAGGTAGTGCACGTACACGTTCTGGTCTTTGATTAACGAGCAAGCCGCCTTCACGAGGGTTGACGTATTCTGCTTCTACACCAATGTGCTGGAAGTAAGCTGCAATCATTTTAGCGTTATTATCTTCACCGGCAGCTTTCAGGCTGTCTACGTAAAGAATTTCGTCTGTTTGGTCTTTCTTTAAGCGTCTAATTAAATCTTCCTCAATAACTTGTGCGATTTTCTCGTCTAGTCCAAGTCCTTCTGCAATCTGTTGATAGCGTTTGACGACTTTATCTAGAGCAACTGTTGTATCTTTACCTGCTAAAGAGGTGTCAGCTAATTCAATTAGTAAGTCTGTTACTTTGATATCTTCTGAGAAACGCTTACCGGGTGCTGAGACAACAACGATTTTTCGTGATGGGTCAGACATAACAATATCTACCACTTTACGGATTTGTTCTGCGGATGCGACAGATGTGCCGCCAAATTTACAAACTTTCACTATATACCAGATCCTATCTACTTTGGAGTTTGACTTGCAATTATTTTAGAGGATTCATGAAAACGGGTTGTTATTAATAGCAGAATTCTCTATAATTGTCCTTACACGAAGAACGATTGTTTTTTCATAGTGTACATATAGTTAGGAGAATCGTCAAATGAAAAATGAAATTAATATCGGTTTGCTCGGCTATGGTGTGGTAGGAAGTGGTGTAGCAACTATCTTGCATAATCATCAGGAGGACTTGCAACATAAGCTTGGTGTTCCTGTTTCAATCAAGAAAGTTGTCGTCAAAAATCTAGACAAAAAACGTAACGGTGTCATTCCAAAAGAAATGTTCACCACTTCATTAGATGAAGTACTCAATGATCCTGAAATCGATTTGATTATTGAAGTGACGGGCGGTTCGTCTGACGCGATACGTCGTTCACTAGAAGCCGGCAAAGGTGTTGTAACAGCGAATAAGGACGTAATGGCTGAGTCGGGTCCAGAATTATTGAAGTTAGCAGATGCAAATAAGTGTGACCTGTTATATGAAGCGAGTGTAGGAGGCGGTATTCCGCTGATCCGCACATTGGAAGACGGACTGGCATCAGATCGCATTACAGCATTAACAGGGATTGTAAACGGAACGACCAACTTTATTCTAACAAAAATGAAACATGAAAATAAGACATATTTAGAAGCATTGGCGGAAGCGACGGAGCTAGGTTTTGCAGAAGCAGATCCTTCAGCCGATGTGGATGGAATTGATGCAGCACGTAAAATGGTTATCCTTGCATCTTTATCTTTCTCAACAGAAGTACATCTCGATGATGTATTTGTTCGTGGTATGAAGGAAATTAAAGATGGTGATTTAGAGTTAGCCGAGCAATTTGGCTATACGATTAAAATGGCTGGAACTGCAAAGAAGGACGAAGATGGGATTGAAGTGGCTGTAGAGCCAGTATTCTTCCCGAACTCTCACCCTCTTGCAACAGTTAATAATGAATTTAACGCAGTCTATGTCTATGGAGACGCAGTGGGTGAGACGATGTTCTACGGACCGGGCGCTGGCTCTTTGCCAACAGCTACATCTGTAACGGGTGACGTTGTGGCGGCTTGTCGCAACTTGCTGCTTGGTGTCAACGGTAAGAGAATGCATGCACCACAATATGAACGCAAAGTGAAGTCAGATGATCAAAAATTTGCTCGCTATTTCCATCGTATCACTGTGCGTGATGAAATCGGTGTATTGACGGAGTTAACTTCGATTTACAGTCACCACAAAGCAAGTTTGGCAACAGTCGTACAAGACTCGGAGCTTCATGATGAAGGTGCAGATTTAATCTTCATTACACATAAAATTTCACGACAACAGCATTTAGATATTTTAGAAGACTTAAAAGATACACCAGCGGTTATTGACGTTTTAAGTCATTACCGGGTGGAAGGAGAATAATTTAACATGAGAAGATGGAATGGATTAATTGAGGAATATAAAGAATGGTTACCAGTAACAGAAAATACACCAGCACTAACTTTGCAAGAAGGGAATACGCCACTGATTCACCTTGAAAACTTATCCAAGCAGTGGGGCATCAACCTTTATGTGAAGACAGAAGGTACAAATCCTACGGGTTCATTTAAAGACCGTGGAATGGTAATGGCAGTTGCAAAGGCGAAAGAAGAAGGTAAAACAGCATTAATTTGTGCATCAACAGGTAATACATCTGCAGCGGCTGCTGCATACGGTGCGCGTGCAGGTATGCGTACGATTGTTGTTATTCCAGAAGGGCGTATTGCGCTAGGTAAATTGGCGCAGGCGAAAATGTACGGAGCAGAAATCGTGGCTATTGAAGGAAACTTTGACGAAGCACTTCGCATGGTACGTGAAGTTGGCGAAGGTAAAATTGCGCTAGTAAACTCGGTTAATCCATACCGTCTTGAAGGACAAAAGACAGTAGCGTTCGAAGCTATTGAACAGTTAGGTAAAGTTCCTGATATTTTCGCATTGCCAGTAGGTAACGCAGGAAATATTTCGGCGGCATGGAAAGGCTTTAAAGAATATGCAGAGAAAAAAGGTACCGGTACACCGAAATTACTAGGTGTTCAAGCTGATGGTGCAGCACCCATCGTTTATGATCGTGTATTCGAAGAGCCAGAAACAGTTGCAACAGCGATCCGTATCGGAAATCCTGCAAGTTGGCATTTAGCGACACAAGCACTTGAAGAATCAGGCGGCGATATTTTATCTGCAACAGATGAAGAAATTCTAGAAGCATACCAATTGCTAGCTGCAACAGATGGAATTTTCGCAGAACCTGCATCATGTGCAACAATTGCGGGTATTAAAAAACGTCTAGACGCTGGTTTGATTGAAAAAGGAACGACGATTGTCGGGATTTTGACAGGAAACGGCTTAAAAGACCCTGAAACTGCAATCAACGTCAACGCACATAAACCATTGATGACAAATGAGCAGTTTGATAACTTCTTGAAAGAATTGAAAGAGGGGAACGAATAATGACAGAAGCCGGTTTTTCAGTAACCGTACCAGCCACAACGGCAAATCTCGGACCCGGCTTCGATCATTTAGGTCTTGCCCTTTCACTAACGATGACAATAGAAGTAACAACTGCACCTAAGTGGGAAGTAAAATATAAGGATAAGGAATACGCTGAGATTCCTACGGATGAAACGAATTTGATCATACAGACCATAAAGAAAGTAGTGGCAATGTACGAGCAAGTTGTTGCACCGCAGAAGCTAGTAGTTTCTTCTGATATTCCATTAGGTAAAGGTCTTGGTAGTAGTGCAACGGCAATTGCTGCAGGAATTGAGATTGCCGGCGAATTAGCAAACTTGCAGTTATCTTCGCAAGACAAGCTTCGTATCGGCAGTGAACTCGAAGGCCATGCAGACAATATCACAGCAGCTTTGCTTGGTGGACTGACTGTTTCTTACTTTACAGAAGATGAAATGGAAGTACTAACGTTTCCGGCACCTCCAATTGGAGTCGTGATCTTAGTCCCCCCAGTAGCTTTAAAAACCGAAGCGTCGCGTGGATTGCTACCTGAGCAATTGGCACACAAGGAAGCGATAAAAGGTAGCGCAGCAGGTAGTGTAATGACTGCCGCGATTGCGCAAGCCGACTGGGTGACGGCTGGTCGTATGATGGAACGCGATGTTTTCCATGAGCCATACCGCAAAGTTGGGTTCCCTAATTTTGACGACATTCGATTAGCTTGTCATGAAATTGGAGCGTACGGCATGACGATTAGTGGCGCAGGGCCTTCTCTTTTCATCGCTGTACCACCAGACACAGAGAAACAAGTAGCTGCTTCACTTAATCAGCTTTTCCCTCATTATCAAGCAATCGCACTACAACCTGCAGAGACAGGTGCAGTTATAACAAAATAAACAGCGTCCGGACAATGAGTCCGGACGCTGTTTTGAATTTTAGGCAATAAAAAACGTTACATCGAGTAACGTGTGCTGTCAAAAAATATGGCGGAGGAAGAGGGATTCGAACCCCCGCGGGCTTTAACACCCCTGTCGGTTTTCAAGACCGATCCCTTCAGCCGGGCTTGGGTATTCCTCCGTATCAGACAAGTAATAATATATCATGCATTTCATGAGACGTCAACCAATATTATTAATTCTTTTTTTCTTCTAAAAAATAGCGCCAGCAATAGAAAATTAGCAGGCCTATACAAACAGCGGGCAGTACAATCGCAGTGTACATGAAAACTCCAGGGTTTCGAAAAATTAGATCAAACTCTTTTTTATTTTGCATCATTCCAGCAACGATTTTTAGTGTATTCTAACACCGTTAAAGTATATCTACAATAAATTTTATATATCGTTTGATTTTTACTAGGGATTCTGTATAATAGGAAATGCCGTGCTAGGTGGGGAATTAGCGGTGCCCTGTAACTTGCAATCCGCTCTAGCAAGACTGAACTCCTTCTCGAGGCTGTCCGTATTGTAGGGTCTGCCTTTTGCACGTAGTGTTGACGTCTGGGTCCTGCGCAATGGGAACCCATGAATCATGTCAGGTCCGGAAGGAAGCAGCATTAAGTGGACTCTCTCATGTGCCGCGGGGTAGCCTAGACCGAGCCAACGACAAGAGTAACGCTTATGTGCGGCAGTCGAAGGAAGGTGCACGGCTTTAATTGAACAATTCACTCGTCCGTTTTATAACGGGCGAGTTTTTTATGTTTGCAAAATGGTGTATACTTCGAAAGAGATCGTAATCAATTATGAAAGGGAGCGGTTTGCAATGTCTGATAAAAAAATGAACGTTGAAAGTTTTAATTTGGATCACACGAAAGTAAAAGCACCTTATATTCGATTAGCGGGAACTTCAGAAGGCCAGAACGGAGACAAAATCTATAAATATGATATGCGCTTCTGTCAGCCGAATAAAGAACATATGGATATGCCTTCTATTCACTCACTGGAGCATATGATGGCGGAGTTTAGTCGTGATCATTCAGATAAAATTGTTGATATCAGTCCGATGGGTTGTCAAACAGGCTATTATTTAGCAGTGATCAATCACGAAGACTATGAAGATATTCTTTCTATAGTAGAGAAAACATTAAACGATGTATTAGTAGCTACAGAAGTACCTGCTTGTAATGAAATGCAGTGCGGCTGGGCAGCAAGTCATAGCCTAGAAGGTGCTAAGGAATTGGCACGTAATATGCTAGCGAAAAAAGATGAGTGGACAGAAGTTTTCGCTTAAGACGTTCAAGTGATTTGGAAGCCATTCAATCCGTATTCATGTTATAATTGAAAAACTATGCAAAATGCAGAAGAGGGGGAAAGCGGTTGATTTATCAAGCATTATATCGTGCGTATCGACCACAGGCTTTCGGTGAGATGTCAGGTCAGCAAGCCATCAAGCAAACACTGCAAAATACCCTTCTTCATCAGAAAACAACGCATGCGTATTTGTTTTCAGGACCGCGTGGAACAGGGAAGACGAGTGCGGCGAAAATATTTGCCAAAGCGCTGAACTGTGAGAACGGTCCGGCAACAGAGCCATGCAATGAATGTGAAACATGTAAAAGTATCACAGAAGGATCAAATACCGATGTGACGGAATTTGATGCGGCTTCCAATTCGCGTGTAGAAGAGATTCGGGATATTATCGAACGTGTCCATGTAGCCCCTTCTAATGCTCGCTTTAAAGTCTATATTATTGATGAAGTGCACATGCTCTCTAATTCGGCTTTTAATGCGTTGCTAAAGACATTGGAAGAACCGCCCGCTCATGTTGTATTTATTCTAGCGACAACGGAACCACATAAATTACCATTGACGATCATCTCTAGGTGTCAACGTTTTGATTTCAAACCGATTACGGCAGCGGAAATCATAGAACGTATGCGTAAAGTGCTAGGCGATATTAGCGTTACGGCTGAAGATGGGGCATTGCGTGCGATTGCTCAAGCCGCTACGGGTGGAATGCGAGATGCACTCAGCATGCTCGACCAAGCGATATCGTTTAGTGGGGATGAATTAACAACTGAGGATGCTTTACTTGTGACCGGAGCGATAGGGGAAGAAATCTTTTATCAGCTTGCACAATCGATTCAAGCGAAAGATGCTGGCGCCGCACTATCATTACTGCATCAATTGATAGCGGAAGGAAAAGACGTTGGCCGGTTAGCGGAAGATATGATTACGTTTTTCCGAGACATGTTGTTGCTCGGTACAGCACCAGAACTAACAGATTTACTTGAATTAATTTCCGATGGAGAGAAGTTCAAAGAGCTCGCTCAAGCATTTCATTCTGATGAGCTATATCGATACATCGATATTATGTCAAAAACACAGCAAGAGATGCGATTCTCTAATCACGGGAAGGTCTATATTGAATCTGCCCTCTTAAAAATGATTCACTCTGGCGATCAACAAGCCACAACGGCTGCAGTGGATCCTGAAATGTCTCAGAAACTTACTATTTTAGAGCAGACTGTTAGGCAATTGCAACAACAGATAGCATCGGGTACTGTGCAACAAGCTGCAAATGAACCTCAAGCACCTGCGCGTCGGGCAGCTTCTTCAGCTTCTCGATCTGCTAAAGTGCCAACTGGTAAGATTGTAGGCGTACTGAAAGCTGCGACAAAATCGGATATTCAGATGATTCGAGAGCAATGGGCAGGTATGATGCAAAGTTTACAACGGTCTCATGCGGCTTTATTAGAAGAGACTGAACCAGTTGCAGCATCTGAGACCGCTTTTGTGTTAAAGTTTAAGTATGAAATTCATTGTCTAATGGCTTCTGAGAATGCCACGTTGCAAGCCGGACTATCCGATGCTTTGTTACAGCGTACTGGAAAAGCTTACGAAGTGATTTACGTTGCCGAAGAGAGCTGGTTAGAAGTACGTCAAGATTTCATCCAGAAAAACGGTTTGGGCAATCAAAAAGGTCAAAATACTTCTCAACAATCAGACGTGGAACAACCGGCTTCAGCATTTATGCAGGAAGCCACACTTGAAGAAGCGGATCCACTCGTAACAGAGGCGGAAAAGTTATTCGGTAAAGATTTTATTACAATAGAAGAAGAGTAAACTACTAAGGAGGAATTATACATGCGTGGAATGGGAAATATGCAAGGTATGATGAAGCAAATGCAGAAGATGCAAAAGAAGATGGCCGAGGCTCAAGAAAAGTTAGGCGAAGAGCGGATGGAAGGGACTGCTGGCGGAGGTATGGTGAAAGTAATCGTATCTGGTCATAAAGAAGTCTTGGAAGTCATTATTGATCCGGAAGCGGTAGACCCAGAAGACGTGGAAATTCTACAAGACTTAATCGTCATCGCGACAAATGAAGCAATCGCAAAAGCAGAAGAAATATCGAACTCCACAATGGGCCAATTTACAAAAGGAATGAACTTGCCTGGGATGTTCTAGGAGGCTATATAATGCATTACCCTGAACCAATATCTAAATTAATGGATAGTTTTATGAAATTGCCAGGTATCGGCCCCAAAACTGCGGGTCGTCTGGCGTTTTTTGTATTAAGTATGAAGGAAGATACAGTGCTTGATTTTGCTAAAGCGCTAGTTGATGCAAAGCGTAACTTACAGTTTTGCTCAGTGTGTGGCCATATTACAGATATTGACCCTTGTTATATATGTCAGGATCAATCCCGTGACCGTTCAACGATTTGTGTAGTACAAGACCCAAAAGATGTTATTGCAATGGAGAAAATGCGTGATTACCGAGGTTTATATCATGTTCTACAAGGTGCGATCTCTCCTATGGACGGCATCGGGCCAGAAGATATTAATGTACCTACACTATTGACGAGATTGCAAGATGAAGAAGTGCAAGAATTGATTCTTGCAACGAACCCTACTATAGAAGGGGAAGCAACAGCGATGTATATCTCGCGACTCGTTAGACCATCAGGCATTACTACTACACGCATAGCGCACGGGTTACCCGTTGGTGGTGACTTGGAGTACGCGGATGAAGTCACTCTTTCGAGAGCACTTGAAGGTCGTCGAGAGTTGTAAGTTGTGTTAACTGCTAAACAACATCTAATGAAACTCATATGTAAGTGAACTAATTTTGTACAGTAACGCATATAGATAAGTATCTATAGAAGAAAGGGCGTTTTCTGTGGGGGTTTTAGTTATAGTCGCATTAGGAGTTGTTTCATTAATTTTACTAAGCATGAGTAGAACAACCTTAGAAAAGAACATGGAACGCTTATCTGTCTTCTGGTTTCGGTTAGCTTTCGCATTCTTTATTTTGTTCCTAATGAACATAGCAGGTGGATTTATTGGGATCTATGTGCCGGTTAACATTGCATCAGGCGTCATTTTAGCGGTCTTGGGCATACCGGGATTCGCAGCGCTATGCGGTTTCGCCATTCTTTTTTAAAAAGAATGGTGAAATAGCTTGCAATCTACATAGACGGGTGTTATATTAATAAGCGTCGCATTAAGCAGTCACGAAAACATCATTCTTAATTAAGAAAAACCTTTTAAGAAAAGTGTTGACAATGAGATAGCGATTTGATATGATTAGAAAGTTGTCTCTTACGAAAGAACAACTACATGAACCTTGAAAACTGAACAGCAAAACGTTAACGAAATAAACGTTTGTGCATCGGCTTTGTCGGTGACATAAACAAAATGAGTATCTTAATTGATGCCAGCAAATGAAACTCGAGCTAATCGAATTTTCATTCTACTGACTGGCGAGACATTGTGGAGTGCTAGGAAGCGATCGAGCGAAAGAGGGAGCGTACTAACGTACGTGAC
>NZ_JAPMIW010000032.1:0-26117 GCF_033088395.1 Sporosarcina sp. GW1-11 | reverse complement strand
CTTGAAGTTCCTGAATCGCTTACGAACTTCTAAGATCATGTCGGATCGTCGCTCGACTTTTTTATGTTACTGAAGTTAGTAAAAGTCAGCTTCCTATCACCGCTGCGGCACGTGGGGGATTGCCTCCCGCCATGAGCCAACAAGCGAAGATCGCGCTAGTTGTCTCTTGGCTTCGGCTGACCCCGCAGTTGTGCCTACGCTGGTGAGTACAAGTTAGTTTTGGTGTGCATTGGCGCATAGTAAAACCAATTAGTGTTGTGTCGTAGCTCGACTCTTTATCGATACTGAAGTTAGTAAAGGTCGGTTTCCTATCACCGCTTCGGCACGTGGGGGATTGCCTCCCACAAAGAGCCAACTAGCAAAGGGCGCTAGCTGTCTCTTTGCTTCGGCTGACCCCGCAGTTGTGCCTACGCTAGTATGTACAGTGTAGTTTTAGTGGGCTTTGGCACTTACCGAATGAAACCTTTCAACTTCAATGTACTATGCTAATTATTTTCCTAACTGAACGCAGGCGCCTTACAAGCGGTAGGCGGAGCGATGAGACAGAGAGGCGCACTTCCTTTCTGGCTCATTGCGGGAGCCATCCGCAAGCGCCGAAGTGAGTTCAGTGACGAATTGCTTATCTATATACAGTAGCGTATTGATGTGTCTTGAACTTACTACTAGTTTGTAATGTGTCGTAGCTCGACTTTCTTAGGATACTGAAATTAGTGATGGTCAGCTTTCTATCACCGCTTCGGCACGTGGGGGATTGCCTCCCGCCAGCGCCGAAGTGGGTTCAGTGACGAATTACTTTTCTATATACAGTAGCGTATTGATGTGTCTAGGACTTACTACTAGTTAGTCATGTGTCGTTGCTCGACTTTTTTTATGTTACTGAAGTTAGTAAAGGTCAGCTTTCTATCACCGCTTCGGCACGTGGGGGATTGCCTCCCGCCATGAGCCAACTAGCAAAGAACGCTAGCTGTCTCCTGGCTTCGGCTGACCCCGCAGTTGTGCCTTCGCTGGTGAGTACAGTGTAGTTTTAGTGGGCTTTGGTACTTACCGAATGAAACCTTTCAACTTCAATGTACAATACTATTTATTTTCCTAACTGAACGAAGGCGCCTTACAAGCGGCAGGCGGAGCGATGAGACAGAAAGGCGATCTTCCTTTCTGGCTTATTGCGGAAGCCATCCGCCAGCGCCGAAGTGGGTTCAGTGACGAATTACTTCACTACATACAGAAGCGTATTGATGTGTCTTGAACTTACTACTAGTTTGTAATGTGTCGTAGCTCGACTTTTTTATGTTACTGAAGTGAGTAAAGGTCCGCTTCCTATCACCGCTTCGGCACGTGGGGGATTGCCTCCCACAAAGAGCCAACTAGCAAAAGACGCTAGTTGTCTCTTTGCTTCGGCCGACCCCGCAGTTGTGCCTTCGCTTTTGAGTACAGTGTAATTACGGTAGTCTTTGGTACATAATAAAATTCACTTTTAGACTTCAACGTCCAATGCTACTTACTTTCCCTCACGAAACGAAGGCGCCTTACAAGCGGTAGGCGGAGCGATGAGACAGAGAGGCGCTCTTCCTTTCTGGCTCATTGCGGGAGCCATCCGCCAGCGCCGAAGTGCGTTCAGTGACGAATTACTTTTCTACATAAAGTAGCGTATTGAAGTGTCTAGAACTTACTGAATCCCTTCCTAACTAACACTTTTACTTAATCGCCGTCTAGTCTTCAAAGAATATCTCTGCAACATCGCAGGTAATGTCATGCCGAATAGTACTAGAAAAATACCGACGAATTGTAGGGGAGTTAGTCGTTCGCCAAGCAACAGCATAGACGCGATGATGGCGACTGGAAGTTCTGCAGCGCTCAAAATGGACGACATGCCTACGCCAACTTTTGGCACGCCTACTGAAAACAGAAAAATGGGCAGGACGATGCCGAAAACACCTAAAATTGCACCGTACAGCCATAAACCTTCGCTAAGTTTCCCGTTCCAGACGATTTCAGGAGACTGAAGGAATGTAATGGCGATTGTTGCGTAAAATGACATAAGGAACAGCCGCGTTATGATATCCATTCCGGCTACTGGCTTTTGATTGGCCATGACGAATGCCGCGAAACTAAATGCTGCGGCTAACCCCCATGCCCAGCCTTGCCAAGGGATTCCACTAATATCTGCATCGATTAAACCTGCCGCTAAAATCGTCCCGCCAAATAAAAATACTAATGAAACGACTTCTGATTTCTTTGGTAAACGTCTAGTGGCTACACATTCATACAGCATTCCAATCCAAGTGAATTGAAATAGTAAGACGACAGCTAGTGAAGCAGGCATGTATTCAACGGATTTTCCGTACATCGTTCCTGTAATAGCGGTTAAAACACCAGCAAGCAAGACGGGAAAGCTACCGCGAATTGTAGGTATACCGCGCCTTGTGAATATGTAAATGATGAGTGCTAAAAGAAAACCTGTATAATATTGGCCTGTCACCGCTTCGGATGCCGTGAATCCATCATTATTGGCTAGCTTAATAATTGTCGATAAAATACCGTAACAAGCTGCGCCAATGACGACGAGAAGTGGATATATCCATGGTTTCATCGTTAAACCTCCGTTTCCATCGGATAATAGTATATCATGGAAGCATCAAAGGGAAGGTCAAGAATTCATACAACATTTCCCGGGAAATATCGACAGCCATCATACAAAAATGAGGAAAAGTCGTACAGTGAATGGGACACTGTACGACTTTTTATTGTAAGACTATCTAGGAGCGCCGAAGTCGGTTGATGGACTACCGCCACTATGACGAGGGGAGTGGTTGTGTTTTTCTTTCTTGAGGTCATGCCGTTGATCAGGCAAAGAAATGGAGTCGACAGTCTGCATATCTTCATGCAAATCGAACAAACTAACTGTATTAGTTTGTAAATTTTCAGGATGTGTTTGAATTAATCGATACGTATCAAGATACTTCTTTGGGCTAGGATGATCATTAACCTCCATGCTTCATCGCCTCCTATTATGCTTGGCGAACCATCTTTAATAACATATGCGCAAGGGAATGTTGTTCTTCTTTAGAACCGGAATCCCATAATTCTTGCAATAAATACTGTTCACGATTCCTCGGTTCTTCGTGCCGTGATAAATAATTCGCGATGAATTCGGTTGTTTTCGCAAGTTGCTCATCGCTCAGACCTAGGTTCTCGCCTTTTTCCACTTTATCCGCTAGAAAGCCCTTGAAGTTATTGAAGTTTTGTAAGATCTGATCTTTTTTCTCTTCACCCATTTTTGAAATTTCTGATTCCACTTTGTTTTTCATTTCCACTCCACAACACTCCTTTTCACTTGATACCCGTAGATTGTGCAGTAAGAGAAAAACTATACACAGAAGACAATTCGTCTAGTTATATGTGTGAAAAAGTGTATCAGTGGGTAGTAGTAAAACATAGCTTTAGTTGAAGGAGGTGCGGAAATGGCAGATAAGCAATATATGGGTACTTTTCATTCGGTAGATAATGTTCTTTATAAGATAACGGAACTTGAAGCGCAAGGGTATCAAAAACGTCATATATGCGCAGTGTCGAATGTGCGGGATGATCTAAAGATATTAGAAAGTGATTCTGAAATTGAAATAATTGGTATCCGAGAAGGCTCACTTTGGGATCATACGCGTAGATTATTTAACAGCAAAGATGAACTGCTGACTATTTTTATCAAGATGGGTTTTTCCAAGCAAGAAGCAAAAACTTTCTATAACGATCTCAAGGAAGGTGGCATCGCGCTATTTGTCGATCATCTGACCGATGAAGAACGTGCGAGTACCATCGATCCTCATGATAGTGCAGAAAGTTTGGAGGGGGAGTCCAATGAAGAAGCAGGTAACCCGATTCCGAATAGTCCAAGAATCGATACAAATAATCTATAGAAAAAGCAGGATCACCTATTTTAATGGATGATCCTGCTTTTTTTGAACTAAAAAAACCTGCTAACTTACGCAGGCTCGAACATTTTAATTATGGACGATTGTCTCGGGCTTCTGTATCGCTGAAGTGCTCTTTCGCTTTACCGATTTTCTGTTGGATTTCACCTTTTGCTTTGTCCAGTTTTCCTTCGACTTGCATCTTTGCGTTATTTGTTACGTCACCTACGACATCTTTAACGCTACCTTTAATTTTATTACCTAGACCTTTTAATTTATCCTCTGTTCCATGATCTTTGTGATCCATGAGATCGCCTCCATTTATTGTGGTTATTATACAAGTACCCACTTTTCAACAGATAAAAACATCAGAAAGATTGTCGGAGTAATTGAAAGACGGATTGTGCTTGTTACATGTACATATTTAGTACAGTCCAGCGAGAAGATACTCCATTGGGAAAACCGAGAACCATGAGAGGTTCCGGTTTTTTGGTGAGTTCAACAAATGATCGGCATTACGGTGTACTTTTCATTCCTGCAAATTGGTTGATTTGCTCCATGAGTTTTTCCCGAGACTCCTTGTTGCGCATTAAATATAGCGCGCCAAGCCCTACAGCTGTCATTGCCATTTTGTTCATTTGTTTGCACCTCCAATGAATAGGATGGTGTTAGTGACAGAAAATATACATAGAATGTAATCTTTAATCTCATCAGGAATTAAGGGTTTTTCACATAATTGTTCTCCTATAGTGCTATAATTTCATTATTCGTATTTTACTGACTGGAAGTGTCTTCATGATTCTACATACTAAATCGACAATTCGCGAACTTCGATTTTGGCGAATTGTCGTCGGGCTTGGAATTGCCTCGGCCCTCATCTTTTCAGCAATGTATGCGATGCAACCATTGCTACCTATTTTAACAAAGCAATTTAATGTGTCTGTATCTACAGCTAGTTTGGCAATGTCGATTAATACAGTAGGCCTAATTATTGGTCTTGTTATTCTAGGATTTTATTCGGATCGCATCGGTCGGTCAATTTTTATAAAAACTTCGATTTTGCTGACGGCCTTATTATTTATTCCGATGTTTTTGGCGGATTCGTTTATGGTCATTCTAGTGTTACGTTTTGTACAAGGATTTGCGATGGCAGGTGTGCTTGCTGCGGCTCTTGCCTATATTAACGAGGAGATTCATGAACGTGTAGTAAGTGTAGCAACGGCGCTATATATATCATTTAACGGAACGGGTGGGATGCTCGGACGTTTTGTTACGGGTTATTTGGCGGAACGTTGGTCGTGGGAATTGTCTCTTCAATTATTGACGATATTCGGCGTAGGAGTATTCGTGTTCTTATTACTAATCTTACCAAAATCAATAAATTTCCAACCGAGTTCGGAGACGATACGAAAAGATATGGAGGGTTTTGCTTTTCATTTCAAGAATCCTAGCTTGTTGATCGTATTCGGATTAGGGATCGTCTTACAATTAAGCTTCACGGGGATGTGGACATTCCTTCCTTTCCATTTGACGGCTACCCCATTTTCACTGACGTTGGATGAAGTGTCCTATATTTATTTTGCCTATGCATTCGGAATTATTGGAGCACCGCTTGCTGGATCTCTTGCAGCGAAGTACGGCATGAATAAAGTGCGGCTTCTAGGTGTCTTGATGCTAGCTGTCGGTTGTTTACTCACAATCCCGATGAAACTACCATTCATCGTCATCGGTTACTGTATCATCTGTCTAGGTTTCTTCTCCGCCCATTCATTAACAGCAGCCTCAGTTAGTAAAGAAGCGACACATCATAAAGGTAGTGCCTCCAGTCTTTACCTAGTGTCGTATTATATCGGTATGGCAGCTGGTAGTACCCTCACGACACCGCTATGGCAAAATGCAGGCTGGACTGGATTGGCACTATTCTCAGCCATCGTGCCAGTGGTCTATGTTTTCATGATTCGATTCCGTCGAAGAAAACAACGGTTGGTTGCAAACTGAAAGTGAGTGGTTTGAGATTTACGCTTTAACCCTACATAGTGAGTAGCAGATATTCTGAGATAAGCTTGTAGTTGTCAGGTGATTTAGTGTCCGTTGTCCGTTCAAAACGCAGAGCAACGGTATTCTACCTGATTAATCTATCGTTTACCACATAAAAACAGGTGCTAGGACTGAATCCCGGCACCTGTTTATTTTATCCTTTGAAAACTTCTGGTATTGTATTCAAATCGATGCCCCATAGTAAAGGCAGCAAGAAATAAATACAGAGTGTTACGAGTACGACACCTAAAATATTAAGCAAAAAGCCGGCTTTTGCCATGTCGGGAATCCGTAGATAGCCCGAACCGAAGACGACGGCGTTTGGTGGAGTCGCAACAGGTAACATGAACGCACAAGAAGCCGCTACACCCGCCGCAATCATTAACGCGTATGGGTGGAAACCAAGTGCAAGCGCTAGTGAAGCCATGATTGGATACATCATAGAGGCAGTCGCTGTGTTCGATGTGATTTCGGTTAAGAAGATTACTAGTGTCGCAACGATTAAAATAATAGCGATTAGTGGAACACCTTTTAATCCGATCAACTGAGTTCCAATCCACTCAGATAGACCACTACTAACAAATCCTGCAGCAATAGCGAGTCCGCCACCGAATAGAAGTAAAATACCCCAAGGTAACTTAACGGCAGTATTCCAATCTAGCAAGTGATCTCCTTTTTTAGTGAAAGACGGAATGATGAACAGAATCATCGCGAACGCAATCGCAATAAGACCGTCACTTAATCCATCAATAAATTTAGATAAGAAGAAAGAGCGTGTAATCCATGAAAAAGCCGCCAAAGTAAAGACGATGAACACAAGAATTTCTTCAATTGATGGGCGTCCTAATAATTTCTTTTCTTTTTCAATTACTTCGCGACCGCCTGGCAATGTCTTAACAGGTGATTTGTAGACTATTTTCACTAAATAGAACCAAGTAAGCAAGATGAAAACCCAGGCAAATGGTACACCGAACAACATCCACTTTCCGAATGATAATTCGATTCCGTAAATTTTATTGACAGCTCCAGCCAGCAACGTGTTCGGCGGAGTACCGATTAATGTCGCAATCCCGCCTAACGAAGCTGAGTATGCGATACCGAGCATGAGTGCTTTACCGAAGCCGAAGTTTTCTTTAGACGTATCGATAGATGGATCATCTTTCAATGCGATAGTAACTTGCGTAATAATCGCAAGACCAATTGGCACCATCATCATTGCAGTCGCCGTATTGGAAATCCACATAGAGAGGAATCCAGTTGCGACCATGAAACCAAGAACGATTTTGTCCATATTTGTTCCGATCGCTGAAATGATCGTCAACGCAATACGGCGATGCAAGTTCCACTTTTCAAGAGCTAACGCAATCATAAAGCCACCCATGAATAAGAAAATGGTTTCATCTCCATAGGAAGATGCCGTTTCTTTCATTTCTAGTCCGCCTGTCAAAGGAAACAATACGAGCGGTAACATGGAGGCAACGGGAATCGGAATCGCTTCCGTAATCCACCACACAGCAATCCATACCGTACTAGCTAATATAGCGATTCCTGCAGCAGATAAATCAACAGGTTTGAAAAAGAGTAAAATAAGGGAAAACAATAATGGGCCGAGTATCAACCCAATGAGCTGTGTAGCTGAATAGCTACGGGAGTCCCTACCGCCACCTTCATTTTGTACACCAATTGTTTTTCCACCGTCTCCACCCTTTGCCATTTCCGAAGAATTGGGCGCGGTGAAGAAACGGAATACATCTTTTACTTGATCGTGTAATGCCCAAAGACGATTCCAAGTTTGTTGTAACATAATATCCCTTCATTTCTAAGTTGTTTTTCTGGAGGAATTTGCATTCTTTCCAAGACAGACCCATTTTACCTATAAAAGAAGGCTAGGACAAGGGGAATTGTGGTTTATTCTTATAGCTAGACAGCAATTGTTACAATACAGTGCAGAATTTGTGAACTATTGTATAGCAACAGATTGAGGGGAAGTTTCGACAGGGACGGCTCAACAACGTATACTAAGGCTAACTACATATTTTTGAAGGAGGGGAAGTGAGAATATGACAAAGAAGGTATGGTTCCAAGCCGGTATCGGTATTTTACTTACTCTTTTAATTACTAAGTACTTTTTGGAAGTAAATTATATTTTTAAACCAGTCGGCATTATCTTACAGACGATTATTATGCCATTGATCTTTGGTGGTCTGCTGTACTACATGACAGAGCCGATTCAACGTATCTTAGAAAAAAAGGGATTGCCTAGATGGGGAAGTATTGTTTCTGTCATTCTCATATTAGTAGCAGTTCTTTGGATTTTAGTTGCACTGATCGGTCCAATCGTTACGAAACAAGTAAATAATCTAGTGAATAATGGACCTGCGATCACGCAACAACTAGATCAATTGAAGAATGAAGTAATCAATCAAAAGGATAATTTACCAGAAGGGTTACAAGACTCCTTGAACTCGGCCATCGAATCGATTCAGTCTTTTGCGGTGAAGTTTGGTACATGGTTTATCCACTTCATCCAATCTTTCGTACAGGCAGTTGTTTTATTATTACTCGTACCATTTTTCTTCTTCTTCATGTTAAAAGATCATGAGAAATTTGCACCGAAAATCTATAATTTATTTTCAGGACAGCGCCGTGAGTGGGTGAAGAAAACACTTTCAGATATCGATAGTGTATTGCGTTCTTATATCCAAGGACAGCTACTCATCAGTGCCATTCTCGCGACGATTATATTTATCGGTTATCTCATTATCGGGCTAGAGTATGCATTGCTATTGGCAATGCTTGCGCTATTCATGAATTTAATTCCATTCATTGGTCCATGGATTGCAGTTGCGCCTGCATTGTTAATCGCGTATTTACAAGATCCGAAATTGGTCATCTGGGTTGGTGTGGTGACGTTGGTCGCACAACAGATCGACAGTAATTTAATTACACCAAACGTTATGGGGAAATCACTCGATATCCATCCACTGACTGTCATAACGGTATTACTCGTGGCAGGAAGTCTTGCGGGATTCCTTGGAATTTTAGTAGCTGTACCTGCCTATGCAGTCGGTAAAGTCATTGTGCAGAACGTTTATAAAATGCGAAAAGAAATTGGTGAAGTAGCCACGAAAGAAGTATAGTGGCTACAGCTGGACCTCTTAGTCTTCAATGACTAGGAGGTTTTTTCGTCTGTTCTTGGGAATAAATCTAAGTAACTGACACATCCGAATGAAAAAAAGGATGTAGCACACATTAACGGATTCCCGATTATTCATACAAATATTTGGGATGCAATGTGGGCTGTGCCTGTTTCTTATAGTAATGGGCAAAAACCGCACCGCATCAAGCCAGGAACGTCTTTTGAAAAACAACAAGTTTTACGTACGGTAGTGTTCAGTAAAGCAGAAGGTTCCGAACCATTCAAATAACTGGCGAATCGTGAGTGAATGTGAATACCAGACCATACTTCATCGTCTTTTAATATTTCCAAATCATTTCGTGCTTCCATTTCGCTACCGGGATCTGATAATAACACATGGTATTGCCATAACAAGAAGCCGAAAATATTTTCCCAAGCGGTTAGTGGGGAGAGAGGAACCACTGTGCGTAAAGAAGTTATAACTGCATGTGCATCTTCTAAAAGACGTTGAATACGTCCTTGCCGGTCCTCGTCTTCAACCATCTGCCAATCGCGCGCCTCCACAAACATACTGATCGTTCGATTGCCAAACTCCTCGACTACACCGAAACGTAAATTCTCATTTGCCCCACTCCATAGTTCATCATAGGCTGCAAGATTATATAACTGCATCGCAAAAAACATGCCGATTCGACGCATGAAGTAGGAAGCCGCAACGACTTCATCTGGACTCTGACTGACCGTCTTTATGACTTGAATCAAGTCTGCAATTTTTGTGTGGTCTTGCAAATCAGCCATAGTAAACACGGGATGTTGTGGTGTGTCGACGTAAATACTGTAACTATTCAATTCTCTGATTTGATCTGCTGTAAGTGTATTCATAGAGTTAGTATAATCAAAAAATTTAGGTTAAACAACTAGTTCATCTACCCATTTGGTTTGATGCGCAAGCCCAACCACTTCACTAGGCGATTACATACAATAGGCAGTGAAGAGGTGGTGAAGTGTGAACAATAAACAACTTGCTCGCGATGAATCATTTGAAGTTGAACAGCGGGAGTGGAAGCGAAGGCAGAGGAAAGAACGAGGAAAGCAATTATTGACGATTGTCTCTCCTATATTCCTTTTGTTGCTGTGGGAAGTAATGTCTAGAACTGGTATGTTGGATATTCGATTTTTTCCGCCTCCTAGTAGAATTGTTCAAACGTTTTATGAAATGATCATGAGCGGAATGATGGCGAAACATGTCGGCGTGTCACTGTATCGAATTTTCATCGGATTTTTGGCGGGTGTAATTCCGGGCGTGATTATAGGCTTGCTAATGGGTCTATATTCTCCGATTCGGCATTTTGTTCAACCGATTGTCATGGCACTTATGCCGATTCCTACGTTGGCATTATTGCCGATCATCATTATTTTATTTGGCATCGGGGATTTATCGAAAGTCGTGACGATTGCGGGTAGTGTATTTTTCCCTGTCGTCATCAATACGGCTGCCGGTGTTTTGAACATCGACAAGATTTATTTGGATGTCGCAAATAATTACCAGACAAGTCGCTGGAACTTCTTTTTTAAAATCGCTCTTCCAGGATCTTTGCCCGTCATGCTTGAAGGCATTCAAATGGGGCAGGCTATTGCACTGTTGACGATTGTAGCAGCAGAAATGATGGGGGCAACTTCGGGTATTGGTTATTTGATATGGACTTCCTATAAAGCCTTTTTACTACCTGAAATGTATGTTGGTCTAATTCTCATCTCCTTTTTCGGCTATTTATTTTCGCTTTTCTTACGTGCCCTTCAAAATAAGTTATTGCCATGGAGGTGAATGAGATGGAGAGGAACCCTAAAATTACGGTGGATGGCTTGATGAAAGCTTTTTATAAAAAACAAGGCAGTGTCATTGCGTTGGAAGATATTTCATTAACCATTAATGAAGGGGAGTTCGTCTGCCTAGTCGGGCCAAGTGGTTGCGGCAAGACGACGCTTCTGCGGATTTTGGCGGGCCTTGAGCAACCGAGCGTAGGCAGCTTCACGATTGAAACAGAAAGTGAGGATCGACCGCTACAGTCTATGGTGTTTCAAGAACGTGGAGTCATTCCATGGCTGACGGTCCGAGAAAATGTAGCGTTTGGTTTGAAAATGCGCAAATTACCGAAAGCCTTTGTAGATGAACGGACGAATTATTATTTGAAGAAAACAGGACTTGAACGTTTTTCATCATTGTACCCAAAAGAATTATCAGGTGGCATGAAACAGCGTGTCAGTATCGCTAGAGCATTTGCCAATGATCCAGAGATTTTGTTGATGGATGAACCGTTTGGTGCGCTGGATGAACAGAATCGTTTCATCTTACAAGAAGAACTGTTGAATATTTGGGCTGAGACGAAAAAGACGGTACTATTTATTACGCATAGTATCGACGAAGCATTACTGCTGAGTGATCGTATTCTGTTGATGGGTGCACAACCTGGGAAAATCATTGCGGAGATTACGATAGATAAGCCAAGGCCCCGGAAAATTGAAGATATTAGAAAGGATCCTGAAATGGCAGCGGTCTTCCTTGAGATTTGGCATCATCTACAGGAAGAAGTATTGAAATCAAGAGAGTAAACAATAAAGAGTTAACGATAAAAGGAGAGATGATGTGGGGAAGTGGCTTAGAAAAGTAGGTTGGATCACGATGCTTGCAGTGGTATTAGTAGTGGGCGCATGTTCACCGAAAGAAACGGTACAACCGGTGACGAATGATGGGAATCCAAAGTCCGGTGATTTAGCACCACTTGAAAAACGCGCGAAAATTTTCATCGCTGAGGACGGTGCAGCTTCCGGGGCGGGGTTCTATATTGCGAAAGAGAAGGGGTATTTTGAGGACTATAATATTGCAGTAGACTTCGCGGACTTTGCCAATAGTGATGATATGTTACCGGCATTAGCGGCGGGTGAAGTCGATATCGCAGGGGGCGTGTCCACGGCTTCATTCTTTAATGCAATTGCACAAGGGATTGACGTTCGAATTATTGCTGATAAAGGTCATAATATGCCAGGTAAATCGTATTTCAGTTTCGTTATCGGTAATCATATGGTCGATGAAATCAAAGAGTATAGCGATTTTAAAGGGAAGAGAATTGCTGTTTCTTCACGTAACTCCATTGACGGCTATATTTATGAGGAAATGTTGAAGCATGCTGGCTTGACGGAAGATGATGTGGAATATGTCCACATTGCAGACTTTGGTGCTATGCTAGGTGCCATCGATTCGGGAACGATTGACGCAGCGCTCAATATTGAACCGTTAATCGCCCAAGGTATCCATAATAAATTCCACGTTCGTTTCGGTGATGCGACCGATTATGCACCAGAATCACAAATCGCAATGGTTTTAGCCTCACCACAATTCATGGCAAATGAAGAACTATCACTACGTTTCATGGCCGCCTATTTGAAAGGTGTGCGTGATTATAACGACGCGTTCTTTAAAGATGATGGAAAAGAAGAAGTGATTAATATTATGGTGAAACATACAGCGCTCAAGGATCCTGAGTTATGGGAGCGAGTTTTCGTCACGGGACTTGATCCGAATGGCAAGATGTTCATCGATGATATTAAAAAGCAGTATGAGACGTATAAAGCAAACGGTGCCATTCGAGGAGAAATTGATTTCGACAAGTCCGTAGATCCATCACTGGTCGAACGAGCAATCAAAGAAATTGGGCTGTATGAGGAATGAGTTGAAAGTCGATAATTAGCGAGTAGTTCGGAATTTAGAGAAAAGATTTACTTTCAACGCTACGCATATGCGAGTAAAAGTGAAGCGTTAGGAGCATCGGTTTTAAGGTTAGCTCACCGCGGACCCTCCTGAATGCTGTGAAACGGTATCCTTCCGCATCCCCAACTCTCAGCTAACCCTGCTTCTATTTCAGAGGCAGGGGTTTTTACTATGTAAGATTTACTACATACCTGCTACATTTCATGATAAACTAATACGACTAATAAGCGGAAACATGGGGGATAGTATGAAAAAATATATAGGTGAAATGGGCTTGCTGGTTACCGCCATCATTTGGGGTAGCGGCTTTGTGATGAGTGCGACGGCATTAGGTCATTACTCACCGTATCAAATTTTAGCCGTGCGGTTTACGATCGGTGCTGTGTTACTTGGGCTCATATTCTATAAACGTCTGCGTCAAGTGGACAAGTCGGTATTATGGAAAGGGGCGTTGCTCGGCTTGCTGCTGTATACAGCATTTGCGCTACAAACGGTCGGACTGCAATTTACGACACCTTCAAAAAATGCATTTTTAACGGGCGTGAATGTGGTCATCGTGCCATTTATCGCTTTCATAATATATAAGCGTAAACTCGATACATTCGAATTATTCGGTGCTGTTTTGGCGCTAGTTGGGGTAGCGGTACTGTCGTTGCAATGGTCTTCAAGTGTTAATGTGGGAGACATTCTAACAGTAGGGTGTGCCGTCATGTTTGCGTTCCATATTTTCTATACAGCGAAGTTTGTACGTACAGAAGACGCGGTGTTATTAACGCTGTTGCAGATGGCTGTGGCAGCAGTGGTCAGCTGTATGGCGGTCATATTATTAGGCGAGACATCTTTTTCAATGGACCCAACCGGAATAAGTTCTTTGCTTTATTTGGCTGTTTTCTCAACGACAATCGCATTTTTGATGCAAACAGTTGGGCAGAAATATGTATCCGAAACGAAGGCGGCAATTATTCTTTCGACCGAGTCGGTATGGGGTATGGCATTTTCTGTCGCACTTGCGTATGAAGTGCTGACGTTCCGTATGTTCCTCGGTGCGTTGCTAATATTTACTGCAATTATATTGTCAGAAACGAAACCGCAACTGTTTAAAAAGCGTAGTTTACAACAAGTTAAAGAACGTAAAGTATGAAAAAAGGCGACCCGGATAGTCATCATCACATGACTTTCTTGGATCGCCCTTTTATTTAGTTGCAAGACAAAGGTAACCGCAAAAAAAGTGAAGATAGAATGCCGATTCCAATGGCCTTCATATTTTATCCTCGTTGCTCTAGAAGTTGTAAAGCTTCGATAATCACTCGTGTCGCAAGTACCATGTTATCGGCTGAGATGAATTCATACTTGCCGTGGTAATTTTCCCCACCTGTGAAAATATTCGGAGTAGGCATACCCATGTACGATAATTGTGATCCATCAGTCCCACCACGAATTGGCTCAATTTTCGGCTCGATACCAAGAGTACGATAGACATCCGCAATAACATCAACGATTTCCATAACAGGTTCAATTTTTTCGCCCATATTAAAGTATTGATCAGTTAATGAAAGTTCCACCGCATGTTCACCGTACTTCTCTTGAAGACGAGATACAGTGTCTGAAACTAACTGCTTTCGCGCTTCAAACGCTTGGCGGTCAAAATCCCGAATAATGTACTGATACGTAGTTTTCTCTACCGTGCCTTCTGCTTCCATCAGATGAATGAATCCCTCGTAATGCTCTGTTTCTTGTGGGATCTCATTAGCTGGCATTGCTGCTTGGAACTCTGCGGCAATTAATAAAGAGTTAACCATTTTACCTTTAGCCGTCCCTGGGTGCACATTCGTTCCGTGGAATGTGAGTACTGCACCCGCTGCGTTAAAACTTTCATATTGCAGTTCACCAAGTGGACCACCGTCCATTGTATACGCATAATCGGCATCAAATCGCTCCACATCGAACTTATGTGGGCCACGTCCAATCTCCTCATCTGGAGTGAAGCCAACACGGACTTTACCGTGTTTAATCTCCGGATGTTCCACTAAGTATTGCATGGCCGTCATGATTTCGGTGATGCCTGCTTTATCATCCGCTCCAAGCAATGTCGTGCCGTCCGTAGTAATTAATGTATGACCGACATAATTATTCAGCTCAGGAAATGCCTGTACAGTCATAGTCGTCGATTCATTCAACGAAATATCTTTACCGTCGTAGTTGTCTATACGCTGCGGCTGGACGTTCGTACCTGTATAGTCCGTCGCCGTATCCACGTGCGCCAAGAAGCCCACAGTCGGCAGTTTTTTGTCTGTATTAGCCGGCAACGTCGCGAATAAATAGCCGTTGTCATCGAGCGAAATCTCCTCCAACCCAATCTCCGCTAGTTCTTTCTCTAACATATACAATAAATCCCACTGACCTGCCGTAGACGGCGTTGTCATAGAGTCTGCATCAGATTGTGTATCAATTTTTGCGTAACGGATCAAACGTTCAATCAATTGTTCTTTCATTTAAGAAAACCCCTCTCCAAGATGTGATTTTGTGTTTTTAGTTTAACAGAACATCGATCCAATTACGCCCAAAACGAACGCAAAAAGAACCGGAAAGCTCCGGTTCTTCGTTTGCTGATGAAAATAGGTAAGTGGAAAGTGAGCGGTTCGTTATTTAAAGCAAAATCATGCTCCTAACGCTACACTTTTACTCACAAAAGCCGTCCTTCACAACTTCTTTCGCTCAATCTGGGGTCCCATGTGTGCGCTAATTCCCAAGAAGCATCAGTCTACCGTTTCAATCCTATAAGTTGATTACAAGTACTTTAAGATATCATTGTAGCTATAATACGACTTAGTTACTGTTCTGTAGTTTTTAAGTTTAAATGAAATATCTAAGTATAAAACTGCCTATTTCACTTTCTAGCATAAGGACAAGACACTAGTGAAGTGGAGTGTAAGGCGGCGACTCAGGGAGGATCAGCCCGACAAGAGAGACAACCAGGGGGAGCTTGCGACCGGTTGGCTCACCGCGGGCCCTCCTGAACGCGTCCGCCTGAAACGCAACGTAACGGTATATTTCCACTTACCAATACTCTGTCTACATCAACTAAATATATTAATCGTAGTAATAATAATCGGCATGGACACGACGTCTATTAAGAACGCACCGACAATAGGTACGATCAAGAACGCCTTGCGTGATGGACCATATCTAGCCGTAACTGCCGCCATGTTAGCCATAGCGTTTGGCGTAGCTCCCAGACCGTGTCCTGCAAAACCCGCAACCATAACTGCTGCATCGTAATTCTTGCCAAGAATACGGAAGAGGATAAAAATACCGAACAAAACAACGAATAGAACTTGTACGAAGACGATGACTAGCAATGGCAATGCCAAATCTGCAACTTCCCATAGCTTAATGCTCATCAATGCCATCGATAAGAAAATACCAAGCGACACATCGCCGATTAAGTTGATGCTCGTCATATGAACAGCGTCGCCCTTGAATCGATCGACAACGTTTCGTACGATAACAGCGACAAACATCGCACCCACATAACCTGGCATCACAAAACCAGTAGCACTAGAAAATAGATCACCTATGAATGTACCGCCAGCGATACAAAGAGTGATGAGCAATACTTGCGTCAAGAAATTATCCGTATTGATCGCTGGTTCGTGTGCTTCTGCAGAGTAAGCTACTTCATGCTCTACTTCTGTAGATTTCAAGTCATGTTTTTTGATTAGGTGCTTAACGATAGGTCCGCCAACTAAACCACCTGCGACGAGGCCGAATGTTGCGGCTGCAATACCGATTGAAAGTGCGGAATCAATGCCTAAACCTTCTAACGTTTGTCCATACGCAGTAGCTCCACCATGACCGCCTTCCATGGATACAGCACCAGCCATCATACCGATTAATGGATGTATGTTAAATAAGTAAGACATCGAGACGCCGATGGCATTTTGAGCCAATGCTAAAAATCCACAAGCTACCCAGTAAATAATAAGTAGTTTTCCGCCTAGACGGATAAGGCTAAAGCTTGCGCCTAAACCAACTGTTGTGAAAAATGTTAGCATAAATAAGTTTTGCAGTGACGTGTCTAATTGAAAGCTAAGTAAGTCGAAGTATTTCAAAAAAGTCGCCAAAATTGCGAAAAGCAACCCGCCAACAACAGGGGCGGGAATACAAAACTTCTGAAGAAAGCCAATTTTACGTACCAGTATCGTTCCAATCGTTAAAAGAGCCAATGCTAAAAATAGTGTCGTGATTTGGTTAAGCTCCAATGTCATGTGGTTCGACCTCCCAGCAATGCAACGATTGCTTCATTTGTTAAATATGCACCTAGTTTGACCGTTTGGTTTTGCTGGTCAAGTGCTGGATTAATTTCTGAAATGTCGAATGAAAGGGCCTTCTCATGAGATGCGACCATTTGTATGAATGAGCGTACAGTTAAAGGGTCCAATCCAAAGGGTGAAGGTGCGCTCACACCTGGTGCAACTGCCGCATTCAAGACATCAGAGCATAAAGTTAACAAAATATAGTCCTGTTGTTCAATAAAAAAGGCGATTTTTTGTAAAGTATCGTCCATATGACCCGAAGAAATCTCCTGCTCTAGCACATACGACACACCTTGTGCATCGGCCTCTTGGAATAGAATGTCGGTATTTCCAAATTCCTGTATACCGAGCACTAAGTATTCAACATTCGGATCTGTATCGAGCATTTGCTTGAACATCGTACCCGAAGATGGTTGTTCTTCATAGCTCCGTAAGTCAAAATGCGCATCGATATTAATCACGCCAAGCTTTGCATCTGGTCCGATAAATTCTCGTACACCTAAGTAATGTCCGTATGCTGTTTCATGACCGCCACCTAAAATGACAGGATTCGCATTTTTTTCAAGACACTGTCGAACAGCGGCACCTAGCTCGGCTTGTGCGCTCTCTAGTTGAGTTCCTTCACAAACTATCGTACCCATATCGAACAGTTGGCATTCAGCCGGCATACGCCAAGGAAGTTTTGCCAACTCACTGCGAAGAGCATTTGGCCCTTCAGCAGCGCCTAATCGCCCGTTATTACGACGAACCCCTTCCTCAGATGAAAAGCCGATTAGTGCACAAGTTTTATTGGTAACGCTTTCTTTTAACTCGGAAAGTTGTACAATTTGATGCATCCGAAATGCAGATCTATTAGTTTTACTATCCGTACGGCCGGACCAGTTAGTTTTATCAGTTTGAATTAACAATATACTTCATCCTTTCCGTCATGTTACAGTAATTATAAAGGTTTGCATTTATTAATTCTAATACATCTTTCTCATAGATTTATGCCTTTTAGTTATAGATGGAGGAGAGTTATATGGAAATTAAGCAATTACTGTATTTTGTCATGGTCGTTCAGCAGTCCAGTTTTTCAGAAGCAGCGAAGAAACTTCATTTATCTCAACCGTCTTTAAGTAAAGCAATTAAGAACTTAGAAACAGAAGTGGGCTTTCGCCTGTTGGAGCGAACGACGAAAAAAATTCAGTTGACCGATTCAGGCAAAGTCATTTATGAACGTGCATTACACATTCTCAATGAAGCAGATATATTACAGCAAGAAATTAAAGAAGTGAAGTGGAATGGTAGTGGAAAAGTTCAAATTGGTATGATTGAATCCGTGAAAAATTGGATTCCTTCTATTTTACATTGGTACCAGCAAGCGTTTCCTTCGATGAAAGTAAAACTCATTGAAGTATTAAGCTTAGAAGATGTTAAGCGATTGCTTCGTCAGTACAAAGTTCATGCTTGCTTGACCAATCATTTTATTGATTCACCCGAATTTCTGACGACTCCTCTTTATGAAGAGCGGCTAGCTATTATTATGCACCCAGGGCATTTACTTGCAAGTAAAGAGTCGTTAACGCTAGCTGATTTAGAAGATGAGCCATTTATTATTACAAGCGACGGTTTCCAGACGAGGCGGGATATCATTACCGTATGTAATGAAGAAGGGATTCGCTTAAACATCCAATATGAAGTAGAACGTTTTGAAACTATTATAGAATTAGTTAGAGCAAATATCGGGATTTCTATCATTCCTCATAAGTATTTTGATAATCGGGTGGATCAATCGCTCGTTATCAAAATGATTGATTCACAAAGTCTAAAACGAACTGTCTACTTAACGTATTTAAAGAGCCGCTATATGCCGCCTGCTATTGAAGCATTAATCGGCCGTATGCAGCTGCCGCTTACGAAAAATGTATCTTCAATTAAGCGGGCAGAAAAGAAGTAGCAATATGAATAAACTATTTTTGCGATCGACAAAATTGGACTGGAATACTCTTCACCATTGCTACTAGCAGCCCTGCGTTTTTCTATTGCAAATGTCATTATGGCGATAGTTGTAAAAATACTGAAGAAGCCGCACCATTCTTTGGAACGGTATTTGGTTGGTTATTGTTGGACGAGCAGTTATCTACTGCGCTAGATTAAGGCTTCCATAACCGGCAATAAGCGTCTAGTTCATCTAAAAAAGCTTGTGTAGTAGCTGATTGTTTCGTAGTAAGCGTATAGAATGGACGTCGGATCGGTGATACTTTGTAATTCAAAACGGCTAGTTCACCACGTTCTATTTCCCGTTTACAGCTATGTCGAGATAAAAATGCGATACCGAGACCGCTTAAAACGGATTGTTTAATGCTTTCCGGTGAATTGACGATGGCATAATTAGGTTTTACACCGTATTGATGTAATGAACGGTCGATGAGTGTACGACTCATATCTTCTGTACTCGGTAAAATCCAATATGCACTCTGTAAATCTAGAATTGAAGAACTTTTCTTGTGTGCTAACGGATGGTTGGAGGAAGCGACTAGTAGTAATTCATCTTCCATAAATACATTTGCTGAAGATAACTCTTCTATATCACTACAGCCGACATCCGCTTTTCTTTTACGTAATAGGTCGGCAATCATATGTGACTCCACAGCACTCAATTCAACTTGTAACTCAGGATACTTTGCATGTAGTCGTGTGAGAACATCTGGTAGAATGCCTTCCGCAATGACAGGAGTAGCTGCGATTCGAAAAGGGCCTTTTAGTCGTTTTTGCTGATGAGTCAACTCAACCTTGGTGCGATCTGCTAAGTCAATGAGTTCAAGTGCACGCTCATATAAAAGTTGTCCCGCAGCGGTTACTTTGAAACTGCGTGATGTCCGCGTAAGTAGAGGTGTCTGCAAGGTAGACTCCAAATTTTTAACGTGTAGACTAACTGTAGGCTGTGCAATCTTTAATACGCGAGCGGCCTTTGTGAAATTTTCACTATCTACTACAGCGATAAATGTTTTTAGCTCTTCTATCTGCATATTGGACACTCCTTCTATCATAATTTGTGATTGATAAAATTATATCATGTAAATTCCGTGATTGAAATTTCTAGAAGCCCTTTTTGAACAAAAAAATAGCCTTGCAAGTAAGTTGCAAGGCATTAAGAAAAATTATACAACTGTGTAGTTTTTGTGTGCGACAACAGTCATATTGGAAGCTGCACCAATTTGCTCTGCATCTGCATCAGAAATTTTGACGATGACGGAGTTTTCAAGGATTTTGAAGATAGTTCCAGAAACTTCATGATCATTACGGTTGAAAGATATGACTTCATCAATATGTCGTGATGCTACAAAATCGGAAACTGGACGATCTTTACGTGGGAATGCCATTCAAATCAACTCCTTCATTATAAGAATCTCACCTGTCATGGACAGGTGGAATAAACGTACAATAGCTTACTATAACTAGTATAACACATTTCGCTAATAATTTCAGAATAGTAGAAACCTGTCGAATAATTATGTGCAAAATTAGTTCCTAAACTCTTCTGTTGACATTATACCTCGAGGGGTATATGATAAGGGTAATGAAAAGGACGGTGAGAGAAATGGAATACGATGACAAAGTAAAAAATCGGTTAAAGCGCATTGAAGGTCAAATCAAAGGCGTCTTGCGTATGATGGAAGAAGGCAAGGACTGTAAAGAAGTCATCACCCAATTATCCGCCAGTCGTTCCGCGATTGATCGAACAATCGGTGTCGTGGTCAGTACCAATTTAATCGCTTGTATGGAGAATCTGGATGAAACAGATGATCGCACACATGAATCGATTATTAATGAAGCGGTGGACTTGCTTGTAAAGAGTCGATGAGAATAATGCTTGACTCTTTTTTTATAACATATAATATACCCCTGTAGGTATACAGATGGAAAATTAGGTAAGTAGAAAGGAACGGGAATATGACTGAACAAAAGAAAACGACGATTGTGTTATTTAGTGGAGATTACGACAAAGCGATGGCTGCTTATATTATCGCCAACGGAGCAGCTGCTTACGATCACGAAGTAACCATTTTCCATACATTTTGGGGATTGAACGCATTGCGCAAAGATGAACCGATCAAAAGCAATAAAAGCTTCATTGAAAAAGCATTTGGAAAGATGATGCCACGTGGTGCCGATAAAATGGGTCTTTCTCAAATGAACTTTGCTGGAATGGGTCCAAAGATGATCAAACAAGTGATGAAAAAGCATAACGCGATGACATTACCACAGCTAATGGATATGGCAGTAGAACAGGACGTCAAACTGATCGCTTGTACAATGACAATGGATTTACTTGGACTTGGTCAAGAGGAACTTCTTGAGGAAGTCGAGTATGGCGGCGTGGCTGCTTACTTAGGTGAAGCACAAAACGGTCATGTAAACTTGTTCATTTAATTTTTTTACTAAAAAATATACCCCTGGGTGTATAGGAGGAAACCAATGATTCAGACAGATAAAGTATTGGATGCGAAAGGTTTAGCTTGTCCGATGCCAATTGTGAAGACGAGAAAGATGATAAAGGACATGGAGGAAGGGCAAGTACTCGAAGTCCAGTCAACTGATTCGGGAACAACTGCTGACTTACGCGCGTGGTCTGAAAGTGCAGGGCATCAATACGTGGGAAACGTAGAGGAAAATGGCATCTGGCGTCACTTTGTCAGAAAGGCAGACAGTGGCGACAAACTAGAGACAGTTTATCCATTCACAGTGGATAATAAACAACTTCTAGAAAGTTTGGAACATCCTAAAGCGGTGCTAATCGATGTGAGAGAAACTGCTGAATATGCTTTCAGTTATATACCTGGTGCCCTATCCATTCCACTAGGTCAACTGGAAGAGCAAATGCAATATTTAGATAAAGAACATAAGCTATATGTCGTTTGCCGCACAGGTAATCGTAGTGACATGGCGTGCCAAAAGCTAATGGCTGCAGGATTTGAATGTGTCACTAATGTTATTCCTGGTATGTCCACATGGGACGGAGAAATAGAAAATACAATAGGGGGTATGAAATGATGAGAACAGTTCAAGCAGGCGAGGTTGCTAAAAAGATAATTTCAAAAGAGCCTTTATTTATTCTAGACGTACGAAACCAAGATGCATTTGAAGATTGGAAGATCGAAGGGGAGCAAGTTCGTCATTTGAATGTGCCGTACTTTGAATTGCTCGATGGGGCAGAAGAAATTGCGGATCAACTACCGAAAGATCAGGAGATTCTCGTAGTATGTGCAAAAGAAGGTTCTTCAATCATGGTCGCTGAAATTCTCGAAGACGAAGGATTTCCGGTTTCTTATTTATCAGGTGGAATGAAAGCGTGGAGCGAGCATTTGGAGCCAGTGAAAGTTGCAGATTTACAATCTGGCGGTGAACTGTATCAATTCGTTCGCATCGGTAAAGGGTGCCTTTCCTATATGGTCACTTCTGGAGGAGAAGCGGCAATTATAGACGCGACACGCATGACGGACATATTCACGGAGTTTGCTGAGAAAAAAGGTGTGAAAATTACACATGTCTTAGACACACATTTACATGCAGACCATATTTCAGGTGGCCGAAAAATTGCACAAACAACGGGGGCGACGTATTGGTTACCACCGAAAGATGCAGAAAAAGTGACATTTGAATATGCTGCACTTGAAGGGGATACATTCATTCAAATCGGAGAAACGAAGATTGATATCCAAGCACTTTATTCTCCTGGTCATACAATCGGATCCACTTCATTTATCGTCGACGATAGCTATTTAATGACAGGCGATATTTTATTCATCGATTCCATAGGACGCCCTGACTTAGCGGGCTTGGCAGACGATTGGGTAAGCGATTTGCGCGAATCATTATACACACGCTACCAAGAGTTATCAGAAGACCTAACCGTCTTACCTGCTCACTTCATGATTATAGAAGAGTTAAACGAAGACGGTAGCGTTTACGAGAAGCTAGGGGTATTGTACGAACGTAACCACGGCTTGAACATCGAAGACGAAGAGCAATTCAGAGAGCTCGTAACTGGCAATCTACCACCACAACCAAACGCCTACCAAGAAATTCGTCAAACCAACATGGGTAAAATTACTCCAGATGATGATACCCAACGCGAAATGGAAATCGGCCCAAATCGTTGTGCGGTGAGATAATAGATCGAGTATGTCTGACCAACCCCTTGCGATGTGCCTGCGTTTAGGAAGACATAGTACGTTGAAGTAAGTAAGGGATTCAGTAAGTTCTAGCCACATCGATCCGTTTTTGTATGTAGTGAAGTAATTCGTTACTGAACCCACTGCGGCGCTGGCGGATGGCTCCCGCAATAAGCCAGATAGGAAGGGCACCTATCTGTCTTATTGCTCCGCCTACCGCTTGTAAGGCGCCTTCGTTTATTGAGGGGGGAAGTAAGTAACATAGTACATCAAAGTCTAAAAGTGAATTTTACTATGTACTAAAGACTACCAAAACTACACTGTACTCAAAAAAGCGAAGGCACAACTGCGGGGTCGGCCGAAGCCATGAGACAACTAGCGCCTTTTGCTTGTTGGCTCATGGCGGGAGGCAATCCCCCACGTGCCGAAGCGATGATAGAAAGCTGATCTTTACTACCTTCAGTACCGGAAAAGTTAGTAAGGGATTTAGTAAGTTCTAGACACTTCAATCCTCTTCTTTATAAAGTGAAGTAATTCATCATTGTACACACTGCGGCGCTGGCGGATGGCTCCCACAATAAGCCAGATAGGAAGGGCACCTATCTGTCTTATTGCTCCGCCTACCGCTTGTAAGGCGCCTGCGTTTATTGAGGGGGGAAGTAAGTAACATAGTACATCAAAGTCTAAAAGTGAATTTTACTATGTACTAAAGACTACCAAAACTACACTGTACTCAAAAAAGCGAAGGCACAACTGCGGGGTCGGCCGAAGCCATGAGAGAAAGCTGATCTTTACTAACATCAGTACCATAAAAAAGTCGAGCGACGACACATTACTAACTAGTAGTAAGTCCTAGACACATCAATCCGCTACTGTATATAGAAAAGTAATTCGTCACTGAACCCACTTCGGCGCTGGCGGATGGCTCCCGCGATGAGCCAGAAAGGAAGAGCGCCTCTCTGTCTCATCGCTCCGCCTACCGCTTGTAAGGCGCCTTCGTTTAGTGTAGAAAAGCAAGTAGCATAGTACTTGAAGTCTAAAAGTGAATTTTACGCTGTACTAAAGCCTACCCAAACTACACTGCAATCAAAAGCGTAGGCACAACTGCGGGGTCAGCCGAAGCCATGAGACAGCTAGCGCGACTTTCGCTAGTTGGCTCATGGCGGGAGGCAATCCCCCACGTGCCGCAGCGTTGATAGGAAGCTGACCTTCACGAACTTCAGTACCGTAAAAAAGTCGAGCGACGATCCAACAAAAATTAAAAAGTTAATTAAAAGGAGAAGATATAAATGACTTCAAAAACATTCTTAGACGCTAAAGGTTTAGCATGCCCTATGCCAATCGTACGTGCCAAGAAAGCAATGAAAGACCTACAAGTAGGCGACATCCTAGAAATCCACACAACAGATAAAGGATCCGTAGCAGACCTAACTGCATGGGCAGCATCAGGCAACCATCAAATCACCGACCAACAACAGGAGTCGGATATCTTTAAATTTTGGATTCAAAAAGGGTAAATTAAGAAGAGGGGGATTTATTACCCTCTCTTTTATCAATTGTAGGGAAGAAGGGAGGACATCATGAGTATTACATTTATCATCACCATCTTCCTCATTGGATTCGTCGGATCGTTCCTCTCCGGCATGATGGGAATTGGCGGTGCCATCGTTAAATATCCGATGTTATTATTCATTCCGGCTATGCTCGGTTTTACTGCGTTTTCACCGCATGATGTATCCGGTATTACAGCGATTGAAGTATTTTTCGCCTCACTTTCCGGTGTGTTAGCCTACCGGAAAAGTAATTTGATTTTAAAACCACTCGTGCTATATATGGGGATTAGCGTATTACTCGGTAGCGTAATCGGGGGCGCGGGTTCTAGCTTTCTATCAGAAGCAACTGTAAATATTGTCTATGGTGTGCTTGCAGTCATAGCGGCGGTTATGATGTTTATACCTAAAAAAGGTCTCGATGATATGCCGATAGAAGACATCACTTTTAATCGTTTCGTAGCTTCAAGTGCAGCGTTTATTGTCGGTCTAGCAGCAGGAATTGTTGGGGCAGGAGGCGCCTTTATTATGGTGCCGATCATGCTAGTGATTTTAAAGATCCCAACACGAGTCACAATTGCTACGTCATTGGCGATTACGTTATTATCATCAGTCGGTTCCGCAACAGGAAAAATCTTCACAGGCCAAGTACCTTATGGCCCAGCGCTAGTAATGATCGCAGCGAGCATAATCGCGGCTCCAATTGGTGTGAAGACCAGTCGCAAAGTTAACACCAAAGTATTGCAAGGAATTCTAGCGGTACTAATCATGCTCTCAGCCGCCAAGATCTGGTGGGATATTTTTTAAAGAATACAAGGATTACTAGAGTGTTAGTCACTGAACTCACTTTAGCGATTGTCTATGTTTGGTAAGTAAATGTAGGCGGCATAGTTCTTTGAATTTAGTTAGGGATTGAGTAAGTTCAAGACACTTCAATCCACTTCTGTATGTAGAAAAGTAATTTGTCACTGAACTCACTTCGGCGCTGGCGGATGGCTCCCGCGATGAGCCAGAAAGGAAGGGCGCCTTTCTGTCTCATCGCTCCGCCTACCGCTTGTAAGGCGCCTTCGTTCAGTTAGGAAAATAAATAGTATTGTACATTGAAGTTGAAAGGTTTAATTCGGTAAGTACCAAAGCCCACTAAAACTACACTGTACTCACCAGCGTAGGCACAACTGCGGGGTCGGCCGAAGCCATGAGACAGCTAGCGCGACTTTCGCTAGTTGGCTCATGGCGGGAGGCA